>CAVFFR010000025.1:0-20108 GCA_963621875.1 Bacteroidaceae bacterium | reverse complement strand
TATTTAGGACATTTTCAAAAATTAATATATAGGATTTTATCAAAAATTAATCATATATAATTTCAATATTAAAGAGAAAAGATTATAATAAAATGCTAGAATTGATTGCCCAAGATAAAGAAGCTATATTTATTTTAACTTCAGGAAATAATTCAGAAACTTATGTATCAAATGACGAATTATATGAATGTATGAAACAATTTGCTGAAATAGATAAAATTTATAAGGAGAGTTTAAATGACGCTATAGAAGATGCTATGAATAGCAATTCTGATACAGTAACTTTAGTCATTGGCAGTTTTTATACATATGGTACAGTTATTGATATAATACAAAAAAATAAATAGTCATTATATTCTATATAAAATATTTTGCATTAATGGAAGTACTTTACAAGTTATGTAGACTATGATGCAATATTGTTGTAAAAGACAATCTTAATAACCTAGATCTTTCTTATATTCTTACAGTAGGCGAAAATGTTAATATTTCATGGAAACACAATCTTAGTGGCGGAGCTAAACCTATTCCATATTATAAGCTTTATTTTCAATATTTTTTGAAACTGAGCAGAAAAGAGTATCAACGAAAACCTTGTCGTTAATACTCTTTTCACACTTTTAAAATTTTCTGCAATTCTCTTAAAATTGCTTTTAATTGGTCGAGGTGACAGGGATCGAACCTGCGACCTCATGGTCCCAAACCACGCGCGCTACCAACTGCGCTACACCTCGATTTGCTTTTTTATTAAGCACTTATATAATATATCACATATTTACAGTTTTTGCAATATTTTTGTTGAATTTTTTTCTTTTTATTTTTTTCTTTTTATTTTAAATATTTTGTTGCATTATTTTTTTACTCATCTTTATTTTAAATTTAAGTTTCAAATTGTTCAAATTTTGCTTTTTATATTATTGCATTTTTTAAATGGTGTACATAGAATTCGTTTTGTTTTTTATATACTTCAATTATATCAAATCTTACATAAGAGTTTTCTAGCTTTTTACAATATAAATAATATTCTGCTGTTTTATAAATATGCTTTTGTTTTATATTGTTTACCGCTTCTATTGGCTTTCCAAATTTTTCACTTGCTCTTGTTTTTACCTCTACAAAAACATATTCATTTTTGTCTTTTGCTATTATATCTATTTCTCCATAATGGCTTCTAAAGTTTCTTATTAATATTTGGCATCCTATTTCTTCTAGGTATTTTACTGCAATATCTTCGCCTTTTGTTCCTAATATATGTCTTTTATACACTATTCCACCCTCTTATATTCGTTTCCAGGTAAGCTTTCTATGTACCCTTCAATTTCCATCATTGTTATTTTTTGGTTTAGTTCTGAAATATTTATTTTACTCTTTTTGGCTAGCTCATTTATTTCTATTGGATTTTTCGTTATAAGATTGTATAACTCTTTGTATTCTGGTTTTATTTTGATTTTTTTCTTTTTTTCATATATCTGCTCTAATTCTTCTTTTCTATCGTATTTGATACCATATTCTTCTAATATATCACTTGGAGATAATACTAGTTTTGCTCCTTCTTGTATTAATAGGTTTGTTCCCCATCCTCTGAGTTCTCCTATATTTCTTGGAACGCAAAATACTTTTTTCCCATATTTTAATCCTAGGTTTCCTGTTAGCTTGCTCCCGCTTCTATAATCTGCTTCTACTACAAATATTCCCTCTGATAATGCACAAATTAGTCTATTCCTTTTCGGAAAATTTTTCATATTTACCTTTTTATTTGGTTCATATTCTGATATTAAGCATCCTCCACAATTTATAATTTCTTTTGCAAGTTTTCTGTTTTCTTCTGGATATATTTGTTTTAGTCCAGAACCAATAACTGCAACTGTATTTCCTAATGTGTTTTTTGAATAGGTATGAGCTATTGTGTCTATTCCTAAGGCTAGCCCGCTAACTATTGCAATTCCTTTTTTAGATATTTGTGTTGCAAATAGTTTCGCAATTTTTTCTCCATATGGAGTGCTTTTTCTTGAGCCAACTACTGCTAATGCTGGTTTTTCTAGCAATGTTATATCTCCTTCCATCCAAATTGCTTCTGGTGGCTTTTCTAGTTGTAGAATTTTTTCTGGATAGCTTTTTTCTCCTATTTTTATTTTTCTCATCTATACCTCAATTCTTCCAATACTTTTTGTCTAAGTTTCTGTACTGAATTGCTTCTGCAATATGTTTTATCTCTATATTTTCTTTTTCTTCTAGGTCCGCAATGGTTCTGGCTACTTTGAGTATTCTGCTATATGCTCTAGCGCTTAATCCTAATTTATTAAATGCGTTTTCTAATAGATTTTGGCACTTTGTGTCCAGTTTACAATATTTTTCTATTAGTTTTGGAGTTAGCTGTGAATTTGCATAAATGCCTTCCTCTTTGTATCTATTGTACTGTATTTGCCTTGCTTTGTTTACTCTTTCTTTTATAACTTCTGAGCTTTCTTCTTTTTTATCATTTTTTAATTTCTGGTATTTTACTGCACTCACTTCTATTTGTATGTCTATTCTGTCTAGTAACGGCCCGCTTATCTTTTCCATATATTTGTTTATCATTTGTTCTGTACAAGTACATTGTTTTTCTTTTGAACCGTAAAATCCACAAGGACAAGGGTTCATTGATGCTACAAACATAAAATTACACGGATATGTTAATGTTGCATTTACTCTGCTTATTGTTACGATTCTATCTTCTAATGGCCCTCTCAAGACTTCTAATGTCTTTTTATTAAATTCTGGTAGTTCATCTAAAAACAATACTCCATTGTGTGCTAGGCTTACTTCTCCAGGTTTTGGAATTCTTCCTCCTCCAATTAGTGATGTATATGATATTGTATGATGCGGTGCTCTAAACGGCCTTGTTGTTATTAGTCCAACATCTTTTTCCAAAGTTCCTGATACACTATGTATTTTCGTTGTTTCTAATGCTTCGTCAAAATTTAAGTCCGGCAATATTGTTGGAAGCCTTCTTATCATCATTGTTTTTCCGCTTCCTGGCATTCCAATCATAAGGCAATTATGTCCGCCACTAGCTGCTACTTCTAATGCTCTTTTTACATTCTCCTGTCCTTTTACTTCTGAAAAGTCTAAATTTATTCCTATATTTTTTTGTGTTAATGTCAGCATATTTTTTTCTGCTTTTACCAGTTCTTGCTCTCCATTTATGTATTTTACTACTTCTTGTAAATTATTGGCTCCTAATACTTCTATGTCTTTTACTATTGATGCTTCTCTCGTATTTTGTATTGGTACAATTATTTTTTTTATTCCTAATTTTCGTGCTTCTATGCACATTGGTAGAACTCCATTTATTTTATTTATGCTACCGTCTAATGATAATTCTCCTACAAATACTATATCTGATATATGATTTTGTTTTATTTCCTCACAACACATTAATATTCCTATTGCAATTGGAAGGTCTAGAAATGACCCTTCTTTTTTTATATCTGCTGGAGCTAAATTTACTACTACTCTTCTACTTAGCAGCTCATAGCCAGAATTTTTTACTGCTGTTCTTACTCTTTCTTTTGATTCTTTAACGCTTGTATCTGGCAGACCTACTATTTCCCAACAGGGCATTCCCGCTGCTACATCTACTTGCACATTTATTAGATACCCTTCAAGTCCTATTAAAGACATACTTTTTACTATTGATAGCATTTGCATTCCACCTTTTCTTTATAATAATCTAGTTTATCGTGTTTTACATAACATTGCAAGTATAATCGTGTGCAATAATTCGACATATCAGAAATTTCAATTTGTTTTTATGTTACATTTTACAGAATTTTAATATATTGTTGTGTTTTATGTAAATAACTTTTTGAATAATTTGCTTTTTCTTTAATAATATGATATACTAGAGGATGTACCTAATGATACAATTTTATTTAAAAGGAAGGACGGTAATTATGGAAAAGATGTCTTTTGAAGGAAAAGAAATCCCTGTGAATCTCAGCTACAGCTGTAATAAGAAAATGCAGGTGCTTTGTTCTTTGTATGGTACCGAAAAGTGTCCTGACAAGGAATGCTCTGGTTATTTTACTTGCCAATCGTCAAAATCTCACAGCGATCGTTAATACGATTTTCCTTAATTCCCCAGAATGCACGGATTGTTTCCCTGCATTCGTTTTTTATTTTTTTCCAAGTGTTATTTTTATTTCGTTCTCCTTTTTATTGTGAACATATCTTACTGTTACCGTATCTCCTACTTCTTTTTCATATATATAGTTTCTTAATGTTGACATTTTATTGAGCTTTATTCCATCAATTTCTAATATAATGTCTCCTTTTTTTAGTTCTGCTTTATCTGCTGGAGAGTTTCTTATAATTTCTGCTATATATATTCCGTTTTCTAAACTCATTTTTGTTCCAAGTTGTTCATTGATATATGGAACTATATCTTTATCATACGCATATACACCAAGAGTTGCAGTGTTCACTTCGCCTTTTTCTTCTAGTTTTTTTATAATAGGTTTCACATTATTTATTGGTATTGCAAACCCTATTCCTTCTGCTGTTGTTATTTTTACTGAATTTATCCCTATTACTTCACCGTTTTCGTTTATTAGCGGTCCTCCACTATTTCCAAGGTTTATTGTTGCATCTGTTTGTATTAAATTTTCCATATAGTAAGTCTTTTCACTTTCTTCAATTTTTATTGTTCTCTCAAGCCCACTAATTATTCCTGATGTGACCGTTCTTTGGAATTCATATCCTATTGGATTTCCTATTGCATATACACTTTGAGCAATTTTAATATTTTCTGAATCTCCTAATGTTAAAAATGATAAGTTTTTACCATTTATTTTTATAACACTTAAATCGATGTCTGAGTCTGCCCACACAACTGTTGCTTCATAATTTCTGCCATCTTCTAATGTTACATAACAAGTACTATTCTTGTCTCCTGATACATGTTGATTTGTTACTATATATCCTTCATTTGTAACTATAAAACCTGTTCCTAAACCTAATTCACTTACTCCTTCTTGTAAAAAAATCGTGTTTCCCTTATTTTTAACTTTTGATATTCCAACAACTGATTTGTTAATTTTTTCTATTGCTTCAGATATATCTATTTCATTTTTTTCATTAATCTTAGCTACTGTTTTTTGTGCATCATAATTTTCTAAAATATTCTGTTCTGTTGTAAATGCTATGTATACACAATATACCAAAATTATAAACGATACAATTAAAATTAAAATTGCAATTGTTTCCAAAAATTTTATTATTTTATTATCTTTTTTCATAATTTTACCACCCTTAAAAATATTCTTCCCTGTTATGTATTTTTTAATCAATATATTTGTATTTTTCTATTGCAAAAAATGTCATTTAGTGGTAAGATGTGGAAAAGAATGTTCGTAAAAATTCTTAAACAATTTTACTGATGCGTTAATGCAATATATTTATACGAAAGGATCTAGTGCAATGAATTCTAAATTATATAATTTAACAAATCCTCAAAAAAATATATGGAATATAGAACAATATTATAAAGGAACGTCTGTTAATAACATTGGCGGAACAGTGCATTTGAAAACACAGTTGGATTTTTCTGCACTTTCTAAAGCTGTGTCTAATGTTATTTTAGCACATGATAATTTTCACATAAGGCTTATTAAGGATGATACCAATATTAAGCAATCTTTTGCTGATTTAAAAGATTATCCTATAAAAATTATTGATTTAAGCGATCTTGCTGAATTGTCATTAATTGAAGAAAAAATGTGTCAAACCGTTTTCTCTATAGAAAATGATAATTTGTTTTGTGTCAAAATTTTTAGATTGCCAGACGGTACTGGTGGCGTTATTTCTGTTATGCATCATATTATTTCGGACTCTTGGACAGTAGGTTTGTTTTGCAAGGAGATTGTTCAAGAATATACTAATTTGATTAAAAATATTAAATCTGACGATGTACAATATTCATATATTAATTACATAGAAAAAGAGCAAGAGTATTTAAACAGTCCTTCTTTTCAAAAAGATAAAGAATATTGGGCTGGGGTTTTTAATACTATGCCTGAACTTGCTACAATTCCAAGTTTTTCGTCAGAACTTTCTGGTCAAGTTTCTTGTGTAGCTAAAAGACAAAGTTTTGCTATTTCTAAGCAAGTACTGGACAAGGTTTCTGAATTTTGTAAGAATAATAGAATTTCAATATATAATTTTTTTATGTCGATTTATTCGATTTACATTGGTAGAGTGTCAAATTTAGATGATTTTGTTATTGGTACACCAATTTTAAATAGATTGGATTTTGCAGATAAGAACACTAATGGTATGTTCATTAGCACTGTTCCTTTGCGTATAAATATTTTAAACGACTCTTCTTTCGTAGATTTTAGTAGGTCTATGGCTAGAAGCTGTTTATCTATGTTAAGGCATCAAAGGTATCCATATCAGAACATATTAGAAGATTTAAGAAAATTAGATCCTAGTATTCCAAATATATATAGTGTTGTTTTATCTTACCAAATTACAAATACTGTAAATGATGAGATTGATTGTGATTCTCATTGGGTATTTAACGGTACTTGTGCTGATGATTTGCAAATTCATATGGTGGATTACAACTCTACTGGCTTAAATGTTTTTTATGATTACAAAACATCAAAATATGATGTAAATGATATTACTAATATACATAATCGTATTGAAAATATGATTAATCAAGTATTGTCAAATTCTGAGATTAATGTTTCGGATATAGAAGTGGTTACTTCAAAAGAGAAGAATCAGATTTTAAATGATTTTAATAGTTGGAAAGTTGAAATTCCTAATGATAAAAATGTAATTGAATTGTTTGAGTATCAAGTTGCTAAGCATCCTGATACTACTGCTGTTGTATTAGGTGATGTTTCACTTACATATAGTGAATTAAATAAAAAGGCTAATCAGTTAGCTAGATATTTGCAAAAAAGTGGCATACAAAATAATGATATAGTTGGCGTTTGCTTTAATAAAAATATAGAATTTATTATATCTATGTTGGCTATTCTGAAATGCGGTGGAGTTTATTTGCCAATTTCTGTAGAATATCCAGATGATAGAATTTCATATATTGTTGATAATAGCAAGGCTCGTATAGTGATTTCTAATAAGGAAATGGATTATTTGGAAGATAAAACTAATGTTGTTAATTTTTATAATATTAATTTGGATAGTTTTGATGCTAGCAATCTTAATGTTTGCTATGATAGCACTCATTTATGCTATGTTATTTACACATCTGGCTCTACTGGAAATCCAAAAGGTGTAATGCTTTCACATAAGAACTTAATTAATTTTGCTTATACTTTTAATGATTGTTTTAATAATAAGTTTTCGATTAATGATAGCTGTTTGTCTTTAACAAGTGTATCATTTGATGTAAGCATATGCGAGTTGTTTGTACCATTAATGTTCGGAAGTGCATTAGTTATTTATCCAGAGGAGAGTTTAACTAATATTGATTTATTGTGTAAAATTTTAGAAAAAGATAAAATAACATTTTTGTACTTACCACCAAATATTCTTCAAGATGTTTCGAGTTATGTTCTTGAAAATAATATACAGACCTCTATGAATAAAATGTTAGTTGGCGTTGAGTCTATTAAGAATGGTACTTTAAATGAATATTTTAAAATTAATCCTGATTTTGAAATTGTAAATGGTTATGGACCAACAGAAACTACTATATGTACAACTTTTTATAAATATATTTTTAATGACAATGCAAATGGAGTTGTACCAATTGGAAGACCTTTTGCAAATAATAAGTTGTTAGTTGTAAGTAATGACGGTGGTCTTCAACCTGTACTAACTCCTGGTGAGTTGTATGTTTGTGGTAATAATGTTTCTTCTGGATATTTAAATAGTCCAGAATTGACTGCCAATTCATTTGTTAATTACAGATATACAAATGAAGCTCTTTCGTATAGAACAGGAGACACTGTTTATTGGGATAATGCTGGTTTTTTACATTTTATTGGAAGAAAGGATTCTCAAATAAAAATAAAAGGTCATAGAATAGAGCTAAGTGAAATTAATAACACATTAAGAGGAATTTCTGGTGTAAAGAATTCTATAACTGTTGTAAAGAGGGTAAATAACTTTGATACACTTTGTGCTTATGTGGTTCTTGAGAATAACTTGTTTACCGTTCAGGAATTGAAGTCAATACTTTTTGATAAGCTTCCAGCTTATATGGTGCCTACTTACATAACTTTTTTAGATGCTTTACCTATTACAATAAATGGTAAGGTTGATAAAAATAAACTTCCTGATATTGTAATTGAGCACACCGGAAAGGCTGAGGCAACAACGGATACGGAGATTAAGTTGAAAGAAATATTTGAAACTCTGTTAGATACTAGCATCGTTTCTATTGATGATTCTTTATTTAACATAGGCCTAGATTCATTAATGGCTATAAAATTCTCTGTAGCTGCTCATAAGGTTTTTGGAATTTATATTGATATTAAGGATTTATATAAATATGACTCTATCCGTACTTTAGCAGATTTTGTTGACAATAAAGTTAATTCTGGGGAAAACTACTTACCTGAAGTACATAAGACAGATGTGCAGGATTTTTATCCTTTATCTTCTGGTCAAAAGAGAATTTATTATGCTTGTAAGATTGCTGGAAATGATAGTATTGTTTACAATACACCAGGTGCAATATTAGTAGATTCTATATTAAATAAGGAGAAGGTCGAATCTGCATTTAAGGATATTATAAAGAGTCAAAGTGTATTTAGAACAGTGTTCGTTATTGAGAGTGACGAAGTAAAACAGAAAATTTTAGATACGGTTGATTTTGCAGTTGAGTCATTTAATAACACAGGTAGTGAAATAAGCTCACTGATAAATAATTTTGCTAAACCTTTTGATTTAGAAAAAGCACCTTTATTAAGGGTTGAAGTTCATTATATAGATAACAAACAAACTTTGTTGTTGTTTGATTCTCATCATATTGTTATGGATGGTGTTTCTTTAAATATTTTGGTAAGTGACTTGTTTAAGTTGTATAATGCCGAGTCTATTGACTCACTTGAGGTAGAATATAAAGATTATTCTGTATGGGAAAACACTTTAATAAATGAAGATAGATTTTCTAATGATAAAAAATATTGGTTAGATTGCTTTAAAGATTTTGATTTTGAAGCTTTGAATTTGCCGTTTGATTACACTGTTCCAGCAAATCAAACTTATATTGGCAATAAAATTTATAATCATCTTGAGCAGTCTGTAATTGATGAGGTTTCAATTTTTGCAAAAAAATATCATGTATCAACTTATTCTGTATTTTTAACAGCTTTATTTATTACTCTATATAAATATACTGGGCAAACTGATATTGTTGTTGGAAGTCCTGTTGCCAATAGAAGTATTGAGTCTTTGCAAAATATTATTGGAATGTTTGTTAATAATATTGCTTTGAGAACGAAAATATTAGAGAATCAATCTGTCTCAGATTTAATTGCTTTTGTAAATAATACCGCTACTGAAGCTTTAGATCATCAGATTTATCCTTATGATCTTCTTGTTAAAGATTTGCAGGTTCCTGTTGATCATTCGAGAAATCCTTTGTATGATGTAGTTTTGACTTATCAAAATCAAGAAGATATGTCTACTTTGGCTAACAACAAAGCTGAAATACTTCCAACTGCAACTAATACCGCAAAATTTGCTATTACATTAGAAATTGCACCTAAGTCTAATCAAATAAATCTTGAATATAGAAGTGATTTGTTTAAAGAAAACACTATGATAAGTTTCTTAAATCATTATTTATTTGTTTTGAAACAAATAGTAGATGGATTTGATGGAGAAGTTCAAGATGTTAATATTATAACTGATGATGAGCAAGAGTTATTAAATAAATTTAATAATACTTATGGGGAAATTAACAGAGCTCCTGTTTCTAAGATTTTTGAGGATCAAGTCGTATTGCACGCAGATGATATTGCAGTTGTTTGCGATGATAAAACTTTAACCTATCGAGAATTGAACGAACGAGCAAATAGCTTGGCTCACCTTTTAATCGAAAAGGGAATTAAGCCAAATGACATTGTTGCTATAATGACTAATAGGTCTTTAGAAACTATTGTATGTATGATTGCTATTCTTAAATCAGGTGCTGCTTTCTTAAATGTAGATCCTACTTATCCTATTGAAAGAACTGAGTATTATATTTCTGATAGCAAAATTCAACATGTTCTTACTCAAAGGGAACTGAAAGATAAGGTCTCACAAATTAAGAATCGTATAGATATTGACTTAGATATTGAGGATATTTATGGAAAGAATAAAGAAAACCCTGATGTTAAAGTTGGTGAGAGAGATTTATCTTATATTATTTATACTTCTGGCTCTACTGGAACACCTAAAGGTGTAATGTTAAATCAAATTGGTATGTCTAATATGGTTCAGGCAATGACTAGAGTTTTAGAGTATTTAAAAGAAGGAAATAAACATGCCATCGCTTCTGTAACATCTACTCCTTTTGATATTTTTGTATATGAGATTATAGTTTCTCTTACTCATGGTCTTAAAGTTGTAATGGCTAACAATGCAGAGCATAGAAATCCAAAACTATTGGAGGCTTTGATTCGTAAACACGGTGTTGATGTAATGACTGTTACTCCTAGTTTAATGAAAATAAACTATGATAATAGAGAGCCTGATACTGCTTTGGCTAATGTAAAGAATATGGTATTTGGTGGAGAACCTTTGCCAGAGAAGTTTGTAAAAGACTTGAAAGCTTTAGCTGATGACATTACGGTTTACAATATATATGGTCCAAGCGAAATAACAATACTTTCAAATGTTCAAAACCTAGACGGAGAAAAAGAACTTACAGTTGGTCCTCCAATTTTAAATACTCAAATGTATATATTGGATAAAAATATGAAACAACTACCTATTGGTGTTGTTGGAGAGATTTATATTGCTGGTATTCAAGTTGGAGAGGGTTATATTGGAAAAGTAGATATGACTAATCAAAGATTTTTAAAAAATCCATTTGGCCCTGGAAAGATTTATAAGACTGGCGATATTGGAAGATGGACTTTTGATGGTAAGATTCAGTGTCTTGGTCGTGTTGATAATCAAGTGAAGCTAAGAGGTCTTCGTATTGAGCTTGGCGAAATAGAAGATGAAATATTAAAAATGCCAGGCGTTACCTCTGCAATAGTTAATAAAGTTTCTCTTGATGGTAAAGAATCTTTATGTGGTTATTATGTAGCAGATAATAATTTAACCGAAAATGTAGTTAAGGAAAATTTGAGAAAATTCTTGCCTCCTTACATGGTCCCTACTTATATTATCAAGCTTGATAAAATGCCGTATACTATTAATAGAAAAATTGATAGAAAAGCTCTTCCTCTTCCTGTTTTAAACAAATTTGCTTCTGCAACTGTTGATATTAGGTCTCTTAATTCAAATGAGGAAAAATTATTAGAAATTTGGAAAAACATTCTTAAGGTAGATAAAATTTCGGTTGATGATAACTTCTTTGATATTGGTGGAGATTCTATTCTTGCAATTAATATGCAAATAGAAGCTTTAAAATATGGCTTGGAATTTGAGTATGCAGATATATTTAATTTTCCTACTATTAGGCAATTATCTAAAAAATTGCCAAGTCCAGAAGAACATTTTATGATAAATTATGATTATTCTAAAATTAATAATCTTTTGAAAGCAAATTCTATTGACAATTTAGACAAAATTAAAAAGTATAATTTTAGAAATGCCCTTATAATAGGAAGTACTGGATATTTAGGTGCTCATATACTACATTCGTTCTTGATACACGAATCTGGTACTGCTTACTGTTTAATCAGACCAAAGGGTAATATTCCTCCAGAGGATAGAATTATTAGTTACTTAGATTTTTATTTTGGAAAAGCCTTTTACAATAAGTATAAAGACAGAATAAAAGTCATTACAGGCGACTTAGTAAAAGAAAATTTAGGTTTATCTAAAAATGCTTATAACGAGATTGTGTCTAATGTTGATGTTGTTATTAACACTGGAGCTATTGTTAAGCATTTTGGATTAAAGAAGGAATTTGAGGATATTAATGTAAAAGGTACTCAATATATAGTAGACTTGTGTAAGAAAAATCATAAGAGGTTAATTCATGCTTCGACTATTAGTATATCTGGTTTTGGGGAAAAAGAGGAACTTACCACTACTCCTGGAGAAGAAGGTTCAAAGTTATTTACTGAACACGATTTATATATTGGACAAAGTATTAAGGGTATTTACAGCACAACTAAATACAAAGCTGAAATTTCAATTTTGGAAGCTATTGAAGATGGATTAGATGCTCAAATTGTTAGAATTGGTAATATCACTAATAGATATTCTGATGGAATGTTCCAAAATAATATTAAAGACAATGCTTTTGTTAGAAGGCTAAAGTCATTTATTGAAATAGGTGCTTTTCCAAAAGAGACTTTAAAGCACGCACTTGAGTTTACTCCTGTTGATCTATGTGCTGATGCAATAATAAAAATATTAGAATATAGTAGCCCTTGCAATGTATTCCATATATATAATCCAAATTTAATGCCTGCTCCTTTATTGTATAATACTTTATTAAACAGAGGTTTTGAGATTATTCCTGTTACTGATGAATTAATGTCATACATTATAACAGGTATATTAGAAGACAATAAAAAGAAAGATACTATTTCTGGAATTATACAAGATATTGACAAAAACAAAAAATTTACATATACTTCTAAAATTAGACTGGATTGTGATTTTACAAATAAGTTTTTGAACAAAGTTGGCTTTAACTGGGTTTCTTATGATAGTCTTTATATTAATAAATGTTTTGATTATTTTAAAAAAGTACATTTTATAGAAGGAGATAAATAAATGTTAGATAGGATTTCTATGCCGTTATTTTTATTAATATTGTCAGCTTTATCAATTATTATCACTCTTATATATGTTTTAAGAACAAAAGGGAAATCTCAATTGAAGACAATTTTTTGCGTAGATTTAATCTGTGTATTGGTCATTTGTATAGGCGTAATATTGCAGGATATTCTAAGTAAAAACTTTAATTGGAATCCTTGGAACTTTGAAAAATTTATTTATATAGGAACATGCCTTTTACCAGTTGCAATTTATTTTACAGGATCAATTTTTGCTAAAACAAAGATTTCTTTTAAAAAAAGATATCTGTTATTCTTTATAATTCCTGTGTTGTCACTGGTGATATTATGGACAAATGACTATCATCATTTGTTCTATAAAACATATTCATACTTATATCTTAGTGATTGTGAAGTTGGACCATATATGATTGTTCATAATATCTACTCATATTTGTTGTTGTTACTTGGAGTTGTCCAGATGATAAAAGCGACTTCTAAAAATTCGGGTTTCTTTTCAAAGCAGTCTTTATTACTTACACTAGGAATCAGTATTCCTTTAATTACTAATATATTAGGAACTTTTAAAATAATTCCTATGACTGTTTATATGACTCCTATGTCTTTTGCTCTTACCATGATTTGCTTTGCATTCGCAATTTTTAAGTTTCAGTTTTTAGGGATTGCTCCAATTGCAGTTCAGATAATTGCAAATAGAATATCTGATAGCTATATGGTATTAAATGAAAATTTAGTTATAACTGATTTTAATGATACTTTTCTAAAAACTTTTAATTTAAATGGAATTGACATTAGAGGAAAAGATTTTAATACTTTTGTTAAAGAGCATAAAAAATATAAAGTTAATATTAAGAAATTTGAGAAGGCTATTTCAAAGGTTCAATCTTCTAAGGGCACTATTACTTTTGAAGAGCATCTTGAGTCCTTGGATAAATATTTTACGGTTGAAATAAATACTCTTTACAATAAAGATGTGTTTTTAGGAGTATTACTACTATTTAAGGATATTACTCAGCACAAAAAGGATATGCAAGCTATTAAGGATAACCAAGATATGCTTATGGAAAAAGAGCGTTTAGCTTCTCTTGGTCAATTAATTGGTGGTATATCACACAACCTAAAAACTCCTATTATGTCGATATCTGGGGCAGCAGAAGGATTAACAGATCTTATTAAAGAATATGAGGCTTCTGTTGGTGATCCTGAGGTTACTGTAGATGACCATCACGCGATTGCAAATGATATGAGAGAATGGATTTCAAAAATTCATTCATACACAGCTTATATGTCTGATATTATCACTGCTGTTAAAGGACAAGCTGTTGCACTTTCTGAAAACCAAAATGATGTGTTTACAATTGATGAACTTTTAAAAAGAGTTGATATATTAATGAGACACGAAATTAGAAACGCTTCATTAACTTTAGAAACAAAACTAGATGTCCTTTCATCAACTAAATTACGAGGAGATGTAAATAGTTTAGTACAGGTTGTTAATAATTTAATTACTAATGCTATACAATCATACAATGGCAATAAGAACGAAGTAATTGGGTTAACAGCAAAGAAAGTTGATAATGATTTAATTATATCTGTTTCCGATCATGGTATGGGTATGACGGATGAAGTTAAAAATAAGCTATTTAAATCCATGATTACAACAAAAGGAAAAAACGGAACTGGGCTTGGATTGTTTATGTCATATTCTACAATAAAAGGACATTTTAATGGAGAAATGACTTTTGAGTCTGAAGTTGGAAAGGGTACTACATTTAATATTATACTACCTTTACCATAAAGTTTATTAGTTGTTTCATAGTGTTAATTATAAGTAAAAAAGCAAAGAAAAACTTTATTTTTGTTGTTTTTTCCTTGCTTTTTTCATTTTTTATTATTATAATATCTCTGTATAATTATATAAAGGATTGGGGATTAATTATGAGAAAAAATATGGTTAATCATACAACTAACGGATATAAAGTAATCGTTGTAGATGATGAACAAGGTATTGTTGATTCTTTATCTATCTTTTTAAAGCGTTCTGGGTATGACTTCACTGGTCTTACAAATCCTTTAGATGCTATTGAACGAGTTAAGTCAGAGCACTTTGATATGATGATTCTAGACTTTATGATGGATCCAATTCATGGTGATGAAGTTGTAGAAGAAATCAGAAAATTTAATAAAGATCTTTATATACTATTATTAACAGGTCACAAAGATTTGGCTCCACCTCTTGAAACAATTAAGAGGTTAGATATTCAAGGCTATTGTGAAAAAAGTGATAAATTTGATCAATTACTTTTGTTAATTGAGTCTGGCATTAAGTCAATAGAGCAAATGAACACAATTAAAAAGATTAACACTGAGTTGCAAGACAAAAGTGAGGAGTTAGAAAAAGCTTATTTAGATACAATTGGCATATTACGTCAAACTGTTGAAGCTAAGGATCCTTATACTAGAGGACATTCAGATAGAGTTTCAGAGTTTTCTGTTTTAATTGGTAAAAAGATGGGATTAGATGAGGAAACATTACATATATTAAAAGTGGGTGGATTATTCCATGATATTGGAAAAATTGGAATCCCTGATAGTATTCTTTTAAAAGAATCTAAATTAAGTGATGAAGAATATTCTCAAATAAAAAATCATCCAACTATTGGTGCACATATGTTAGGTGACGCAACTGTTTTTAAGGATATTATTCCAATTGTAAAACATCATCACGAAAGGTTTGATGGAAAAGGTTACCCTAGTCAATTAGTTGGCGAAAATATTCCTTTTGTTGCTAGAATTGCAGCAGTTGCAGATACTTTTGACGCAATGACTTCTAAGAGAACTTATAGAGATGCCTTGCCTCTTTCTGTTGTAAAAGAAGAAATAGAAAAATGCTCTGGAACACAGTTCGATCCAGCAATTGCCAAAGTATTTTTAGATATATTAAATAATGATTATAAATCGATTACAGATATTCAAAAAAAATATAAAAGTTAATAACAACCTTGTAATTAAACAAGGTTGCTATTTTTTATACTTTCATTGATAATTTTACTTTTTGTCGTTCTTTGTCTATGTCTATTACTTTTACTTTTACAACATCTCCAACAGAAACTATTTCTGATGGATTTTTTACAAATTTTTCACTCATTTCTGATATATGAACAAGTCCATCGTGTTTTACTCCTATATCAACAAAAGCACCAAAATCTGTTACATTTCTAATTGTACCTGTTAATGTCATTCCAACGCTTAAGTTCTCAAATTTTAATACATCTGATCTTAGTATAGGCTTTGGCATATCTTCTCTAGGGTCTCTGCCTGGCTTCATTAATTCAATTATAATATCTTTTAATGTAGGTTCTCCCACTTCTAATTCTTTAGCCATAATTTTTATTTCTTTGTCATTGTTTATAGTTGATAATTTTTCTTTAATTTGCTTAAACTTATCTTTATCAGCCAAGTCTTTAACTTTAAATCCTAGTTTGTCAAGCATATTTTCTGCAATTTTATAGCTTTCTGGATGGACTCCTGTAATTTCTAATGGATTTTTTCCATCTGGTATTCTTATGAATCCTGCACATTGCTCATATGAAGCCTTTCCTATTTTAGGAACTTTTAGGAGTTCTTTTCTCTCT
This sequence comes from Bacteroidaceae bacterium, assembly GCA_963621875.1. GTDB lineage: Bacteria > Bacillota > Clostridia > TANB77 > CAG-508 > CAG-245. Next base: position 3,538 of record CAVFFR010000025.1, on the reverse strand, counting down.
GCAAACTTTCCATTTTCCTCTCTATATTTAACTATATTTTTTGCAACGGCTTGGCTAATTCCTGCTATGTATGACAAAAGTGAAGGCGTTGCAGTGTTTATATCTACACCAACTGAGTTTACAGCATCTTCTACAACCCCAGTTAGACTTTCTCCTAATTTTTTTTGATTTACATCGTGTTGATATTGTCCTACTCCTATTGCCTTTGGATCTATTTTTACAAGTTCTGCTAATGGATCTTGTAATCTTCTTGCTATTGATATTGCTCCTCTTATCGAAACATTTATATCTGGATATTCTTCTGTTGCAAGTTTTGACGCTGAATAAACTGATGCTCCTGCCTCTGAAACTATAACATAAACTAATTCTTTATTATATTTTTCTTTTATTTCTTGTATCAATTCGGCTACGAATTGCTCTGATTCTCTGGATGCTGTTCCGTTTCCTATTGCAAACATATCAACATTATCTTTTAAAATTAGTCTAATTAATTCTTTTTTTGCTCCCATAATATCATTTTGTGGTTCTGTTGGATAAATTGTTGTATAATCTAATACTTTACCTGTTTCGTCAATTACTGCTATTTTACATCCGGTCCTGTATGCTGGATCAAATCCAATTACTGTTTTTCCTTTTATTGGACTTATTAACAATAATTGTTTTGCATTTTTTCCGAATACTGAAATTGCTTGTTCCTCTGCATTTTCGGTTAAATCCGCTCTTATTTCTCTGTCAATTGAAGGTTCAATTAATCTGGTAAAACTATCTTGAATACAATTATTCAATAATTCTGCATATTGGCTCTTATTATTTTCAATAATATCGTTTTGTATTAATTCTAGTATTTTTTCCTCTGGTTTATCAATTTTTACTTTTAAAAATTCTTCCTTCTCTCCTCTATTTATTGCTAAGATTCTATGACTTGGAATTCTATTTACTTTCTCCTGGAAATCATAGTACATTTCATAATTTGACTTTTCGTCCTTTGCTGATTTAGTATTTATAATACCTTCTCTATAACAAATCTTCTTTATCTTTTTTCTGTACTCTGGATTGTCAGAAATATTTTCTGCAATTATATCTAATGCTCCATTAATAGCATCTTCTACTGAATTTACCTCTTTTTCTGTATTTATGTAACCTTTAGCATATTCATTTATGTCTACATCCTCATCTTGCTTAATTATAGCATCCGCAAGGCTTTCGAGTCCTTTTTCCTTTGCAATAGTTGCTCTTGTTCTCTTTTTTTGTTTATATGGTCTATATATATCTTCAACTTCTGCCAAAGTAACACAATTTTCCAAATCTTCTATAATTTCTTGCGTTAATTTGCCTTGTGAATCTATAGATTTTATAACTTCTTCTTTCCTATTTTCAAGATTTCTAAGATATGCTAGTCTTTCTCCAAGGTTTCTTAGTATTTCGTCTGACAATCCTCCTGTCACTTCTTTCCTATAACGTGCAATAAACGGGATAGTGTTTCCTTCGTCTATTAGCTTTATTGTGCTCTCTACTTGTGACTGCTTAATTTGTAACTCTTGTGCAATTATTTCTTCAATTTTATTCATATTAATAAATTCCTTCCTTTAATCAAATAACAAAGCATACACAGATTGTTTATCTCTACCGTGTATGCATTGTAAATTATTCTATTCCTAAATATTCGTTATAAGTACATTCTTTGTCTACAATTTCATCTTGTTTTATATCAATTATCCTGTTTGCAACAGTTTGTGTCAATTGATGGTCATGCGAAGTAAAGATTAAATTTCCTGGAAATTTTGACATTCCTTCATTTAGTGCTGTTATACTTTCCATATCTAAATGGTTAGTTGGTTCATCAAATATTAAGAAATTCGCTCCAGAAAGCATCATTTTAGAAAGAACACATCTAACTTTTTCTCCACCAGACAACACTTTAACTGATTTTAGTGCTTCTTCCCCTGAGAATAACATTCTTCCTAAGAAACTTCTTACATATGTTTCATCTGGATCTTTTGAATATTGTCTTAACCAGTCTGTTATTGATAAATCACTGCTAAATAAGTAATTATTATCTTTTGGGAAATAATTATTAGTAATTGTTGTTCCCCAAATTATTTTTCCTTCATCTGGCTCAAGTTCTCCTGCAATTATTTGGAATAGCACTGTCTTAGCATTTTCATTATCTGCTAATAATGCAATTTTATCATTTGGCTTTACAGTAAACGATACTTTATCTAGAATCTTTTCTCCATTTATAGTTTTAGAAATATTCTTTACTTGCAAAATTTCATTACCTGGCAATCTATCTGGTTTAAAATCTATATATGGATATTTTCTATTTGAAGGAGTTATTTCGTCTAATTGAATTTTCTCTAATGATTTTTTTCTTGAAGTTGCTTGTTTTGATTTAGATGCGTTTGCACTAAATCTTGCAATAAATGCTTGCAATTCTTTTATTTTTTCTTCCTTCTTTTTATTTTGTTCTCTCATTTGTTTTAATAATAATTGACTTGATTCATACCAAAAATCATAATTTCCTGGATATATTTTAATTTTTCCGTAATCTACATCAGCAATGTTTGTACAAACTTTATTTAAGAAATATCTATCGTGAGATACAACTATAACTGTATTTTCAAAATTTATTAAAAATTCTTCTAGCCAATTAATTGTTTTTAAATCCAAGTCGTTTGTAGGCTCATCTAGTAATAATATATCTGGATTTCCAAATAGAGCTTGTGCTAAAAGTACTTTGACTTTCTCTTTATCTTCTAATTCTTTCATATATTTATAATGTTTATCTGGCGTAATGCCTACATCATTTAATAACATAGCTGCATCAGAATCAGCATTCCAACCATCTAATTCAGCAAATCTTTCCTCAAGCTTTGCTGCTTTCATTCCATCTTCTTCTGAAAAATCTGGCTTAGAGTATATTGCATCTTTTTCTTTCATTATTTTATATAATTCTTGATTTCCCATTATTACTGTTTCCATTACAGTATTATCTTCGTAAGCAAAGTGATCTTGTTTTAGCACTGATAATCTCTCTGTTTTTTCTTTAGTAACTTCTCCCTTGCTTGGCTCTAATTCTCCAGATAATACCTTTAGAAAAGTAGATTTACCCGCACCATTAGCTCCAATTATTCCATAGCAACAACCTTTGTTAAATTTTATATTAACGTCTTCAAATAATGTTCTTTTTCCAAATCTAATTGTTACTCCACTAGCTATTAACATTTTTTCCTCCTGATTTTTTATTTTAACAGCATTATTATACCGTATATTTCTAGTTTTTTCAATGGTTTCTATTTTTTATTTGACTTTTTTAGAATTATGTTTACTTATTCTCTATTATAATGTTTGCTTTTCTATTTCTCCGTTTGCCTATTTTTCAAGACTTTCAGGATGTAAAATTTATTTTATATTAAATATTGAGCAATTATTTTATATTTATTTTTATTATCCTTTAATCATCGTTGGTTTTATTTTTATTTAATTATTTTTTGGAATTTTATTTATTATTATATTTTCTTTTTTTATTATATTAATT
>CAVFFR010000024.1:0-20225 GCA_963621875.1 Bacteroidaceae bacterium | reverse complement strand
AAATTATTGGTACGAGGGAGTAGCAAAGGGAGAAGCAAAACGGAAGAAAAGAAGGAGAAAAAGAAGGTAAAAAAATTCGGAAAAATAGAAGGAGCAAAAGAAAATCAAATAAAAGTTATAAAAAGGATGTTAAAAGATAACTTAAAAATAGAGCTAATAAAAAAATATTCTGGAGCAACTGATGAAGAAATAGAACAAGCAAAAGCAGAAAAATAAATAGCATATTTATCAATAAAATATTTGTACTAATAATGCCAGTAATTTTTATTACTGGCAAATATAATTATTAAAATAACTTGACTTTTTAGCTAAAAAATAATATAAAATATATAACAAGTAAATCTTGTTAAAATACAACATATGGAGGTAAATAACATGGAATTAAAAGGCTCTAAAACAGAAAAAAATTTAATGGAAGCTTTTGCAGGAGAATCACAAGCAAGAAATAAATATACATATTTTGCAAGTGTTGCAAAAAAAGAAGGGTATGAACAAATAGCAGAGCTATTCCTAGAAACAGCAGAGAACGAAAAAGAACACGCTAAAATACATTTTAAATATCTAAATGGAATAGGGGATACAAAAGCAAACTTAGCATCTGCAGCAGCAGGAGAAAATTTTGAATGGACAGATATGTATGACAGAATGGCAAAAGAAGCTGACGAAGAAGGATTTACAGAGATAGCTGCAAAATTTAGAGGAATAGCTGCAATAGAAAAAGAACATGAAGAAAGATACAGAAAATTACTAGAGAACTTAGAGAATGGAGAAGTGTTTAAAAAAGGAAGCATTACTATTTGGAAATGTAGAAATTGTGGACATATAGTAGTTGGAACAGAAGCACCAAAAGTTTGCCCAGTCTGCAATCATCCACAATCATTCTTTGAAGTAAAAGCAGAAAATTATTAATAGAAGGAGAAAATATTATGGCAAGAACAAGAGGATTTGAAATAGCAAAAGGTTTTGAAGATAAAGAAATTAACTTACCTGTAAGGAAGACAAAGTATTCAGCCGGGTATGATATAGAGGCTGCAGAAGATTGCGTTGTTCCAGCTTTTAAACCAGGAATGGCACCAACACTTATAAAAACTGGAATAAAAGCATATATGCAAGACGATGAGATGCTATGTCTATATAATAGAAGCTCAAACCCAAAGAAAAAAGGATTAGTGTTAGCAAATAGCGTGGGAATAGTAGATAAAGATTATTATGGAAATCCAGACAATGATGGACACATAATGTTTGCTTTTTACAACATCAAAGATACAGATACAGAAATAAAAAAAGGAGATTGTATAGGACAGGCGATATTTGAAAAGTATTTAGTATCAGATACAGACAATGCAGAAGGAGAAAGACTAGGAGGATTTGGTTCAACAAACAAATAAAACATAAGTGGTAAACATAAAAAGTTTTTTATATACAATGGCACGAAAGCCTTGAAAATAAAGGGATAGATGATAAAAGAAAAAATGGTAAAAGCTTTGACTTTTACCATTTTTTGTGGTATAATAGAAATGTAGTTTAAATAGAGCAACCTTTGTCAACTCTAATTTAATTATAGTATGAAAGGAGATAATTAGATGTTTAATGTTGGTGACAAAATCGTATATCCAATGCACGGAGCAGGAACGATAGATGCAATAGAGCAAAAAGATATTCTAGGAGAAAAACAAGATTACTATATAATCAAAATGCCTGGAGAAGTAAAGGTTATGGTTCCAATTGCAAAAGCAAGTGATGTAGGCGTAAGAAAAGTAATAAATAAAGAAGAAGCTGGAAAAGTTTTGCAAGTATTAGAAGCAAACGAAACAGAAATGTCAAACAGCTGGAATAAAAGATATAAAGAAAATATGGATAAAATGAAAACAGGGGATATATACGAAGTAGCCGATGTAGTAAGAAATTTAAGCTACAAACAAAAAGAAAAAGGATTATCTACTGGAGAGAAAAAGATGCTAAACAATGCTAAACAAATTTTAGTAAGTGAATTAGTATTAGCAGAGCATGCGTCAGAAAATGAAGTACAGAATTTAGTAGAAAATAAAATAAATTTATCATTTGAGGAACATAAAAACTTAGAACAACCTACTATGGATGCAACAAACATAGTAAGTAAATTTATACCTTTCAATGGTAATTCAGATTTAAACTAAAAAGAGAAAATTTACATTAAGAGAATAATATAATTTTTTTATAATATTAAAGAAATTATATTATTCTCTTAATTAATGCTTGTGAATAATAATATTAGTTTACATATTGTGGAAAACAAAGAAGGAAAACAGAAGTTTCTGTCGAATATATATTTATATAGAAAGGTAATGAAAAATAGTGAGGTATAGTGACGAATTATTAGACGAGATAAAAAGCAAAAATGACATTATAGACATAGTTTCACAATATGTGGTTCTAAAAAGATCAGGTAGAAACTATATGGGACTATGTCCATTTCATAAAGAAAAATCTCCTTCTTTTTGTGTTTCACCAGACAAGCAAATATTTCATTGCTTTGGATGTGGAGTAGGCGGAAATGTAATTCACTTTATAGGAAAAATAGAAAACTTAAATTTCATAGAAGCATTAGAACTACTTGCCAATAGAGCAGGAATAGAATTACCTAAATCAGGGAATGTAGAAGATGATAGAATATCAAGATTAAAATCAAGAGTATATGAGTTAAATAAATGTGCGGCAGAGTTTTATCATCAAAATTTATACAAACCAACAGCAAAACCAGCACAAGAATATGTAAAAAAAAGGAAACTAGATAATAAAACATTAAAAGCTTTTAAAATAGGATATTCTGGCAGGTTTAACGAATTATACACAGAATTACATTCTAAAGGTTTTACAGAAGAAGAAATATTGGCATCATGTCTAGTAAATAAAAATCAAGATGGAAAATTCATAGATAGATTTAGAAATAGATTAATGTTTCCAATATTTGATGCGAGAGATAGAGTTATTGCTTTTGGTGGTAGAGTTTTAGACGACAGTAAACCTAAATACATAAATTCGCCAGAAGATATTGTATATAGTAAAGGTAGGCACTTGTTTGCATATAACTTAGCAAAAAAAGAAAATCCTAAAACAATAATTATAGTAGAAGGCTATATGGATGCTGTTTCGCTTCATCAAAGAGGAATAAACAATGCAGTAGCATCACTTGGAACAGCTTTAACAGAATCACAAGGTAGACTTTTAAGAAGAAGCTGTGAAAAAGTTGTAATAGGGTATGATGCGGATGGAGCTGGACAAGCAGCCACACTAAGAGGATTAGAAATATTGCAAAACTTAGGATGTGATATAAGAATATTACAAATAGAAGGAGCAAAAGACCCTGATGAATTTGTTGTAAAATATGGCCCAGAGAGATTTCAAAAATATGTAGATAGTGCAATATCATTAATAGAATTTAAAGTAAAAATGCTGAAAAGACAGTTAAATTTAGAAAATGTAAATGATAAAATAAAATTCTTAAATGAAGTTGCAAATATTCTATCAAAAATAGAGAACAATATGGAAAGAGAAGTTTACATTGACAAGATTTCGTTAGAATACAAGGTGTCAAAAGAAGCAATATATGCAGAAGTAAACAAAAGATTATATGGAAATAATCATTCTGAGAAAAAGCTAGAAAAATCAGTAACAGCAATAAGAAAAGTAAAGCAAGATGTAAATGAAAAAGAAGTTGATGAAAAAACAAAAAAAACAGAAAATCTAATTATATATCTATTAATCAATTATCCAAATAAAAGCTTTGCAAGATTAGAAAACATAATAAAGAATAATCTTATAAAAGTGGAAAGGAATAGGCAAATAACAAGCAAGCTGTATGAAGAATACAGAAAAGGTAATATTAATATAGAAAATATAATAGATTTATTTGAAGACGAAAATATAGTAAATTATTTATCTGGTATTATGTCATTAAATTTTGAAATTACAGATGTAAATAAATGTATAGATGATGTAATGCTTACATATAAAAAAGAGATATTATTGCAAAAACGCAACGATATTCTAAATAAGCTAAATAACCCAAATACACTAACCAAAGATGAGATAGCTAATTTAGAAGAAGAATTAAATAGTGTAATAATTCAATTAGCTAAAATAAAATAGGAGGTTTATGTTTTAATGAAAGAAGAAAATGATAATATAGAAAAGGTAAAAGACAAAGTAGACAATATAATAAAAAAGGCAAAAGTGTCTGGGAAAATGACATATGGAGAACTTGCAAGTGAACTAGATGAAGCAAATACAGACCAAATAGAGAAAGTATTTGACGCTTTTGAAGATATGGGAGTAAGAGTTTTAAAAGATGACGAATTAGATTTAGAGGAGCCAGACTTAGAAGAATTAGAAGCAGTAGAAGACATAAAAGTAGAAGATATAGATTTAAATAATATGGACGGCATAAATATAGACGATCCTGTTAGGATGTATCTTAGAGAAATAGGTAGAATTCCACTTTTAACATATGAAGAAGAGCTAGAACTTGCAAAGAAAGTTTTAGAGGGAGATGAGGCTGCAAAACAAAAATTAGCAGAATCAAACTTAAGACTTGTTGTAAGTATTGCTAAAAAATATGTTGGTAGAGGAATGTTGTTCTTAGACTTAATCCAAGAAGGAAATATGGGACTAATAAAAGCAGTAGAAAAGTTTGATTATACAAAAGGATATAAATTTAGTACTTATGCAACTTGGTGGATAAGACAGGCAATAACAAGAGCTATTGCAGACCAAGCTAGAACAATAAGAATTCCTGTTCATATGGTTGAAACTATTAATAAACTAATAAGAGTATCAAGACACTTATTGCAACAATTAGGAAGAGAGCCAACACCAGAAGAAATAGCAGAGGAGATGGAAATTACTGTTGAAAGAGTTGTTGAAATACAAAAAATAGCACAAGATCCAGTATCATTAGAAACTCCAATAGGAGAAGAAGATGATAGCCACTTAGGGGATTTTATACAAGATGATGAAAGCCCAGCCCCACAAGATGCAGCAGCGTATACTCTTTTAAGAGAGCAACTAGAGGAAGTAATGAAAACGCTAACTCCAAGAGAAGCCAAAGTTCTAAAACTAAGATTTGGATTAGAAGATGGCAAAACAAGAACTTTGGAGGAAGTTGGGAGAGAGTTCCAAGTTACTAGAGAGAGAATAAGACAAATAGAGGCAAAAGCTTTAAGAAAATTACGTCATCCAAGCAGAAGCAAGAAACTAAAAGACTATATGAATTAATTTCAAAAATAACTAATGTCACATTCTATTCAGTGAATGTGACATTTACTTTTATAAAGAACTTACTATGTTCTAGCAAGTTACTTATTTTGGTAGCGATGAGTGGATTCGTCGAGCCGCGTCCTAAAAACAGTCCACCCGGACTGTTTTTGCCTTCACTTTGTTCAGGCACGTCCTTTTCGAATCCACATTTACTTTTGTTATGTAAAAAAATAAATCTACCGTTTAAGGTAGATTATTTATCTGGTAGCGATGAGTGGATTCGCCAAGCCGCGTCCTAAAAACAGTCCACCCGGACTGTTTTTGCCTTCACTTTGTTCAGGCACGTCCTTTTCGAATCCACATTTACTTTTGTTATGTAAAAAAATAAATCTACCGTTTAAGGTAGATTATTTATCTGGTAGCGATGAGTGGATTCGAACCGCTGACCTAACGGGTATGAACCGTTTGCTCTAGCCAACTGAGCTACATCGCCATTTGTAATGACAAATAATATTATAAACGCTAAAAATAAATTTGTCAATAGAAAAATCAAAAAATGAGAGTTCGCATTGAAAAAAGAATTTAGAGTTTTATCTAAATCCTTTTTATATATTATTGTTCTAACTCTTTATCTTCTTTATCTGATTTTGATGGTGCATTTTTTCGTTTAGAGTCTGATTTTACTCTATTAGAAGAATCAACTTTTAATTCCTCGTCTAGCTTTGATTTTTTGCCACCTTTTTTAGCAGGAGCTTGTAGCTCATCATAAAACTTATTTAAACGAGAATCTATATCTTGTTGATTTTGCTTTAATTCTGCTGGTAACTCAACATCAGAATCTGTTTCTCCTTTGTTAAGAAGAGTATCTATAAGTACAAAAAAAGGGAATTTTTTCTTTTCTTTAATTTCCATATCATTTTTCTTAGCCTAAACTAAGATTCACCTCCGATTAATTAAAATAAATCATTATTATATATAGTATAGCACAAAGATATTAATAAATCAAGCGTTATTCGATTTTTCTTCCAGAATCTCTTGAGTTTTCACCTCTTGAAGTTAATTTTTCATACTCTTTACATTTTATTTTATACTCCATTTGCATTGCTAAATATCTATAATACATATAAGCTTGTTCATACTGCACAATTGGATTAAACATTGCATTAGTATCCATATTGGTACTTGAAAAAGGATCTTGCCCCATATCATACATATTAGAACCAAACTGTGGCATACTGTAATAATTATAATCAGAATTTTTGTCCATTATGGCCTCCTTAAAAATTTAAATTAAAAACTGGAATTACATTTAATAAAATATATGTAAAAACACTAGCAATAATTCCTTGTAAAAGCTTTCCATAGATATATTTTTTTATTGCTAAATCGGATTTTGAGGAAATACTTAAAACTTGTAACAAAACAGAAATTCCTCCAAAACCAAGCAAAAACGAACAAAGAACGATGTTTACAAATATTGATTTATTAGGAACATTACTTACAAGAGATACGCCGTTTGTTAGTTCAATAATTCCAGACAATAAACTTGCTGCAAAAGATGTGTCAACATTTAAAAGCTTCAAAATGGGGTATAGCAAATAAGAAAAAGCTTTTAAAATGTGACTTGTATTTAAAATTGAAATTACAACAGAAAATATTACAACAAATCCACCTATCATAATAATTGTCTTACTAGCATCAAGAATAGCATCAGATAAAACAGCTCCTAAATTCGAAAAAGTACAAGGTTTTATTGGAACTGCTGAATAAGAATTATTAATAGATGTATGAGCTTTTTTTAATCTAGAGAATAATCCTAAAATAATACCAACAGTAATTGCAGACAAAATGTGAGTAACTAATAGCAATATTCCAATAGAAGTATTAGAAAAGAGCATTATACCAACAGTTCCAATAATAAATAAAGGACCAGAATTGTTAGTAAAACAAAGCATTCTTTCGCCTTCATCTTTTGTACATAAATTAGAACTTCTTAAATCAGTAACAATCTTTGCACCAACAGGGTAACCACTAATAATTCCGAGTAGCAAGGCATAAGCTGACTGACCAGGCAAATTAAAAATAGGCCTCATAAATTTATTACAGTGTTTGCTAATGCGATTTACAACATTTGTATGTCCTAAAAGATTAGTAGCAATAAAAAAGGGGAAAAGGCTTGGAACAACATTATTTGCCCATAGTTTTAGCCCAGCTTTAGCTGCATAAAGATTACTTCTGGAAAAAAGAACTAATCCTATCAAAAAAACAACAAAAATAATAGGAATGATATTTCTTTTTAAAGAAACTGTATAAAATTTACTCAAAAAAGACACTCTCCTTTGTATAAATATATTAGAAAATAAAGAAAATATTATTAATTATTGCACATTTGAGCAAGATATGTTAATATTATATAGATATTTATGTAAATAGGAGAAATTGATGACAGAAATAATAAAAGATATTTTTCTAGAAACATTGGTAGATACGGCAAAATTAATACCATTTTTATTTTTGGTTTATTTATTAATGGAATATATAGAACATAAAACAGAAGGAAAGACAAAAGAGATTGTTAAAAAATCTGGGAAGCTTGGACCTTTGTGGGGAGGAGTGTTAGGAGTAATTCCACAATGTGGGTTCTCAGCAGTAGCTTCTAACTTGTATGCAGGAAGAATTATAACACTAGGAACTCTTATTGCAATATTTTTGTCAACATCTGATGAAATGCTTCCCATACTAATTTCGGAGGCAGTACCAATTCAGGTAATATTAAAAATATTGTTAATCAAAATTTTAATAGGTGTAATCTTTGGATTTATAATTGACGCCATAGTTTCAATAGTTCGTAAAAACAAAAAAGAAGAAAATGCAATAGAGCATATGTGCCAAGATGAACACTGTGACTGCGAACACGGAATTCTAAAATCAGCAATAAAACATACAGTTAATATTGTAATATTTATATTTATAATAACTTTAATTATAAATAGTTTGGTTGTAATTATAGGAGAAGATAAAATATCAAATTTTCTAGCCAGTGTGCCAGTTGCAGGAGTGCTTTTATGTGCATTATTTGGCTTGATTCCAAACTGTGCTAGTTCGGTAATAATAACAAAATTATATTTATCACAATTAATTAGCTTTGGCTCTATGATGGCAGGATTGCTTGTTGGTTCAGGGGTTGGAATATTAGTATTATATAAATCTAATAAACATATAAAAGAGAATTTAGGAATTACATCAATATTATTTGTAATAGGTGTAATTTGTGGATTAATAATAGATTTAATTGCATAATCTTATTTAAAAACAAAAAACTTCGCCAATTTAGGCGAAGATTTTTGTTACTCTATCTATATCATCTTGTGTTGCAACTCTTACTCCTTCTAGAGGATAAGACAACCCTAGATTTGTCCATTTAAATTTACCCATATCGTGGTAGGCAAGAAATTCTACTTTGTCAACAGTTTTCAACGAAGAAATAAATTCTTTTAATTTAAACAAATCTTCTTCCTTATCTGTATAACCAGGAACTATAACTTGTCTTATCCACATATGTTTACCTTTGGAATCTAAATATTTAGCGAATGCTAATTCTTTTTGATTAGAAACACCACTTAGGCCTTTACAAATCTCATCATTAATACATTTTATATCTAACAAAAATAAATCTGTTAAACCAATTAATTTATCGACCTTATCTGTAATGCTTATTACACCAGAGGTATCAATAGCAGTAGAAAAACCTCTTTTCTTTAATTCTTCAAACAAAGAAATTAAAAAATCAATATGAAGCAGAGGCTCGCCACCACTAACTGTAACTCCACCACCAGAAGGAATTATATAATTTCTATATCTTTCAATCTTATCCAAAACTTCTTTAACAGAGTAGACAGTACCGCCTTGATGAGTCCAAGTATCTCGGTTTTGACAATATTTACATTTAAGGTTACAACCTTGAGTAAATATTATAAATCTAATACCGGGACCATCAACAGCACCAAAAGTTTCAAACGAATGAATAGGGCAGTTTATTGAGTCTAGATCTTGCATTTTATTTTTGTCCTTTCAAAACTAAATTTTTTCGTGAATAGTTCTGTTTATAACATCTAATTGTTGTTCTCTTGTTAATTTTACAAAGTTTACTGCATAACCTGAAACACGAATTGTAAGTTGAGGATATTTTTCAGGATGTTCCATTGCATCTACAAGTAAAGCTCTATCAAAAACGTTTACATTAATATGATGTCCTGATTGCATAAAGTAACCATCTAACATACTTACTAAATTGCCGATTTTTGTTTTATCATCTTTTCCAAGAGTACCAGGAGTAATGGAGAATGTGAAAGATATTCCGTCTTCTGAGTAATCATAAGGTAGTTTTGCGATGGTATTCATTACTGCTAAAGCACCATTTGTATCTCTACCATGGAGAGGGTTTGCACCAGGCCCGAATGGAGCGCCAGCTTTCCTTCCATCAGGAGTATTTCCAGTATTTTTACCATATACAACATTTGATGTAATAGTAAGAATAGACTGTGTTGGCTTTGAATTTCTATAAGTTATATGACTTTCCAATTTTTTCATAAAATTCTTTACTAAATTAACAGTAATTTCGTCAACTCTATCATCATCATTTCCATATTTAGGAAAATCGCCTTCAACTTCATAATCTGTAGCAAGTCCATCTTCGTTTCTGATAACTTTTACCTTAGCATATTTGATAGCTGATAAAGAATCAACAACAACCGAAAGTCCAGCTATTCCACAAGCCATCGTACGAAGTATAGTTCTGTCGTGAAGAGCCATTTCTAAAGCTTCATAAGAATATTTATCGTGCATATAGTGAATAGCATTTAATGCTTTTATATAAATCTTTGCAACATAATCAAGCATTTGATTATATTTTGCCATAACTTCTTCATAATCTAAATATTCAGAGGTAATAGGAGCATACATTGGTGTAACTTGTTTGCCAGTGATTTCATCTTTACCACCATTAATAGCATAAAGTAAAGCTTTTGCTATATTAGCTCTTGCACCAAAAAATTGCATTTGTTTTCCAATTCTCATAGCAGATACACAACAAGCAATACCATAATCATCTCCTAAAGATGTTCTCATTAAATCGTCGTTTTCATATTGAATAGAAGAAGTAGCAATTGATATTTTTGCACAATAATCTTTAAATGCTTTTGGTAAGTTCTTTGACCATAAAACTGTTAGGTTTGGTTCAGGAGCAGATCCCAAATTTTCTAAAGTATGCAAAATTCTGAATGAACTCTTTGTAACTAAAGTTCTTCCATCAGTTCCCATACCACCAATACTTTCAGTAACCCATACAGGATCTCCACTAAATAAAGAGTTATATTCAGGAGCTCTTAAAAATCTAACCATTCTTAGTTTTATAACAAATTGATCTATTAACTCTTGAACTTGAGATTCTGTTATTGTTCCGGCATTTAAATCTCTTTCAAAATATATATCTAAAAAAGTAGAGGTTCTACCAAGAGACATAGCTGCACCATTTTGATCTTTTATAGCTCCTAAATATCCGAAATATAACCATTGAACAGCTTCCTTAGAATTAGAAGCTGGAAGTGATATATCAAAACCATATTTTTCAGCCATTTTCTTTAAATCTTCAAGTGCTTTAATTTGCTCTGCGATTTCTTCTCTGTCACGAATTATGTCTTCTGTAAATTCATCAACATTTAAAATGTCTAATTCTTCTTTCTTTTCATCAATTAAAGCATCAACACCATATAAGGCAACTCGTCTGTAATCTCCTATTATACGACCACGTCCATAGCCATCAGGGAGACCAGTTAAAAGATGATGACTTCTTGCTGAACGAATATCAGGAGTATAAACATCAAAAACACCATCATTATGAGTTTTTCTTAAATTATGATAAATATATTCAACTTCATCATCAACATCATAACCATAAGATTCACAAGATTTTTCTACAATTCTAATACCACCATTTGGCATAATAGCTCTTCGTAAAGGAGAATCAGTTTGAAATCCAACTATTTCTTCTAAATTTTTATCTAAGTACCCAGCATCATATCTATTAATTCCAGAAGGAGTTTTTGTATCAATATCCAATACTTCGTGCTCTTTCTCTAATTTAAATAAATCTAGAACATCGTCCCACAATTTCTTTGTTTTTGAAGTTGATCCCTCCAAAAAATTTTCATTTCCAGTGTAAGGAGTGTAATTCTTTTGAATAAAATCTCTAACATCAATTTCACTACACCAATTTCCTTTTTCAAAATTTTCCCATTGTTTAAACTGCATAAAATTTTACCTCCTATAAAAAAATAACTATAATTAATATTAACAAAAAATAAGATAAAAATCAATGAAAAAAATGTAAAAAAACACACTTCAAATTTTTATACCAAATCTAAAAAATTGAAGTGCGAATGTTGCGAACTAGTCATTACTTTCAGCTATTGCTTTTGAAACTTTATAAATTAATTTTTGCTTTTCAGGAGAACATTTTTTCAAAAGATTATTAAATTCATTAGCTAAATATTGATCATTTGAATCAGATGATCCTGAAAGAATATAACCTTCTGAGACTCCTAAAATAGAGCAAAATTGTGATAGCCTTTTTAGATTAATATGAGAGCTACCTCTTTCAATTCTACTAATGAAAGCTACTGAAAGATTTGTTTTTTCAGCTAACTCTTGTTGAGTTAGGTGAGCTTTTAAACGAGCATCTTTTAGTCTTGATCCGATAACAGAATAATCTACTGCCATAATTATCACCTCTTAATTTTGATAATAAAAATATAACACGGATGGCAAATTTTGAACAGAAACCATTAAGTAACACACATTTACCCATAAGTAAACAAAGCAAAAAATAAAAATAGAAAATATTGAAAAAAAAGTTTGCTTAGTTTATAATAAATTAAAATTGTTAACAAGCTATAATAGTTGTGGAAGGAGAATCAATACAAATAGGAGGAAGGATTAAATATGAGCATTATAGAAAAAAGAAACAAAGGAATAACAATAATAGCTCTAGTGGTAACAATTGTTATTGTTATAATATTATCTGGGATAACAGTATCTACTATAAAAGGTGATGGAGGCTTGCTACAACAAATTAAAGAAGAAAAAGAAAATGTAGAAACAAAATCGAATTTAGTAGAAAATAAAATACAAGAATTAGAAGAAAAATTTAATAATTTATAGGATTAAAATAATTAAAAAAATTTCAATAAACCTTGTAAATTTTAATATAAATTGATATACTATATTAGATATTAAATATCAATTTAAATAATGGAGGTAATTTATTATGGAAAAAGAAGAAAATAAAGTAGTAGAGGAAGAAATTACAATAGAAAACCAAGAAGGAGAATCAAGCAACATAAAAATATCAAACGAAGTAGTTGCAGTTATAGCTGGCAAAGCCGTATCAGAAGCTCCTGGAGTATATGCAATGGCGGGAGGATTTGCTGGTGGAATATCAGAAGTATTAAGCGGAAAGAAAAATCTATCAAAAGGAATTAAAGTAGAAATAGGAGAAAAAGAAACAAAGATAGATGTAAACATTATAGTAGAATATGGAACGAGAATTCCAGATGTTGCATTTGATATTCAAAATAGAGTTAAATCAGCTGTAGAAGGAATGACAGGACTAAAAGTAGTGGCTGTTAATGTACATGTACAAGGAGTAAATACAGAGACTCAAGAAGAATCAGAAACAGAAAATAAATAAACAAAAAATTCTTATAAAGGCACGCATTTTTATCGTGCCTTTATAAAGGTTACAGAAACAAAGTGTTTCTAGTTGCAGGAAAGGAACGAAATAAAAAATGAAGGTTTTAGATAAAATAATATTATGTGTATTTTCGGTATTAGTATTGTTAATGTCAATACTAGTATGCTCTTTTATATTTGGATGGGTGGAACTACCAACATTCTATATGTTTTTCACAAGTGTACTAAAAGATACAACAACTTGTAATGTTCTTTTAGGAATAAACATTTTGTTCATATTATTAGCAATTAAAGGTATATTCTTTGAAGCATCAGACAAAGAAGAAAAATACAAAGAAGGAATACTTCTAGAGAATGAAGATGGTAAACTATTAATAACAAAAGACACACTTACAAGCATAGTAAATTCGGTTGTTAGTGGATTTGATAGTGTAAAAAGTCAACAAACTAAAATACTATTTGATAAAGATAATGACTTATCAATAATATTGACAATAGAAGTATCAGAAAAAGCAATAATAAAAGAATTAAGTAATAATATACAAATAAGAGTAAAAGAAACTATAAAGAAATCTTTAGATATAGAAGTTAAAAGCTTGGATATAAGAGTTAAGGATATGGTAAGACCAGAAGAAACAAAAGAAGTATAAAACTTATAGCAGGGCGAAAGGAATGAAAAATAATGGATGAAATAAAGAATTTTTTTAAGAATTATGGTGGAGGAATAATAGGAGCAATTGTAGCAATAATATTATTATGTACACGTTTATATGATTTTATTATTTGGATACTACTAATTTGCTTAGGAATATATGTAGGAAACTATGTACAACATAATAAACAAACAGTAAAAGAAAAACTAAAAAAATTCATAGATAGATTATAATAAGGGGATTCAAATGGAAGAAATGACAAAAAGGGAGCTTGCTTTTTGCTATATTTATAGCCAAGAAATACAAAAACAAAATAGCAAGAGCCAAGTAAAATTATTCTTAGACAGTACAGAAGTAGTAGACGGTAAAGCAAGAGAATATGTAAAAGAAATAGCAAAAGGAATAAAAGAAAATGATGAAGAAATTACAAAAATTATTTCTGAGAATTTAAAATCGGGCTGGACTATAGATAGAATATCTACAGTAGATTTGTCTTTACTAAAACTTGCAATATACGAAATAAAATACATAAAAACACCATATAAAATTATAATAAATGAAGTAGTAAATATGGCTAAAAAATATGGAGAAGAAACAGCTGGATCATTTATAAATGGTGTATTAGCAAAGGTAGTGGAAAAGGATGCAATATAATCCAATAACAGTAACAAACTTAAATAAATACATAAAAAGCAGAATAGATAATGACGAAATGCTAAATAATGTATTAGTAAAAGGAGAAATATCAAACTTTAAAAATCATTATACAGGTCATATGTATTTTACTTTAAAAGACGAAAATTCCTTGATTAAATGCGTAATGTTTAAAACATATACTACGCATTTATCATTTATGCCAAAAGACGGAATGAAAGTGATAGTTTTAGGTGGTGTTTCGGTATTTGAAAGAGATGGAATATATCAGATATACGCAAAAGCTATGAAAGAAGATGGCTTAGGAAACTTATATGTTGCATATGAGGAGCTAAAAAATAAACTTAGTAATGAAGGTTTATTTGATGAAAAATACAAAAAGCCAATTCCGTTTATGCCAAAAACAATAGGGGTTTTAACATCAAATACAGGGGCAGTAATAAGAGATATAATAAATGTAAGTACAAGAAGAAATCCCAAGGTAAATATACGATTATATCCTGTACCAGTACAAGGAAGCGGAGCAGGAGAAAAAATAGCAAAAGGCATTGAATTTATGAATAAAAACAAATTAGCAGATGTACTAATAATAGGTAGAGGTGGAGGATCTATAGAAGACTTATGGCCATTTAATGAAGCAATAGTTGCAAGAGCTATATTTAATTCTGAGATCCCGATAATATCAGCGGTTGGGCACGAAACAGATTTTACAATAGCAGACTTTGTTGCGGATCTAAGAGCACCAACACCATCAGCTGCAGCAGAATTAGCAGTTACTAATATTGAAGATGTAAGAGAAACTTTAAAAGCATATAATAATAGATACAAAATATCTTTGAAAAAGAAAATCGAACTTATGAAAATGTCATATGAAAAATGTATGACAAGACAAGTATTTAAAAATCCTACTCAAAAAATTAATGAACAATATATGCTAATAGATATGAAAGTAAAATCTTTACAAAATAGCATATTGCTAAAAATAAAAGAAGACAAATCTAAATTCGTAAAAGAAGTGGCAAAGCTAGACACATTAAGTCCTCTAAAAACTTTAACGAGAGGATACAGCATAGTATCTAAACAAAATGGAAAAATAGCAAAAGAGGTAAAAGATTTATCTCAGGGAGAAAAAGTTTCAATTAGATTAAGTGATGGAAAAGTAGAAGCACAAGTGCTATAACATTAGAAAGGAAAACAAAAATGGAAGAAAATATAAATTTTGAAGATGCAATGAAAGAATTAGAAAAAATAGCAGAAGACCTAGAAAAGGGAAATCTAAGCTTGGATGAATCTGTTAGCAAATTTGAAAATGGAATGAAACTATCAAAAAAATGTAGTGATTTATTAGATTCAGCAGAAAAGAAAATTACTATGCTAATAAATGACAATGGAGAGGTAAAAGAAGAAAACTTTAATATTGAAAATATTGAAGACTAATCGCAAAGAAGGGAATAAGTAAAATGGATTTTTATACACAATACAGATATTTAATAGTTCCTTTTGTAACTTGGCTTTGTGTACAAACTTTTAAGGTTTTATGGGAACTTGCAACAACAAAAAAATTTAACTTTAAAAGAATAATAGGTGCAGGAGGAATGCCAAGTTCTCATACTGCTATAGTTACATCCATAACAACAATGGTAGGAAGAAGTCAAGGATTAAACTCTGTAATATTTGCTGTATCATTAATATTTTCGCTAGTGGTAATGTATGATGCTTGTGGGGTCAGAAGACAAGCAGGAAAACAAGCTAGAATATTAAACGATATAGTTAATACACCAGGGCTTACAACAGTTCAAGTTAGAGAAAAACTAGTAGAAGCGTTAGGACATACACCACTTCAAGTAATAATTGGAGCAATAGTAGGATTTGTAGCAGGAATGTTATTTTAAAATTTAGATTTGCTTAAAGCAGAGATTTCGTTTTTGAAGTGAAAGAACAGGAGAGATTGCTATGGAAGATATAGAAATTGCAAGAAACACCAAATTAGAGAATATAACCAAGATTGCTGAGAATATAAAAATAGAAGAACAAGAATTAGAGCTTTATGGTAAATACAAAGCAAAAGTAGACAGCAAAAGTTTACTAGAAAGACTAAAAAACAAAAAAGATGGAAAACTAATATTAGTTACATCAATCAATCCAACACCATTGGGAGAAGGAAAGACCACAATGGCGATTGGACTAGCAGACGGACTAAAAAGAATTGGAAAAAAAGCAATACTTGCATTAAGAGAGCCTTCATTAGGGCCAGTATTTGGAATAAAAGGAGGAGCAACGGGTGGCGGATATGCACAAGTTGCACCAATGGAAGACATAAATTTACACTTTACAGGAGATATACACGCAATAACATATGCAAACGATTTATTATCAGCCTTGATAGATAACCATATTTATAATGGAAATGAATTAAAATTTGAAAAAGTCACTTGGAAAAGATGTATAGACTTAAATGATAGACAATTAAGAAAAGTAAATACGGGATTATCTGGAGAGAAAAATATTGTAGAAAGAGAAGATGGATTTGATATTTCAGTTGCTTCTGAAATAATGGCAATTCTTTGCTTATCGACAGATATAACAGACTTAAAAAGAAGAATAGGAAATATTGTAGTAGGATACAATAAAGATGAGAAACCAATAAGAGCAAAAGATTTGCATGCAGAAGGAAGTTTAACAGTACTTCTAAAAGATGCAATAAAACCAAATTTAGTACAAACGCTAGAACATACACCAGCAATAATTCACGGAGGACCATTTGCTAATATTGCACATGGCTGTAATAGTATAATTGCAACAAAAACAGCAATGAAACTAGCCGATTTTTGTGTAACAGAAGCAGGGTTTGGCTCTGACCTAGGAGCAGAGAAATTCTTAGATATTAAATGCAGAAAAGCTTCGATAAAGCCAGATGCAGTAGTATGTGTTGCAACAATAAAAGCACTAAAATATCACGGCGGTCAAAGCAAAGAAGAAGTGAAACAAGAAAACTTAGAAGCACTAAAAGTCGGAATTGAAAATTTAAACAGACATATAGATAATTTAAAAAACAAATATGGTTTAAATGTAATTGTTGCAATAAATAAATTTTTGACAGACACAGATAAAGAAATAGAACTATTAAAAGAAAAATTAAAGAAACAAGATATTGAACTAAGCTTAGTAGAAAGTCATCAAAAAGGAAGCATTGGAGCAGTAGACCTAGCAGAAAAGATAGTTGCCTTAGTAGAGCAAGAAGAAAACAACTTTAAATACATATATGAAGATGAAGACTCAATAAAAGAAAAAATAGAAAAAGTAGCCCAAAAAATATATGGAGCGAAAGACGTAGAATTTTCTGAAATGGCAAAAAAGCAAATAGAAAACATAGAAAAAATGGGATATTCTAAATTTCCAGTTTGTATAGCAAAAACACAATATTCATTTTCAGATGATCCGAAAAATT
The DNA here is from genome assembly GCA_963621875.1 of Bacteroidaceae bacterium. Taxonomy (GTDB): domain Bacteria; phylum Bacillota; class Clostridia; order TANB77; family CAG-508; genus CAG-245. Next base: position 2,486 of record CAVFFR010000024.1, on the reverse strand, counting down.
TATTGTGTAAAGAACCATTTACACTACATGTAAATGAAATAATACTAAAAGCAGGAGCTGAGTTTGTAGTTGCCATAACAGGAAAAATAATGACAATGCCAGGACTTCCAAAAATACCGGCTGCTGAAAAGATTGACTTAGATGAAAATGGAAATGTAATAGGAATTTTTTAAAACCATAAATGTATAAATCCACCAATTCAAGGAATAATAATCTTGAAAGGTGGATTTTTTATGTTGAAAAATAGAATAAAAACAATAAACAAAAAAGCAGTAGCTATAATTTCTGTTTTAATTATAATTTTTATAACATATAATGTATTCTTTAGGAATAACCAAGCTCAAGCTTTATCAAAATATGGCTCTAGAGGAAATGAAGTTACACAGATTCAAACAAAATTAAAAAGGTGGGGTTACTATAAAGGGAGTATAGATGGTATATATGGAAGTCAAACATTAGCGGCGGTAAAATATTTCCAAAGAAAAAATGGGCTTACAGCAGATGGAATTGCAGGGACTAAAACACTTCAAGCGATGGGCATATATTCATCTAGCAATAGCTCAAGTCAGAGTACCAATAATAGCAATGTTAATCTATTAGCACATGTAGTATATTCTGAAGCAAGAGGCGAACCGTATTCGGGACAAGTCGCAGTTGCAGCAGTTGTTTTAAATAGGGTAAAAAACAGTTCGTTTCCAAATACAATAGCTGGAGTTGTATATCAGCCAGGTGCATTTACAGCGGTATCAGATGGACAAATAAATTTAGAGCCTAATACCACTGCATATAATGCTGCAAGAGATGCTTTAAACGGATGGGATCCGTCATATGGAGCGATATATTATTTTAATCCTAACACGGCAACAAATGCTTGGATTTGGTCCAGACCACAAACTGTAACAATAGGAAAACACAGATTTTGTAAATAAAAAATATAAGACTGATAGCGAAACGAAAAAATGCTATCAGTCTTAGTATTAATTGTTGATTAGTACTAAATATAATAGTAGGAAACGATAGTTCAAGTTGTGAATCAAAAGAAAGAGGTTTGATTTATTCAAAGTAGAGTTTTCTTAAATTATTTATTTAGACATCATTACAAATGAATTATAAAAGGACATAGAAAATGTAAAAAAATGTAGATTAAATAAATAATTTGTAGTATAATAAGAAAAAATAATTAAAGAGGCAAAAGAGATGCATGATTTAGTAACTATAAAAAGATTAAATAGAAGAAAATCATTAATAACATTATTAATGTTAATGCTATTAATAGCTTTGCTAACAATGGGAGGAATAAAATTAGCAAAATTATATCAGAAAAATCAATATGAAAAACAATTAAAAGTGCAAGAAGAAATAGAGAGGCAAATAGCACTAGAACAACAAAAAAAAGAAGAAGAAGAAAAACAAAAAGCATTGCAAAAAAGAGTAGAGCAAACAAACAGAGAATTTACTGAGGAAGAAAAAGATAGAATATTACACATATATAGGTCGACAGGAGAAAAACGAGTATTTTTAACTTTTGATGATGGACCTTCTCAAAGTGTAACACCACTAATTTTAGATGTATTAAAACAAGAAAATGTAAAAGCAACATTCTTTGTATTAGGAAACAATGCAAAATACAATCCAGATTTAATAAAAAGAGAATTTGACGAAGGCCACTATATAGCAAATCACGGTTATACACATAAATATTCAACAGTGTATGCTTCTCCAGAGGCAACATTAGAAGAATACAACTTTACACAACAAGCAATAAGAGATGCACTAGGAAATCAAAATTATAAATCAAAAGTATTTAGATTTCCAGGAGGATCAAATGGTGGACATTATCATACAGCAAAACAAAATAGCAAAGTATTACTTAGAGAAAATGGAATTGTACACTTAGATTGGAACTGTTTAAGTAAAGACGCAGAAGGAGCAAATACAAAAGAAGCTTTAATGCAAAATATAATAGACACAATGGGAGAAAAAGAAAGTGTAGTAATTTTAATGCACGATTCAAGTGACAAAATATTAACTTATGAAATGTTGCCAGAATTAATATCATACTTAAGAGAAAAGGAATACAAATTCCAAACAATTTATGATTTATTAGATTAAAAAGGAGAAAGAAATATGGAATGTAGATACACACCAGAAGGAGTTTGCTCAATGCAAATAATATTTGAAATAGAAGGAAATATAGTAAAAAAATTAAAAATAATAGGAGGGTGCCCAGGAAATACAGTAGGAGTCTCTAAATTATCAGAAAACAGAACAATAGATGAACTAATTAGTATACTAAAAGGCATTCCTTGTGGAAATAAAAGAACATCTTGTCCAGATCAAGTAGCAAAAGCACTAGAAAAATATAAACAAGAATATGGATTATAAATTAAAAATAATTTATAAAATTTTAGGATACTCTGTTTGAAAACACATATGAGTTAAATTTTTCGTGGCAAAATATAATAAAAAAATAAGACTAGTCAAAA
>CAVFFR010000023.1:0-21276 GCA_963621875.1 Bacteroidaceae bacterium | reverse complement strand
AATATACACAAAATTTATGAACAAAAAAATTTGCCACGGATTACTTAACAGATACTTTAACCCATAAAATTCAAAAAAACTCTTGCAATGCAGGAGTTTTTTTGATATAATAATACGCGTTAGAAAATACGCACACAAATAGTAGTTTAAAAAGGAGTGCTTATATAAATCTTTTTTCATGTATAAGTCTTTTTAAATGTTAATAATTTGTGGAGGGTAAAACTAAAAGGAGGAACAATTATGGCAGTAGTTGCAATGAAACAATTACTAGAAGCTGGTGTTCATTTTGGACATCAAACAAGAAGATGGGATCCTAGAATGGCTGAATATATATTCCAAGCTAGAAATGGTATTCACATCATCGATTTACAAAAAACATCTAAAAAACTTGATGAGGCTTATGAATTCTTAAAAGAACAAGCTGAAGAAGGAAAAACAGTTCTATTTGTAGGAACAAAGAAACAAGCTCAAGACTGCATGAAAGAAGCAGCTGAAAAATGTGGTATGTACTATGTTAACCAAAGATGGTTAGGTGGAATGCTTACAAACTTTGCTACAATAGAAAAAAGAATTGAAAGATTAAACGAACTTGAAAAAATGCAAGAAGACGGAACTTTCGATGTATTACCTAAAAAAGAAGTTATACTTCTTAAAAAAGAAATGGATAAATTAGAGAAAAACTTAGGTGGTATTAAAAACATGAAAGAAATGCCAGGAGTTTTATTCATAGTAGATCCTAAAAAAGAAAGAAATGCTATACTAGAAGCAAGAAAATTAAACATCCCAACAGTAGGACTAATAGACACAAACTGCAACCCAGAAGATGTTGACTATGTAATTCCAGGAAATGATGATGCTATAAGAGCAGTTAAATTAATAGCTGATACAATGGCAAATGCAGTAATAGAAGGAAGACAAGGAGAATCTTTTGAAGCAGAAGAAACTGAAGAAGTTCAAGAAGTTTCAGAAGAACCAACAAGCATTGAAGAAGTTGTTGAAAAAGCTGAAGAAAACGAAGCTGAATAATTTAAGATTAAATATAATAAAGGGTAGGGCGTGCCCTATCCTTTAGATTATAATATAAAAGGATAAGAAGTAAATAGAGATAACTTCTTATGTCTAAATAAAGGGAGGTTATATAATGATTACAGCAAGCCAAGTAAAAGAATTAAGAGAAAAAACAGGTGCAGGAATGATGGACTGCAAAAAAGTATTAACAGAAACAGATGGAGATATGGAAAAAGCAACAGAGTTATTACGTGAAAGAGGAATAACAAAAGCAGCTAAAAAATCATCAAGAATAGCAGCAGAAGGATTAGTGGACAGCTACTTATCAGAAGATGCAAAAGTAGGAGCAGTTGTAGAAGTAAATGCTGAAACTGACTTCGTTGCAAAAAATGAAGAATTCAAAGCTTTTGTTAAAGATGTTGTAAAACAAGTAGCTTTAAATAATCCAAAGGATGTTGAAGAATTATTAGCTCAAAAATCAATAGCTGAACCAGACAAAACAGTACAAGAAGTATTAACAAACAAAATAGCTACAATCGGAGAAAATATGTCAGTAAGAAGATTTGCTAGATTTGAAACAAATGGAAAATTAGCAACATATATTCACGGAGAAGGAAAAATTGCTGTATTAGTAGATATGGAAAATGCTGATGATCAACTTGCAAAAGATATATGTATGCAAATCGCAGCAGCAAGACCAGAATTTGTAAATGAGAGCGAAGTACCACAAGAAAGAATAGACAAAGAAATGGAAATACTAAAAGCTCAAGCTATGAATGAAGGAAAACCAGAAGCAATAGCTGAAAAAATGGTACAAGGAAGAATTGGAAAATTCTATTCAGAAATATGCTTAGTAGACCAAGAATTTGTTAAAAATCCAGATATGAAGATTAAGCAATTATTACAAGAAAAAGGTGCTACAATAAGCAGATTTGCAAGACTTGAAAAAGGTGAAGGACTAGAAAAAAGAGAAGAAAACTTTGCTGAAGAAGTTGCAAAACAATTAAAATAAAATATAAGAGAAGGTTGCTCTTGATGAGTGCAATCTTCTTTTTGTATTGCTTTTTATTACGGAAACTGGTATAATGAGCAATATAAAACAATAAGGAGAAAACAAGTGAAAGATATATTGAAAAAGCATAAAAACAAAGAGAAAAAAGAAGATAGCCCAAAAATAAAAGCAATAAAATTCAACATATTAGCAATAGTTGCAATAGTTATTTTTTGCATATCATTATGTCCAATAACTCTTCAAAACGACACTTATTATACTATAAAAATAGGCGAACATATAGTAAATACAAAAACAGTAGATATGCAAGATCCATTTTCTTGGCATGAAAATTTGCCATACACATATCCACACTGGGCATATGATGTAATCATATATCTAATATACAATGCTTTCGGATTAATGGGCATATTTATTTCAACAATAGTACTAGCTTGTGTATTGGGAGTGTTAATGTATTTTACTAATTGTAAAATATCAAAAAACAAACCAATTGCATTTTTTATTACGATAGGTGCAATGTATTTGATGAAAGACTATATTGCAGCAAGAGCACAGCTTGTGACATTTATATTATTGGAATTGGCTATATTGTTGATTGAGAAATTCTTGGAGACTAAAAAGGTAAGATATCCTATTGGAATAGTATTAATTTCGATAGCAATAGCAAATTTACATTGTGCTGTGTGGCCATTTTTCTTTGTAATATTTTTGCCATATGTTGCAGAATACTTAATATTTACAATCATAGATGCAGAGCCAATATATAAAGTAAAGCAAAAACTATATGATATTAGAATAAAAATATATAATAAGTTGTTGAACAAAAAGAAAGAAAAGTATACAGAAAAAATAAATAGAACAATTGCTAAAAAAGAAGAGGCAATTGAAGACCACAAGAAATTTATAGAAAACCAAAAGAATAGAAGAGAAAATCCTTATAGAATAAAATATGAAAAAAATAAAGCAACAAAATGGTTAATATTAGTAATGGTAATATGTGCTTTCACCGGGTTATTAACACCTCTAGGAGATACACCATATACTTATTTATATAAAACAATGCAGGGAAATACAACAGAGAACATAAGTGAACACCTTCCTTTAACACTAATAAATGCAAAAGAAATATTAGTTACACTTGTAGCTGTGTTGGCTATAATGTTATTTACAGACACTAAAATAAGGTTAAAAGATTTATTTATGTTAGCAGGATTAGCTTTATTAATGTTTATGACAAGAAGACAGGTTTCAATGTTTGTTTTATTTGGAAGTGCAATTATAGCAAAATTAATTGCTGATTTATTTAGAAAATATGATGACAGAGGACTAGCTGAGCTCGAAAATATAATGATATCAACATTAGGAACTATTGCGGTTATATGTATAATAGCATTACTAGCAATACTAGAAATAAGGCCAAAAGTAGATGATAAATTTGTAAATGTATCATCATATCCAGTAGATGCAGCAACATACATAACGGAAAATTTGGATTTAAAATCAATAAAATTATTTAATGAATATAATTATGGAAGTTATCTAATATTTAGAGGTATACCTGTTTTTATTGATTCTAGAGCAGACCTATATGCACCAGAATTTAACAAGATAGAAAATTCTGAAGATGCTGAATTAGCAAAAGGCAGAGATATTTTTTCAGACTATATAGGTGCATCAACAATATCGAGATATTATGAAAGAGTTTTTGAAAAATATGATATAACACATATGATTTTGAGCAAAAAATCAAAACTTAATATGCTTGTAGAAAAGGATGATAGATATAACCAAATTTATTCAGATGAATATTTTGTAATATATGAAAGAAATAAAGGAGAATAATGTGGAAGAACTAGTTGTAAAAGATAATGAACAAAATAAAAGATTAGATATGTATATAGCAGAAGAAAAGAAAGAATTATCTAGAACAACAATTAAAAGATTGCTAGAAGATGGAGATATACTTGTAAATGAAAAAATACAAAAAGCATCATATAAACCAGAAGCAGGGGATAGAATACAAATTAATATGCCTGAGGTTGTAAAAACAAAATTGATAGCACAAAACATTCCAGTACCAGTAATTTATGAAGATAAAGATATTATAGTAGTCAATAAACCAAAAGGAATGGTAGTTCATCCTGCAAATGGAAATCCTGATGGCACACTTGTAAATGCAATACTAGCAATGTGCAAAGATAGCTTGTCTGGAATAGGAGGAGAAATTAGACCAGGAATTGTTCATAGACTAGACAAAGACACATCAGGTTTATTAATAATTGCTAAAAATGATTTAGCACATATAAATATGAGTAAACAGATACAAGACAGAAAAGTAATAAAAAAATATATTGCATTAGTTAGAGGAATTGTTCCTGAAAATGAAGCTACAATAGATATGCCAATTGCTAGAAGTCAAAAGGATAGAAAGAAAATGGCAGTAGATAAAAATGGAAAAGAAGCTGTTACTCATTTTAAAGTGTTAGCAAGATATGATAAATATACTTTACTAGAAGTGAAAATAGACACAGGAAGAACACATCAAATAAGAGTGCATATGTCATATATTGGACATCCAGTAATTGGAGACGAAGTTTATTCTAATGGTAAAAATGAATTTGGAGTAAAAGGACAAATGTTACACGCAAAATACTTAGAATTTAAACATCCAATAACAGGAAAAGATATAAAATTAGAGGCTCATCTTCCTGAATATTTTGAAGAAATATTAAAACAGTTAGAAGAAAGAAAGTTGGGTTAATAAATGGAGGAAAGATTACAAAAATATCTTGCAAACAATGGAGTTGCAGCAAGAAGAAAATGCGAAGAATATATATTAGAAGGCAAAGTAAAAGTAAATGGCAAAGTTGTAACAGAATTAGGAACAAAAGTTAATCCTGAAACTGATAAAATAGAATTTAAGGGCAGAGAAATCAAGAAAGTAGAAAAACACATTTATATTTTGCTTAATAAACCTATTGGATATGTTACCACTGTAAAAGATCAATTTAATAGACCAACAGTACTAGACTTAGTGAATGTAGAAGAAAAAGTTTTACCAGTGGGAAGACTTGATATGTACACATCAGGAGCCCTTCTTTTGACAAACGATGGAGCTTTTATAAATACAGTAACACATCCAAAAAATGAAATAGAAAAAACATATACAGTAACTGTTAAAGGAATTGTAAATCAAGAAGATATAGAACGACTTGAAAAGGGAGTAGAAATAGACGATTATATCTCGGGAAAAGCTAAAGTTAAGATATTAAAGACTGACGAAGAAAAGCAAATTTCAAGACTACAAATTACAATTCACGAAGGTAAAAATAGAGAAGTAAGGAAAATGTGTGAGGCCATAGGCAAAAAAGTTTTAGCTTTGCATAGGAGAAAAATAGGAAACCTAGATGTTAAAAATATTGAAATAGGACACTGGAGATATTTAACATCTAAAGAGGTAGAACATTTTACTATTGACAAATAATAGAAAATGTGGAAGAATATTGTAAACTAAAGAAAAGGCGGATGTCTAAAATGTATGACGAAAAAACATATAATCTTGGAAATAAAATAAGAGAAATATCTAAAGGTCAAGTAATGAGTGGAGTGGTAAAAAACATACAACCATATGGAGCTTTTATACAGACAGATAAAGGGATAGATGGACTACTTTATATAGAAGATATTTCTGTTGCAAGAATAAAGTCGCCAGCAGAGAGACTTTCGGTGGGACAAAAGATTAATGTTATGGTAAAAGATATAAACAAAGAAAAAAATAGAGTATATTTTTCATACAAAGAAATGCTAGGAACTTGGGATGAAAACATAAGAGATATACAAGAAAAAACAGTAGTACCTGGGATAATCAGAGAAACTGAGAAAGATAAACGAGGAATATTCATTGAACTAAAGCCTAATTTAGTCGGAATGGCAGAATATAAAGAGGGCTTTGAGTATGGACAAAAGGTAGAAGTTTATGTAAAGAAAATTGTTGAAGACAAGAAGAAAATTAAACTAAAATTAGTATAATTAAGGGAGGAATAAAAATGGTAGAAGATTCAAATATCAAAACAACTGTATCTCCATTTGCAATAAGAGAAGGAGAAATAAAAGTATTTGATGGAAAAGACGGATATGTATCTATGAACCAAATTGTCCAAAAAATAAATGTAGGACATATTAATGATGTTCACTTTAGAATTATGGAACTTGTAAATCAATTTGAATTCATCACATCAAGACAGTTATTTAAACTATTAGAAAAAGAAAATGTGGAAGTAAAATCACAGGATAAATTAAATAACAAATTGGAACAACTGATAAAAACTAAAATATTGACAAGATATTATTTTAATTCGGAAGATGGAAAAGGAATATACAGAGTATATTGCCTAGAGAAAATGGGGAAATACTTACTTGGCTCAAGAGGTATAGAATGTAAATGGCAACCAACAGACAATACAAAGCCTGTTGCAATGATAAAAAAGAGACTAGCTGGTAATCAATTGTTGATAGCCTATATGGAAAAAGTAAAAACATTTGATTCTTATCAAGTAAAACCTCAAATTACAGCGAAAACGCCAAATAAGACATTTAAAGCTTCTGGTGGAAAAGTTACATTAAAGAAAGCATTAAAGTCAATAGATTTTATTTTTGAAGTAATTAGAAGGGAACCTGAATGGGAAAAGAAACTTGTAGAAAAAATGAAACTATACCAAGATTTCTATAAAAATTTTGCACCAATGGATTCAGGATTTAAGACATTACCACAACTTATCTTGCTATGCGAAGATGAAAAACATATGGTAGAAGCATTTAAAGTAATTGTAATGAATGGACTAGAAATAGATAAAATAAATTTATACTATACAACAGACTTAAGACAAAATGAAGAAAGTCTTGACAAAAGCTTAATAACATTTAAGCTAGATGAGACAACAAATAAATATAAATTAGAAAATGTAGAAATTAAATTGTTAGGATAAAAATAATCCCCCTTAAAGGGGGAATTTTTATTGTTTATTTTGCTTTTTTAAATTGACTACAATTGCATCTTCGTTGTCAAATAAATATTTTGAATCTGTTGTATCTGTATTAATTGGATCAATTTCATCTTCAACATTGTCATCAAAATGATAATGTTTTAAATTATTTTTTTGTTTTTTATTAATTGATTCTTCAGGAGTATAAGGTGAGCCAGAGTTATACTTATCAAAATCATATAATTTAACAGGTTTATCCTCTGAATATTTTGCTGATAAGAAATCTAGTATAACAATACCATTATCAAATTTACCACCTAGATTTTTAAGTTTATAGAAACCTTGTTTAAATTTAAGTGATTGTATTTTTCCTGGTTGATACTTTGTAACAGGTCCATATTTGATACCAGATAGCTTTGGATCATATTGACCTTTTGCTGTATCATAGGTATTACCAAATTGCCATTTCTTTTCTTCACCGATTTCTTTAGACCACCATTCATTGTCTTCTGGAGAGTTGTTACCAAATACGAATTTATTAGAACAGTTAGCGACTATTGTTGATCTATGTTTTTTGTCTGCACCATCTAATTGTGCTAAGTTTTGAACAGAAACAACTGTTGCAACCTTATATTTTCTGTATATTGTAAATAATGGGTCTGTAGCATTTCCTACGAAATCTGAGAATTCATCAATGTATAAGAAGTGTGGGATTCTATCTTTTTCTGTTCCAGGTCTTCTTAAAACTGAATATTCCATCATAAGAATACAGAATAAACCAAATGCTTGATGAATATTTGGACCTAAATCTCCACGTCTTGTACAAATCAAAGTAATTTCTCCATTTGATAAAGCTTTATCAAAGTTAATTGTGTTTACTCTATTACATAAAATGTTCTTAACACCAGAATATCTTAATAGACTATCTAATTGCGCTGTTGCGTGTGTTACAAATTTCTCCATATCATTTCTGCTAGGAGCATTTGGATAAAAGTTTCTTTCAATATAGCTTACTAATGCTGAGTATTTAGCGGTAAGCTCTGAATCTCGTTTTAATTCTTCGCACAAATCCACTATTAAATCAAAATTTGTTAAGCAATTTAATAAATCTTCAAGAGTAGGTAAGTCATCATTGTGTAGTCTAGGGTACATTTCCTTTAATAATATTGCTAAATTTTCAACAGCTTGATTTGCTGCATTTTCTCTATAAGCCAATGTCATATCTGGACTACTCGAAACATATAAACCTTTTAAAACAGTTGATATTGCAATTGCTGTCTGAATTGGGTCGTCAAATACAAAAGGATTTAAGCCAATTGAATTTATATCATTAGGATCTATAATGTTTGCTTTTAGTTTATGAGCTTTTACTACTTTTTTCATATGATTTATAGATTCAACATCAGGAGCTATATAAGTAAGTCCCAAGTTTTTATAAACATAGTTGTCACCTGAACCTGCAATAATCATTTTTTTCATATAAGTGTTATAAACATTAATCTTATTATCTTTTGGTTTTATCATATTCAGGTTAAAATTAGCATTTATATATTCACTAGTGTAAGGACAAGTTAATGTTGCTATTCCTGTTTTTAAAGCTGTAAATCCCATTTCTTTTGATATTTCTCTAAAGAAATATTTTCTAGTTAAATCTTGTGCAATCATAGGCTCAAACAAAAGAGAAGTTTTTCCAGATCCAGAAACACCACATATTAAAGTAGGATGGAACCTTTTTTCTTCTGCTAACTTAACCTTAGTACCATTACGTTTGTCAAGTCCGAAGTACAATTCACAAGTATAATTTCCCCAAGATGCTGATTTGTCAGCAAGGCTGATTCCTCTGTATTCGTATATAGATTCAAGCATTTGTCTGTTATCATGTACTTGCTTAATTAAGAAGTTGATTACGAAATAGAATGTTGTTAAAGGTAAGTACAATGCTAAGGCTGAAAATGCTGGTTTAATTAATGGGTAAAAGTTAGCTGCTATATATGTGAAATTTGGAACCGATAAAAATAACATCCAACCAAGTTGATTAAAGAATTGTGTAAACATTGATACCACCATTATATATACACATATAATATAAGTATCAAATAATATTAATTTTGTTGCATCTGAGTCAGCATATTTAGATGAGCATGAAAGCAAAAATGCAAACACGGGACAGGCAATAGCTAAAGTGTATCCTATTGGCCCCCAATATGTACAAGCCATTCCTGTGAAAATCATTATTAGCATTTCAACTACTCTATCTACAACTAAATAAGCAGATATTAAAGTAAGTATATATGTAAAAAAAGTATTTCGATCAGTTTTTAATTTTTTTAATATTTTATCTATTACTTTCAAAAATTTCACCACTTTCAAAAAATTTCATACATATATATTATCTTATAAAATCGAGAAAAATACAAGTGTTTTGAGTAATTTTCTGCAAAAAATGTCAAAAAAATCATAAAAATAAAGATCAAACTATGAAATGAAGAAAAAAGTGTTAAAAACAAAATAATAGAATATATTTGAAAACAGGAGGAAATGTGATGTCTAAAGCAAAAAAACAAAGTTTTATGCAAGGAATCATAACACTAATGTTTTCTCAAGTTGTAATAAAAATTCTTGGACTAATATATAAACTATATTTGACAAATAAAAAAGGATTTGGAGATGCAGGGAATGCTATTTATAATAGTGGTTTTCAGATATATGCTTTGCTATTAACTATAGCTTCCATAGGAGTTCCAAATGCAATAGCTAAACTTATTTCAGAAAAGTTGTCGGTTGGAGATAACAGAGGTGCACAAAAAATATTTAAAGTAGCATTTGCTATGTTTTCGTTAGTTGGGTTTGTTGGGGCAATGTTATTGTTTTTTGGAGCAAAGTTTATTGCAAATGTATGGCTACAGATTCCAGAAGCAGAGCTTACATTAATGATACTTGCACCTTCTGTGTTTTTTGTTTCTTTAATATCAGTGTTAAGAGGATATTTTAATGGATATGAAAATATGAAACCAATGGCTCAATCGCAAACAATAGAACAACTTTCAAAAACAGTGCTTACCATACTTATAGTAGAAATAATTTGCTTGATGATGGGATATCAAGGGACTATCAATATAATGGCAGCGGGAGCAAGTCTAGCAACTACAATTGCCACATTCATAGGCTTTATATATCTATTTGGATTATACTTAAAAAATAGAAAATATGAAGTAAAAATATTAAGAAGATATAAAACAATAACAACCTCAGAAATTATAAAAAATATAATCATTATTGCATTACCATTAACATTAAGTGCTATATTAGGATCGTTAAATAAAAATATTGATTCTATAACAGTAATAAGAGGACTTAAAAATTTTTTATCAGAAGAAGATGCTAAAATTCAATATGGAATGCTAAGCGGAAAAATAGATATGTTGGTCACTTTGCCAATGTCATTTAATATAGCATTTGCTACGGCACTTGTACCTGCAATATCGGCAGCTAAAGCAATAGGAGATACAAAAAATATACAAAAGAGAATAAAACTTTCTATGTTAGTAACAATATTAATAGGAATGCCATGCACTATACGGAATGATAATTTTCGCAAAACCAATATTAGAGATGCTTTTTCCGAATGCAAGCTCTGGAGAATTTTTATATCAAATAAGTGCAATATCAATAGTTTTTATAACACTTGAACAAACGATTAATGGAGCATTACAGGGATTAGGAAAAGTTTATATTCCAGTTATAGCATTGGGAGCGGGTGTAATAGTAAAATTAATTACTAATATTATATTAATAAAAATAAATCCTAATGATTTTATACTTGGAGGAACTGTTGGTGCAGCTGTAGGCACATTACTTTGTCATATTATATCAATGATTATAAGTATATGTGCTTTAAAGAAAAATATAAAAATAAGATTTGAATTAAAAAAATTTGTTTTGAAACCAATAACTGCCACTTCTATAATGGTAATATTATCATTTAATACATATAAAATACTTAATGGTATAATAAATCAAAATATAGCTATAATATTAACAATAATTTTTGCGATGATTGTGTATATAGTTAGTATATATATTACTAAAATATTTAACAAAGAAGAACTTGAAATGTTGCCAGTTAGTAAGATTTTTAATAAAAATAAAAACAGCTACAAAAGCTGAAAGTACTGAAAAATAAAGGTTTTTTAATACTGAAACTGAACAAACCCTACAGACAAAGCGGATTGACGAAAAATATATTTAAAAAAAAGAAGGATTTTATCAAATATTGGCGAATAATGTTATTAGTAGATGCATTTAAGTCTACATATACAATCTTATTAGGAGGTAAATTTAAATGAACAAATCTGATTTAATCGCAGCCATAGCTGCCAAAACAGGAAGCACAAAGAAAGATGCAGAAGCAACATTAAATGCATTTGTTGATGTTGTAACAGATTCTTTAGTAAAAGGAGACAAAGTTCAATTAGTTGGATTCGGATCTTTTGAAGTTAGAAAAAGAGCAGCTAGAAAAGGAAGAAACCCACAAACTAAGGAAGAAATCAAAATACCTGCATCAAAAGCTCCAGTATTCAAAGCTGGAAAAGCTTTAAAAGACTTAGTAAACAAGAAATAATTTGAATTTTATAAATATATGAATTCATAGGAATACACGGACTAAAATCTGTGTATTTTTTTGTCATTTTTTATAATGTAAAAATATTAATAATTTTTTCAAAAACACTTGCAAATTTTTCTCTATTAATAGATAATATAGTGGAAAATGTTAAACAAAAAGAAAAGATTGCAAAGTTACGAAGGAGGAATTTTAATGTACATTTTTAATAAGATAACGGTAACACCACAACTTCCAGAAAGAATAAAAAAACTATCAGAAATAGCAGGAAATTTATGGTGGGCTTGGAATACTGACTTTTTAAAGCTTTTTAAAAGAATGGATATAGACTTATGGGAAACTGTAAATAAAAATCCAGTTAAATTTTTAAAACTTGTATCTCAAGAAAAATTAGAAGCAGCAGCGGAAGATTCTGATTTCTTAAAAGAATACGATAAATTTGTAAATAATTTTGAAGACTATATGAGTAGTAAAAACACTTGGTTTAAAAAGAATTACCCAGATAATAAACACGATTTAATTGCATATTTTTCTGCAGAATATGGGTTAGATCAAATATTGCCAATATATTCAGGTGGGTTGGGAATGCTATCAGGAGATCATTTGAAATCAGCAAGTGATTTAGGAATTCCACTTGTAGCTATAGGACTTTTATATAAACAAGGATTTATGCACCAAAAAATTAACGGAAATGGTCAACAAATAGAAGAATATATAGAAAATGATTGGAGCTCATTACCTGTACACCCAGTAAAAGATGTAGAAGGAAAAGACTTACTTGTATCTGTAAAAATGCCAAAGAAGAAATTGTATTTAAAAGTTTGGCAAATAAATGTTGGTAGAGTTAATTTATATTTAATGGATTCTGATATAGATGCAAATATTCCTGAATATAGAGGAATTACATCTAATTTATATGGTGGAAATCAGGAAACAAGAATTCAACAAGAAATTGTACTAGGAATGGCTGGAACCAGCCTACTTAGAGTATTAGGTTTAACGCCTACTGTATATCATATGAATGAAGGGCACTCAGCTTTCTTAATATTAGAATTAATGAAAAATATAATAAAAGAGAAAGAAGTATCTTTTGAAGTTGCAGGAGAAATTGTATCATCAAAAACAATATTTACCACTCATACACCAGTTCCTGCAGGAAACGACATATTCCCACTTAATTTAGTAGAAGAATACTTTAAAGATTACTGGAAAAGATTTTCAATATCAAAAGAAGACTTTTTTAGATTAGGTATGAAACCAAATGCTGACATAGCAACATCTGGATTTAATATGGGAATACTTGCTCTTAAATATGCTGGCAAGAAAAATGGAGTTAGTAAATTGCACGGAGCAGTTTCAAGAGAATTATTCGGAGAAGTATGGCCTAATATTGCAGCAAATGAATCACCGATTACATATGTTACTAATGGTATACATACTTGTACTTGGCTAGCACCAAATATAAAGAAATTATATAATAAATATCTAAAACCATATTGGCAAGATGACATACAAAATGATTCTACTTGGCAAAAAGTAGCAGATATTCCAGACAAAGAACTTTGGAATGCACACTATGACAGAAAAGTAAAACTTTTAAAATTAGTAAAAGATAATATAACAGCGAGACTAAAAAGAGAAGGATATCGTTATGATGAAATTGAAAAAATAACATCACAATTAAATCCAAATGCGTTAACAATTGGTTTTGCTAGAAGATTTGCAACATATAAAAGAGCAACATTAATATTTAGAGATTTAGAGAGAATTACACAAATATTAAATAATACTGACAAACCAGTGCAAATAATATTTGCTGGAAAAGCTCATCCTTCAGACGGTGGAGGAAAAGATCTAATTAAATTTATACATGAAATATCAATGAAACCACAATTTAAGGGAAAAATCTTCTTATTAGAAAATTATAATATGGAACTTTCTAAATATTTAGTTAGCGGTGTAGATGTATGGTTAAATACTCCTAGAAGACCGATGGAAGCATCTGGGACAAGTGGACAAAAAGCAGCTGCTAATGGAGTTATAAACTTTAGTGTATCAGACGGTTGGTGGGCTGAAGGATATAACCAAAAAAACGGCTGGGTAATTGGAACAAATGCTGAATATTCTTCTTATGATGAACAAGATAACGCAGATAGTGAAAGTATTTATCAAACATTAGAAAATAAAATAATACCAGCATATTACTCAAAAGATGCAAATGGAATATCAAAAAAATGGATAGAAATAATGAAAAATTCTGTAATGTCAAATGCAGGAAGATATAGTACATCCAGAATGCTTATAGATTATGTTTCTAAACTTTATATACCTCTTTGCAACTTATATAACCAATATTATTCAGATCTATCAACGGTTGGCGAGTTTAATACTTGGAAAAATAATGTTACATTAAATTGGAAAAATATAGTTATAAAACAAGAAGCAAGTAATATGGACAATATTACAGTAGATGCTGGAAACAAAATAACAGTAAAATGCAAGATAACACTTCCAAATATATCAGTTGATAGTGTAGAAACACAAGTTTATTATGGACAAATAACGGAAGATGGAATAGTAGATAATATTTCAGTAATCCCAATGACACTAATAAATTCCGATGATGAAAATAAAGAATATGAATATCAAGCAACCATAGAATTGTTATCAGGCGGAAATTATGGTTATACATTTAGAGTAATGCCAAAAAACAAAATGGTATTAGATTCAGCTAATTTAGATTTAATAAAATGGATAACAAAATAAAAAGAAGTCGCTCGTATGAGCGATTTCTTTTTGTGCATTACTTTTTAAACTGTGAATTATAAAGATCTGCATAAAATCCGTTTTTTTCAATTAACTCTTTATGAGTTCCTTGCTCAACGATGTTTCCTTCGTTCATAACCAAAATCATATCTGCATTTTTTATTGTAGATAATCTGTGAGCAATTATGAAAGAAGTTTTTCCTTCAGTCAATTTATCCATTGCTTTTTGTACAAGTTCCTCTGTACGAGTATCAACATTACTTGTTGCTTCATCTAAAATTAGAAAAGGTGCATTTTTTAACATACCACGAGCAATAGTAATTAACTGCTTTTGACCAGCAGAAATACTCTCGTTATCTGTTATTTCAAAAGAAAGACCATTTGGCAAAGAATTAACAAATTTGTCAATTCCAACAACTTTACAAGCTTGCATAATTTGCTCATCAGAAATATTAGTATTGTTATATTTTATATTATCTCTGATTGTTCCACTGAAAAGCCAAGTATCTTGAAGAACCATAACAAATAAATCGTGAACATTCTCTCTAGACAAATCTTTAATAGAAACCCCATCAATTTTAATATCTCCATCTGTAATATCATAAAATTTCATAAGAAGATTTACCATAGTTGTTTTTCCTGCACCAGTAGGTCCAACAATAGCCACCTTTTCGCCACTTTTAACATTACAGCTAAAATCTTTTATAATAATTTTATCATCATCATAAGAAAAATTAATGTGATCAAAAACTATATTTCCTTTTGCATCTTGGCGTTTTAATGTATTTTTGATATTTTCTTGTTTATCCATTTCAGGTTCTTCTAAAAATTCAAAAACTCTTTCAGATGCTGCAGCAGTTGTTTGAAGATTTGTCATACCTTGTGCAAGCTGAGAAAGAGGACTTGTAAAAAGCCTGACATATAGCATAAATGCAACAATTATACCGAAAGTGATTTGATTATTCATAACCAAAATAGCGCCAACAATACAAACTAAAACATAACCAAAGTTTCCAATAAAGTTCATAATAGGAGGCATTAAACCTGATAAAAATTGACTTTTCCTATTGCACTCATAAACTCTTTGATTAAGTTCATCAAATTTTGCAGATGCTTCTGCATTACCATTATAAGCCTTTACAACATTGTGACTAGAATAAATTTCTTCAATATGTCCATTTAAATTTCCAAGCTCAATTTGCCTAGCATTAAAATACTTTTGAGATTTTGCTAAAATTATAAACATAAAAACAAATCCAATTAGGGAAGATAGAATACCTGTTAAAGCTAAAATCCAATTTGTATAAAACATCATTATGATTGAGCCAATAAACAATGTTAAAGCTCCTATAAGAGTACATAAACTTTGTTGAAGAGTCATATTAATAGTATCAACATCATTAGTTACCCTAGACAAAATATCGCCATAACTATGTTTATCAAAATATTTAAGAGGAAGAGTGTTTATTTTCTTAGATATTTGAGTACGTAAGCTTTGAGCAAATTTGTTAGAAACTGTTGACATTATAAAGCCTTGAAGATAATCAAATACAGCACCAACTAAATAAATTATCAATAAAAATAGAGATATGGATTTTACAGAATCAAAGTTTATTCCGCTCATAAGACCATTTGTTATTTCATTTGTTAAATCACTTAATTTATTTGGACCAATTATGACCAAAATAGAACTTAAAGTTGCCAAAACAAGAGCAACTACAACAAAAGGTATATATCTTTTCATATAATGCAATAATTTTACTAGAGCTAATTTTAAGTTTTTAGGCTTTTCACTAACTCTATTAGGACCGACATTTCTAGGTTTTTGTTTATAAGTCTTTTCGTCATTACCCATTTTCTAATTCCTCCTTTGAAAGTTGAGAATATGCAATTTCTTGATAAACTTTACAATTGTTTAAAAGTTCTTTATGAGTACCTAGACCAACGCACTCTCCATTTTCTAAAACTAAAATTTTATCAGCATTCAAAATTGTTCCAATTCTTTGAGCTACAATAATCATAGTGGCATCTTTTGTATATTTCTTTAGCTCATTTCTAAGCATAAAATCAGTCTTATAATCTAAAGCACTAAAAGAATCATCAAAAATATAAATTTCAGGATTTCTAGCAATAGCTCTAGCAATAGCTAATCTTTGCTTTTGACCACCAGAAATATTTGTTCCACCTTGTGCAATAAATGCGTTATATTGCTCTGGCATTTTTTCAACAAACTCTTTTCCTTGAGCAATTTCAACAGCTTTTTTTACTGCATCTTCTGAAGCTTTTTTATCTCCATTATCACCATAAGAAACATTGTAATTAACACTACCGCTGAACATTACAGCTTTTTGTGGAACATATCCTAATTTGTTATGTAAAAATTCTTGAGAATATTCTTTTACATTAACTCCATCAATCAAAACTTCTCCTTTAGTAGTGTCAAAAAATCTAGGGATTAAATTAATAAGAGAAGATTTTCCTGAACCAGTAGAACCAATTATAGCAACTGTTTCCCCTTTTTTAGCGGTAAATGAAATATCCTTTAAAACATAATCATTACCATCAGGGTATTTAAAAGAAACATTTTTAAATTCTACTTCTCCAACAAGAGATGAGACATTCTTATTAATTTTTCCATCTTTAATCTTTGTTTTTGCATCTAAAACTTCGGCAATTCTGCTTGCAGAAACACTAGCTCTAGGATACATTACAAAAATCATTGCAAGCATTAAGAAAGACATAATAACCTGCATAGCATAACTTGAAAATACGACCATGTTGCTAAAAATTGTAATCTTATCAAGCATATTAGCTGCATTAATCAAATAAGCTCCAACAAAATAAATTGATAAAGTAAGTAAATCCATAATTAAGTACATAACAGGGGACATAGCAGACATAGCTCTTTGATTAAATAATTGAGTATCTGTTAAATCTTTATTACCAACTTCAAACTTGTCTTCTTGATATTTTTCAGCATTAAAAGCTCTAACAACACGAATACCTGTTAGATTTTCCCTTGTTAAACCATTAATATTATCAATTAATTTCTGTACTCTTTTAAATTTGGGCATTACAACGATTATTAAAAATACAGCACATATCAATAAAATAAAAACAGCTACACCAGTTAGAGCACTCCACTGCCAACTCTTATTTAAAATTTTTAATATAGCCCAAACAGCCATAATTGGGGACTTAATTAATAATTGTAATCCCATAGAAATAAATCTTTGAATATTTGTAATATCATTTGTAGTTCTTGTAATCAAGCTACTTGTTGAAAAATTATTAATCTCTTCCATACTGAAATTTTGAACTTTTTCAAATAACTTTTTACGAATACTTTTAGAAAAAGTTGCAGAAATAAAAGAAGACAAATAGCCAACAAAAATAGCAGAAATTAAACTTCCGCCAGCGCAAAGAATCATATATTTACCTTGCTCTAAAATATCAGACATTTGACTACCTTCAGTTTTTACTAAAATAGTTATTTCTGACATATAATCAGGAAGCTTCAAATCAAGCCAAACTTGAAAAGCAACTAATATAACACAAATAAATATTAATAAATAATCTTTTTTTGTAAAATTTTTTAAAAGCTTTAACATTATATAAATCCTTTCTTAAATACATTAATCTCGATCACGACTACTTAAAATTAATACCAATCTAAGTAATTGTAAAATAGATGAAAGTAAGCCTGCAACATAAGTCATTGCAGCAGCTCCTAGAACACTTTTGACTCCTAAAGAATCTTGATCAAAAGATAAATTTAACATATCTAATTGCTTTTTACCTCTACGAGAAGCATCAAATTCAACGGGCAATGTAACTAATTGAAAAACAACAGTTGCAAACAATATTAAAATTGATAGTTTAATATAACCAGTTAGACCACCAATTAATGAAATAATTAATCCAAAGTATCCTAAATATGAAATAAAATTCACAATAGGAACTAAAAAAGATCTAATTCTAAAGAATATGTAATTTTCTTTGTCCTGAATAGCGTGACCACACTCGTGAGCAGCAACAGCCATAGAGGCAATAGAAGTTCCGCTGTAAATTGCAGAAGAAAGTCTAATTAACTTTTTAGATGGGTCATAATGATCTGTTAAATTACCAGAAGTTTTATAAACTTCAATATCAGATAATCCATTTGCGTTTAAAATAGTTTTAGCTACTTCGTAGCCAGTAAGACCTTTATAATTTTGAATTTTTCTATATTTAGAATATGCTGAATTAATTCTGATTTGTGCGAAAAGCACAATAAGAAATCCTATAATCATTAATAAAATAGTTAATCCGTTATCATACCACATTAACCAAAAATCCATATAAAAACCTCCTATATTTGTATAAGTATATTATGTAAAAATCTGTAAACACGAATATTGCGTATAAACTATTATAAAAACAAAAAATATATAAGTCAAGGAGAAACTGTGAACATTTTGTGAAATATTCAGAAAAATAAGCAAAATTCGACAAATAAGAAATAAATATGAGAAAATAGAAATATGGAACTATCAAATGAACTAAATGAATACTCATATACAATTTAACTCGATAAGAAAATTAATAAAACAAAAGTGTAAGCAGTAATTTGCAAAAAATTTCAAATATGTATTGACAAAAACAATTAGTTTGTAGTACAATAATTTTGTTAGCCAGTAAGGTACATATATGCAGATGTGGCGGAACTGGTAGACGCACAGGACTTAAAATCCTGCGGCCCAATAAGCCGTGCCGGTTCGATTCCGGCCATCTGCACCAGATTAACATTAAAGCAAAGCTTTAATGTTTTTTGTTTTAGAATGCCGGAAATCGAAAAGGAAGTTGCCAAGTTTCGAGCAAGTTAAGGCTTGCCGAAACGCAGGTAAAAAATGTCCGGTGGACATTTTTTCTGACGCGGCTCGACGATTCCGGCCATCTGCACCAGATTAACATTAAAGCAAAGCTTTAATGTTTTTTGTTTTAGAATGCCGGAAATCGAAAAGGAAGTTGCCAAGTTTCGAGCAAGTTAAGGCTTGCCGAAACGCAGGTAAAAAATGTCCGGTGGACATTTTTTCTGACGCGGCTCGACGATTCCGGCCATCTGCACCAGATTAAGGGGCTGTAAAAAAAGTCCCTTTTCTTGACTTTCTACTATTGTAATGATATAAATAAATTGAAATTAAAGGAGAAGATTTATGCAACAGAAAAACATTCAATAGCCAAAATTGAAGATCACATAAAAGGACAAATTAAATAAGTAAAACAAGCGAGATGACTTTAGAATATCTTAAAAAGGAGAGGATGAGCAAATGAATAAAGAGGATATAAAAAATATTTTAATGTCGATAAGAAATCCGGATAATGAACATATAGTAAATTATTTGTTAGGACAAGTGGATATGAAAGACGATATAAGTATTAGTGAAATTGCAGAAAGCTTAGGAAACGACGAAAATAGTATAAGAACTTTTTTATTGAAAAAGATTCAAGAAAAACAAGAACAGACAAATGACGAAAAATATCCAATTAATGATATGTTTACCTATGGAGTATCAGGAAATTGTATTCATTTACATCTGCCGGGAGATTTGCATAAGGAAATGTCTGAAAATGGAATATCAAAAACTACATCAAGGGTTAATCTAAAACTATTAGATGCCATAAGCAAAATACAAGCTTTAAAGGATGACAAGTTTCATAGATTTGAAGGCAAAGATAGTATATATATGATTTCTCCTATAGTAATAAAAAGAGAAATGAGATTTTTAGAAGGATTGGATTTTAAAACTCATTCATATAGCAAGAAACAATTAGAAGACGAAAAGTTTGTTAGAGAAAATCCTGAAGCGGGACTTGCTGTTCATATTTTTGGAAAAGACAAAAATATTGGTACTGCATCAATAGATTTTGATACAATGAATACAACAGAATGGCAAGAAAAAAGAGATACCGCAATGAAGGAGTTAAGAGAAAAAATAGCAGATAGAGCAGATAAAACTGATATAGAGAAATAAACTTAAGGGAGGAATTTATGACAGAAAAGGAAAAGATGTTAGCTGGAGAGCTATACAATGCAAACTATGATGAAAATTTGATTAATGAAAGAAATCTAGCAAAAGATAAATGCTTTGAATATAACAATATAAAACCATCAGACACAGAAAAAAGAACTAAAGTGATGAAAGGAATATTAGGACATACAGGCGAGAATTTTTTGATAGAACAACCTTTTATTTGTGATTATGGATATAACATAAAAATAGGCGAAAATTTTTATTCGAATCATAATCTAATAATATTAGATGCAAATATGGTAGAATTTGGAGATAATGTATTTATAGCACCAAATTGTGGTTTCTATACAGCAGGACATCCATTAGACTATAAAACAAGAAATGAAGGACTAGAATATGGAAAGCCTATTAAAATTGGAAATAATGTATGGATTGGTGGAAATGTTATTGTACTTCCAGGAGTGACGATAGGCGACAATTCTGTTATAGGTGCTGGAAGTGTGGTAAATAAAGATATACCAGCAAATGTAGTAGCAGTTGGAAACCCTTGCAAAGTAATAAAAGAATTGAAGTAAATAAATCATATTCTAATGAAACCTAAATACTATAATGCTATTATAAATGGTGTTAATAAGACGAAAGAAACAAAGAGAAAAAATAATATAACTAAAAAATCTAACTTACAGATAAAAATCTTATAAGTTAGATTTTTTTAGTTATAATTTCTACTTTTAGTAGTGGAAATGAATAGCTCTGCTATTTTAAGCACAAAGTTTATTTTATTCTTTATGTGTGCAAAAATATTTTTTTAATTAAATATATAATTTAATTAAAATTAACTATCTTAATTTATAGCATAGCTGTAAGAAA
>CAVFFR010000022.1:0-21655 GCA_963621875.1 Bacteroidaceae bacterium | reverse complement strand
GGGCGTCCCTATTGGGCGAAGAAAGGGCGTCCCTATTGGGCGAAGAAAGGGCGAATTTTGACAGTAGATTATTTCTAAAAAAGTTCTTTTCCTAAAATATCTGTAAAGTCTTTTATTGCACCTGTTAAAATAATTACATCTACTCCATTTATAACTTTTTTATTCCTTCTTTTAATATTATATGTCAATTTTTTTATTTTAAGCTAATATATTCTTTGTAATTTATGTCTTTTTTTCTGTATTCTTGTGGTTCTAGCCCAACTCGGTCTTTCATATACAATAATATCAATAATATTATGGCTAAAAATGCCACACCAAATATTATCATTGAATATCCAATGCTATTGTTATGTGAAACTATAATAGAGCCTAACATACATATTACTGTTGTTCCAATTCCTGCAACTAGACTATATGCTGAATATACTTTGTTTGCAACTTCTGCATTTGTAAAGTTTGTAATATATTTTTTTATTAACACATGGAAGAATCCTGTATCTAAGTATCTTACAACATATGACACAAGTATTACGCCCACCACTATAACATAAGGAAGTGCTATTATAGAAATTAGTCCTGCAATCAAGCAAGCTATTGTATACGATATACCTATTACTGTTAACGTTCTCTTTCTAAATTTTTCGTGAAATTTATTTTGTAACTTAGATGATATTCCTGCAATTACTTGCATAATAGCATAAATTATTCCTGTTACTGATGCTGACATAGATATTTCTTCTAATAGTCCCATTTCATAAGTGGTCATTACTGATATTATTCCATACATTACACCCGCATATAACATAAGTGCTTTAAGTCTTCTTGATGTGAATATAAACGAAAATGCTAATCTTAGATCTTTGAAATAAGTATTGTATCTTTTGAATATGCCTACATTTTTATTTTTTTGCTGTTCTAGGTTGTCAAGTTCTTTGAACTTAGTTGCTATTAGTGCCGATATCAACAATATTGCAATACATGTTCCTAATGGTATATACGGATTTATATTAAATAAGAATCCAGATACAACAGCAGATAGAGCTGACATATAATAATAGTCTCCCAAGCCTCTTCCATCAACTTTCGAGTAAGTTTTTCCTCTATTTTCGGTATCAGGTATAGATTTATGAAGCATTCCCGCTTCTGCAACATCTCTTACAGCAAATCCAAAACCCGAAAACAAATTTGATATTATTAGCCACCATAAATTTGTTGCAAATATCACAAAAATAATTGATATTGCATTTATTAAGTCCGCTAAAATCAAACTTTTTCTAGTGCCTATCTTATCTATTATAAAAACACCTGGAATTTGAGTTAGTGCTTTAAATATGCCGTAAAAAGCAGTCGCTAAGACTATGTCTCCAGCACTAATTCCTTTCACTTGCGCAAGAAATAAAAATTTTATTCCATAATAAAATAAAAGGTCGTATGTTAATGCTTTGTGTATAATAGTTAGTTTCATATTACGTTTTCTTTTTTCTGATAATTCTTTTTCTTGTGGATCCATCCTTTCTCCTTTTCTTGTGTTAAGTTTCTTATTTTTATTATCTATTATTTTGATGGTCTTGTCAAGAAAACTAAAGCAAAATATAGTAGTACATTTGCTGTACTACTATGCTATGCTTCTATTTTATATAAATATTGGGATCTACGGTTTGTCCGTCTTTTTTCATTTCAAAATGAAGATGTGTTGTGTCTGCTATTTCAAATGTAGCAGTGTTACCAACTGTTGCTATTGTACTTCCTTGTTTTATTTCTTCTCCAACAGCTATAAATTCTGCTGTTAGTAAACTTGAATATATACTTTCAAATCCATCTTGATGTTCTATTACTACTGTTAATCCATATCTTGGATCATTTTTTATTGATTTTACTTTTCCATCTGCTACAGCTTTTACTACATCTGTTTTTTGCATTGCAATGTCTATTCCTAAATGCGTTGTCCATTCTTCTAATGTGTTTGAATATACTAAATTATCTTTTGAATAGTCTTTTATAATTTCTCCATCTGCAGGTTTTATGAAGCTTATATTTTTTACTTCTTCTTGCTTTTCTTCTATTTGTTTATTCTCTGTTGGTTTAGTTTCTGATTTTTCTTCTTTAGATTTGTTTTCATAGTCGCTCGTGTTTACTGCTACTTTTTCTGTGTTTTCCATTTCGTTAACACTTTTTCCAACTGGTGAGCTAACTGATTTTGAATCTGTATCATTTGTTATCATATTTAACATTTCATTATCTACTGATGATATTATTTGTGTATTTGTTGTTCTAATCTTCGCATTTTTTTCCATTCTTTTGCTATAAGATACATATGTTGTTATAAATGCCACTACTACAATTACCACTATTCCTGTTAAGATTATCATACTTATATTTGTTTCTGGTTTTTCTCCTCTTTTTTGTCTTCTACTCATATTGTTCCTCCTTATATTTTATATTAATATAAGTATTTCCTCTTTTTCTAAATTTATACAATTGTAGTTTATAAATTATATATTTCTACTCCTGTATAATAATGTTTTATAATATTTTCGTAGTTTTCTCCTTGTTTAGCTAGTGCATCTGCACCAGTTTGGCTCATTCCAACTCCGTGTCCATAGCCTTTTACAATAAATTTGATATTGTTTTCACTTATTTCAACAGTAAAATTAGCTGACCTTAATTCCAAAAGATTTCTTACTTCAACTCCTGACAATTCTAAATTTCCTAGTTTTACTGTTTTTACTCTACCTCCTGTCGTTGTTTCTAATGTTTTTATACAGTCTTGTTGATTATAGTCTATGGAAAAATCTGGGTGATTACTTTTTATTTTGTCTTCAAATTCGCTTTTTGTAAATTCCGCTTCTGACGAATATTGAGTATACGCATCTTCTCCTGATGTTTCTACACTTTGTAAATATGGTAAATTTGCTCCACCCCATACATTTGCAACTTCTTCTGTTTTTCCTCCACTATTAGAGTGAAAAAAGGCATCTATTGCTTCTCCGTTGTATGTTACAATTTTTCCCTTTGTAGAGTTTACAGCTTCTTCTATTTTTGCCCAGTTACTCTCTCTTGATGTTTCTTCCCATTTATTTAGTCTATCTTCTTTTGATATCCACGCTTGACAGCATTTATAATCATCACATATATCTGCTCCTTCGTGTTTAGAGTTGCTATGTTCTATTGTATATACTGTATATGTCCTTGCAACAACTGCTTGTGCTTTTAAGGCCTCTTGTTCAAAACTTGCAGGCATTTCTGCTGATACTACTCCCAACAAATATTCATCCATTCCTAATTCTTCAATTTCTCCACTTTCGTGATGTAATAGCTTTATTGTTCCATATTTTGAATATGTATATAGATTTGTTTCTATATTTTGTTCAACATTTTCTATAGCTATAGTTTCTTTAGTTTTGAATTTTTGTGTAAGAACTATTGGCATTAAAAATGTTGTTAAGATTATTAATATTATTATTTCAATAATTCTCTTCATATTTTCATCTCTTTCTAAGCAGTATCTGCTTGTAGTTTTTGTTTCATTGTATATAATATTCTTTTTTCTATTCTTGAAACTTGCACTTGGCTTATTCCTAAAGTTTTAGCAACTTCTGTTTGTGTATTTCCCTTGTAATATCTCATCATTACAATTTGTTTTTCTTGCGGTTGTAATTCTTCTATTAATTTATTTACTGTTAATTTATCATTTATCATCGCTTCTTGATTTTTTGTGTCTGGAATGATGTCTTCTACATTTAATGTTTTACTTGAGTCTTTACTATAAACAGGTTCATTTATGGATGTTACTATTGCACTAGAATTTGCATCTATGGCTAGTGCAATATCTTCTTTTGGCATTTTTAAGATTTCGGCAATTTGTTCTATTTTTATGTCTTGCCCATTTTTTAAATAATACTCTTTTTGTATTTGATTTATTTTCGCACCTAATTCTTTAATACTTCTACTTACTTTTATTTTGCCATCATCTCTTATGTATCTTTTTATTTCTCCCATTATAAAGGGAACTGAGTATGTAGAAAGTTGCACATCAAAGCTTGTATCGAATTTTTTTATTGATTTTATTAGTCCTAATGCACCTATTTGGTTTAAGTCCTCTAGCTCGTATCCTCTTTCGCTAAATCTTTTAGCAATATTATAGACTAGCCCTAAATTATTTTTTACCAGACTAGCCATTGCTTCTTCGTCTCCACTTTGTGCTTTTGTTATTTTTTCATAAGTATTTTCATACATTTTTTAACCTTCCTTTTGTTCTTCTTGTTCTAGTGGTTCTATGTATTTTTTTAATGTTACTTTTGTTCCCATTTCTGGTATAGATTCTACTTTCATTTCATCCATAAAGCTTTCCATTATTGTGAATCCCATTCCAGATCTTTCTAAATTCGCCTTTGTTGTATAAAGTGGTTTTTTAGCAAGTTCTATATCGTCAATTCCTTTTCCCGAATCTGATATTTGTATTTCTACCCAGTTATCTTTTAATTTGCATTCAACTTTAACTATTCCCATAGCGTTTTCATATCCATGTATTATGCAGTTTGTTACTGCCTCTGATACTGCTGTTTTTATATCTGCAAGTTCTTCTATTGTAGGATCTAACTGTGAAGCAAATGCAGCTACTGCTATTCTTGCAAATGCTTCATTTGATGATTTGCTTGCAAATTCTAATTTCATTTCGTTATCATAAATTCCTAACATCTTAACCTCCATTATCCAACTTTTTCTTCTTTATTTATTGGAATTATTCTTAAAATTCCACTTATTTCAAAGATTTTTTCTATTTGTCTATTTACATTTATTAGTTCTAATTGCCCGCCTAACATTCTAATAATTTTGTATCTTCCCAGTAACATTCCTATTCCTGCACTGTCCATGAAAGAAACATCACTAAAATCAAATATAACTTTTCTAGGCAAAAATCTCGTAATCTCATTATCAATTTTCCTCCTTAATTTTTCTGTTGTGCTTTCGTCAATTTCCTCAGAAATTCTTAATGTTAATTGCTTTTCCCTAGGTACATAAATACATTCCACTTTCGTTCCTCCTTATTTTTTTATTCTTGTATAAGTATACTATGTTTACCAGTATTTTCCAATAGCGAAATCTGACTAGTTTTATCGATTTATGGGAAGTTTTCGACATTTTTCGTTTAGTATTTTAGACAAAAAAATATCGCTTAAAGAGTTTGTCTCTTTAGGCGATTATATGTTAATTTATTTTAGTTCTTCTATTGCTTTTTGTATTTGTGCATCTTTTTCCATAGATGTCTCGTAATATCCTTGTTCATCTTTAGTTAAGTCTACTTCAACATCTGGCTTTATTCCTACTTTGTGAATTTTATTGTGATTTGGTGTAAAATATTCGTCTGTTGTTATTTTTAGTCCACTTCCATCTGTTAAGGTATATAATGTTTGAATTACACCTTTTCCATATGTTGTTTTTCCTACTATTTTAGCTCCATATTGTTCTTTTAGTGCTGCTGCTAATATTTCTGATGCACTTGCTGTTCCTTCGTTTACAAGAACTACTACTGGTATATCTGTTATTATTGGATTTTTTGTTGATTTTGTAGTTTTTTCTTCTTGGTTTTTTCCTTTTGTTATTAATATTGTTTCTCCTTTGTTAACAAATAGTTCTGCAATTCCTGTGGCTTCATCTACGATTCCTCCACCATTGCTTCTCAAGTCTATTATTATTCCTTTCGCTCCATCATTTTTTAATTGTGTAATCTGTTCTTCAAATGCACTTTTTACACCACTATCAAATGAATCTATTTGTATATATGCTATTTGGTTGTCTAACATCTTAGAAGCTACATGGTCTACCGTTATTTTCTTTCTTGTTATTTCTAATTCTATTTCTTTGCCATCTCTTAGTACTGTAACTTTTACAGTTGTACCTTCTTTGCCTTTTAATATTGACGTTGCTTCACTTAACTGTTCTCCAGCATAAGCTACTCCTTCTATTTTTTCTATTACATCTCCTGCTTGCATTCCTGCTTCTAATGCTGGTGAATTTTTCATGACTCCAACTATTAATAGCGTATTATTAGATCTATCATTTGAAACATATACTCCTATTCCAACATATTCAGAACTTGTTTGTTCTGTAAATTCTTGCATTTCTTCTTTTGTCAAATATTCTGTATATGGATCATCTAGTCCTTCTATATATCCTTTTATTGCTCCTTCTAATAGCTTTTCGTCATCTATTTCACCAATGTATTTTTCTTCTAGCATTGCTTTAAAACTTTGAAGAGTTTTTATCATAGAGCTACTGTCAACATATGTGCTTTTGTCTGTATCTCCATTCTCATATGCTTCTTTAAATCTATTATACATTATAAATGTTGTTAGCATAAATACTATTGTTGCTGTTAAAACAACTAACATTATAACTTTATAAATTCTTTGTCTTTTTATTTTATTATCTTCCATTCTTTTTCTCCCTTAAGTTTATTATACTTGAATATTTATATTTTTATTACGTTTTTAGTTATTTTCTTCACCTTTTAAGTATGGAATTGGGTCTTGTATTATTCCATCTTTTCTAACTTCAAAGTGTAAGTGTGGCCCTGTTGAGTTTCCTGTAGATCCAACAAGCATTATTACATCACCTTTTGAAACTTCGGTTCCTAATGTTGTAAGTATTTCTTGTCCATGTCCATAAAGTGTAACTATTCCATCACCGTGGTTTATCATAACGCAGTTACCATAGCCTCCCATAACGCCTGCAAATGTAACAACTCCGTCTGCTGCTGCTATAACCGGAGCACCATATCCTGCATTACCTATATCTATTCCTGAATGGGATTTATATATTCCTTGTATTGGATGTAATCTGTTTCCATATCCTGATGTTATATATGTTCCTTCTTTTCCAACTGGCCATGTCATCACTCCGCCAGTATAGTGAATTGCTAATTTATAACCCCAATTTATTGCTGCAAGGATTTGGTTTTCTAAAGAAGTTTCTTCTTGTTTATATGCTTCAATTTTTTCGTTTAATTCTTTTTCTTCTTCAGTTAATTGTGATGAATAATTTTGTTGAAGCATTTTGTTGTTTTCCATTAAAATTTGCATTCTTGAAGCTTGTGCTTTAGCAACTTTTAAAGTTGAATTTCTTTTTTCTTGGTTTGCTTTTTTTTCTTCTATTTCTTTTCTTCTGCTTTCTACTTCTTTAAGTAATTCATCATCATATTGCATTATTTCTTCTAGCATATAGTAATTTGACAAAAAGTCCATTAGTCCTTTTGAAGATAATAAAACATCTAAATATGTTGTTTCTCCCGCCTCATATAATGCTACAACTCTTCTTTTAAATAGGTTTTCTTTTCTTTTATATTCTTCTTCATTTTTTGCTAATTCTTCGTCTGTCACTTTTATTTCGTTTTCTAGTGTGTTTACCTGATTTTGTAGCTTATTTAATTCTTCTGTATATTTTGCGATAGAATCATCTAATTCTTGTATTTTTTGTAGTGATACTGATAATTCACTTTGTACATATTTTAGTCTGTTATTGGATTCTTCTAATTTTTCTTGTACTTCTTTTTGTTTGTCTTGAAGTGTCATGTTTTCTGTATTAGTACTATTCTCATTGTTTTCTATTTCATTATTAGAAAAGACATTTATTGAGAAAGATACTAATAATAGACATATCATTATCATAGTTATTATCTTTTTCTCCATAAATGTCCCTCCTTTTATGATGTTTTAGTCTAAAATCGTATATCCTCCTGGTAAATAGTCTAGTGGATCTAGCCAATTGTTACCAAAGAAATTTGACATTGATGTTGAATGTCTAATTTCAAAATGCAAGTGTGCTCCTGAACTAGCTCCTGAATTTCCTGATGTTGCGATAACTTGTCCTTGTGAAACATATTGTCCATTTCTTATATGGCTCGAGTTTAAGTGTCCATATAAAGTTGCATATCCATCACCGTGAAATATCATTATGTAGGTTCCATATCCTCCTGGATTTGTTTCATTATAAGCATATCCAGATGCTGATGCGTATACGTCTTCATAACTAGCTCCAATGTCTATTCCTTTATGCCATCTTCCCCATCTCCACTTCATCCTTGATGTAACATATTTATTGTTACATGGCCAAATAAAGCTTCCATCAAATTTAATGCCATCTTTGTCTAGTCTTTCTTGTGCATCTTTTCCTATTTCTGATAATTTTTTGTTTATTTCTTCCATTGCAGTATTGTATTTGTCAATTTCACTTTGTTTGCTTTTCTCGTCATCAGATAATTTATCTATCTCTGCTTGTTTGTTTTTCTTTAATACTTTTAATTCATTACTCTTTATTTCTTGCTGGTCTTTTAACTCTTTTACTTTAGCTTTGTCTACTTCCAATTCAGCTTTTTCGTTTTCTAAAGCTTTTTTATCATTGTCCAAATCTGTTATTAATGCTGTATCTGCGTCAACTATTTGTTGAACAATCTCATATTTTGACAAGAAGTCTAGTAAGCTATCTGAGCCTAATAAAACATCTAAATATGTAGAATCTCCAGCCTCGTATAATGCTACAATTCTTTCTTGTAATAATTTTTCTTTTCTTTTTATTTCTGCTTGTTTTTCAGTTATTTCTGATTCTTTTGTTTCTATTGAACTTTCTAATTCTGAAAGTTCAGCTTTTAAAGAGTCTAATTCACTTTCTGCATCCATAACTTGAATTGTTAAGTTTTCAAGTTCTGATTCTGCATCTTTCTGACTATCTTGAATATTTTTTAATTCATTTTTTGCATTATTTATTTTGTCTTGAAGTGCATCTTTGTCACTTTGACTTACCGCATATGAATACAGTGGAACTGCTGTCATAAGTATTGTTATTGTGAGTATTGTAATAAAAGTTAATACTATTTTTTTCATAGTTGATCTCCTTTATACTTTTAGATATTTTCTCATTGATATTGTACTTCCTAAAGCTCCTATTCCTATACCAAGTACTAAATATACTATTACTAGTAGTGTTGATATATCAGCAAAACTTAGTAACGACATTCCTATTTTTGCAAGTACTGTAGAGCTTGCTAACTTACTTATTATTATGTTGTATGCTACTCCTAAAATTGCAAGAGATATAATTGCTGCAATTATTCCTATTAATATACCCTCTATTACAAATGGCCATCTTATAAAATTGTCTGTTGCACCAACATATTTCATAATTGATATTTCTTTTCTTCTTGCGTGAACTGTTAATTTAATTGTATTTGCTATGATGAATATTGATATTATTACTAATAATGAAAGTACTACTATTGAAACTATTTTTATTCCATTTGCTATTTTTACCAAGTTATTAATTGTGTTGTCTTGACTTGTTATGCTTGCTATATTATCTAATTTATAAATATTTTCTTGAACTTCTGAACTTAATTTCAAGTCTGTTAATGTAACTAAATATGATGCTTTAAAAGGATTCTCCTCATCATATCCTACAAATAACGCAGGATTTCCTAGCTTTTCTCTGTTGTAGTTTAGCGCATCTTCCTTTGAAACAAATTTAATTGTATTTACTCCATTAATTGCCTTTATTTGTTCTCCAACTTGGCTAATTTGTTCATCTGTTGCTTCTTTTTGAATAAATACTTGTATTCCTTGTTGCAATTCTATTGTTTTTACAGCACTATTAATGTTTTCTATAATCATAAAAAATATTCCGAAAATCAGCATAGTTGCACACATTATTGCCAGTGATGCTCCTGATGATTTTTTGTTATGGAATACATTTCTAAATCCTTCTCTTAATAAATAACCTATTATACTATGCTTCACCGTCATACCCACCTTTTTTATCACTTATAATATTTCCGTGTTCTATACGAATAACTCTTTTATTCATTTTGTCTACTATATCTTTAGCGTGTGTTGCTACTACTAGCGTCGTTCCTCTTAAATTAATCTCGTTTAATAATCTCATTATATCCCAAGCTGTATCTGGATCTAAGTTTCCTGTTGGCTCATCTGCTATTAGCATAGAAGGATTATTAACTAGAGCTCTTGCTAAAGCAACTCTTTGTTGTTCTCCTCCTGATAACTCATTTGGATACATATTTGCCTTTTCGCTTAAGCCTACCATTGATAATACCATTGGCACTTGTCTTCTTATATGTCTTGGTGTTGCCCTTACAATATACATTGCAAACGCAACATTTTCATATACTGTTTTGTCTGGTAATAATCTAAAGTCTTGAAAAACTACTCCCATACTTCTTCTTAAGTATGGAATTCTTTTTGGCTTTAAAAAAGTTGTATCTTTCCCATTTATAATTATATTTCCTTTTGTAGGTTCTTCTTCTTTTAATATTAGTTTTATTAAGGTTGATTTTCCTGAACCAGAACTTCCTACTAAAAAAGCAAAATCTCCTTTATTTATTGTAAAATTTGCATTGTGCACAGCCTCTGTTCCTGTATCGTAAACTTTAGAAACATTTCTAAACTCTATCATTTTAGTATCTCCTTGCTTATTTCTAATCGTTATTTTTCTTTTTCATAATTCTCCACTTATACCATTATAATAACAATAAACGACAGGAAATGCAAGAGTATTTTAAAAAAAATATAGTAATTTGGATGGTATTTTTTACCCAAATTACTATATTGATTTATTCAAATATACTTCCAACATCTATTTTCGTTCCTCTTAAAAAATCTGTTGTAGGCATTCTTTTTGAATTTTCTCCTTGTATTTCTACTACCTGCAAAATTCCTTCTTTAGCTTTTATGAACAAACCATTTTTGTCATCAGAAAATAATACTGTTCCTTCTTGTACTCCTTTTAAATGTCCTTTATATTCTTTAAGATCTTCAAATTTTTCTAATAATTGATTTTCTGTTAAAACTTGCACTTTCCAAAACTTGATTTTTTTATTATTTAAAAACGAGTACGCTCCCATTATTGGATTTAATCCTCTAACAAGATTTTTTATTTGAACTGCTGTTTTGTTCTCCCAGTCTATTTTTGCCATCTCTTTTGAAAGCATTGGTGCAAGAGTTCCTTCCTCTGGTTGCTTTTCTCTTTTTATGTTTCCCGCTTCTATTTGCTTAATGGTTTCTATTAATAAATCAGCTCCAATGTTGCTTAGCCTTTCCCAAAGTTCTCCTGTTGTTTCATCTTCTCCTATTTCAACTTCTTGTTTTAGAAGCATGTCGCCAGTATCCATTCCAGCATTCATAAACATTGTTGTTATTCCTGTTATTTTATCTCCATTTAACACGGCCCATTGTATTGGTGCCGCACCTCTATAATTTGGAAGTAATGAGCCATGTACATTTACACAGCCATATTTTGGAATGTCTAACAGTTCTTGTGGAAGTATTTTTCCATATGCTACAACGCAAATTAAATCCAGATTCAATTTTTTTATTTCTTCTAAAAATTCAACATTGTTTCTTATTTTTTGAGGTTGATATATTGGTAGGCCTTTTTCTAACGCATATTCTTTTACAGGCGATGCAACTAGTTTCATTCCTCTGCCTTTTGGCTTATCTGTATTTGTTACAACTCCGATTATGTCATACTTTGCTTCATATAATGCTTTAAGTGATTTTAATGCAAAGTCCGGTGTTCCCATAAATAATATTCTCATAGGATCTTCTCCTTTATTTATTTTCTGACTCTATATATTCTAATGTTCCTGGTATCATATTATCTACAAATAAGATTCCGTTTAAATGATCTATCTCGTGTGCTAATGCTTGTGCTAATAAATCTTTACCAGTTATTTTTACTTTTTTGCCATTTCTATCTAAGGCTTCTACAGTAACTTCTTTTGGTCTAATCATTTTTGCATATTCGTTAGGGAAGCTTAAACATCCTTCTTCTACTTCTTGTTTTCCTTTTGCTTTTATTATTTTAGGATTTACAAGTTGCAATGGTTCTTCTCCATCATATAAGTCAATTACTATTGCCCTCTTTAAAATACCAACTTGCGGAGCTGCTAACCCAACGCCATTATATTTGTGCATTGTTTCTACCATATCATCTAACAATTCTCTTATTTTGTCAGTTACTTCTTCAACTTCTCTTGATGTTTTCCTTAATATCTCATCTCCAGATAATCTTATTTCTCTAATTGCCATATTTGATTCCTTTCTTTTATAACATATTTGTTGGATTTAAATCTACTACAACTCTTATATTTTTTTTGTTTATTCTGTTTATTGTTTCATTAATTTCATTTATTATATTATCTGCTATTTTGCATTTTATTATTATTCTCCATCTGTACTTATTTTTTATTTTATCGATTGGAGCCGGAACTGGCTTATATAACATTATTGGAAGATTTTTAGTTTTTATTTTTGCTTTTATATCTTCATATATATTTTTTGAAACCGATTCCACATTTTTATAATATTTATCAGAAATTCCAATTAACATTATATCACAAAACGGCGGATATCTCAATTGTTTTCTAATATGAATTTCCGTATCATAGAAGATTTTATAATCCTGTTTTTTTGCATATTGAATACAAAATGTATCTGGATTATATGTTTGGATTATTACCTTCCCTTTATTTTCTCCTCTACCAGCTCTTCCAGCCACTTGTGTTAATATTTGAAATGTTCTTTCGTGAGCTCTATAATCATCTATATTTAGACTACTATCTGCTGCTATTACCCCTACTAGTGTAACATTTGGAAAATGATGTCCCTTTACCACCATCTGTGTTCCAATTAGTATGTCTATGTTATCATCTTTAAATTGTTTTAGGATATCCTCGTGAGAGTTCTTTTTGGTTACTGTATCAACATCCATTCTAATTGTTGTTGCTTGTGGAAATAACTCTTTTATCTGTTCTTCTAATTTTTGCGTTCCTGTTCCAAAATATCTTATATTTTCACTTTTACATTCTGGACAAAGTGTAAGTGCCTTTGTTTCATATCCACAATAATGACATTTTAATTTATTTTCTTTTAAGTGGTATGTAAGTGTTATATCACAATTTTTGCATTTTGCAGTATATCCACAGTCTCTACACATTATAAATGTTGAAAAACCCCTTCTATTTAGAAATAGTATTGTCTGCTTTTTGTTTTTTAAGTTTTCTTCTATTGCTTTATATAAAGGTTTGCTAATCATTGTTTTGTTTCCAGAAGCAAGTTCATTTCTTAAATCTACTACTTTTACTTCTGGAAGTTCAGATTTATTTGCTCTTTTTGTTAGCTCTAATAACTCTATTTCTTTGTTTTGTGCTTTGTAGTATGTTGACATATCAGGAGTAGCACTTCCAAGCACGACTGGCACATTATTTTCTTTAGCTATATATGTTGCAATTTCTTTTGTGTCATATCTTGGACTCATTTCAGATTTATAAGAGTCATCATGTTCTTCGTCTATTATTATTAATCCTAAATCTTTTACTGGTGCAAATATTGCAGACCTTGCTCCTATTACAATTTTAGCTTCTCCTTTTTCTATCTTTTGCCATTGGTCATATCTTTCTCCAACAGACAACTTGCTATGCAATACTGCTATTTTTTCTTCTCCAAATCTACTTAAAAATCTGTCCACAGTTTGAGGAGTAAGCGATATTTCTGGTACTAACATTATGCTAGATTTTTCTAGCTTTAGTGCTTCTTCGATTAATCTAATGTATATTTCTGTTTTTCCGTGACCCTGTTACTCCGAATAATAAAAATTCATCATATTCTCCAACTTGAAGTGAAGCATTTACTTGTTCAAATGCTTGTTCTTGTTCATCTGTAAGCTCTAGATTTTGGCTTTTTTCTATTACTTTATGAATAAATGGATTTCTCTCTACTTCTTTTTCTACTATTTCTATGTAACCATTTTTTTCAAGTGTTTTTATTACAGTACTTGTAACATCTGCAAACATTTGCAAATCTGTATTTAATATATTACAATTATTATTTAGTAAAAATCTCAGAGCTCTTATTTGCTTATCTGATTTTAATTTTTTATTTTCTATATCTTGTTCTATTTGTTCTTCTGTTACTGTTAAGTATACAAAATTTTTCTTTTTTTCATTTACTCTGTTTGCAGTGATCTTAGTAGTAGTGCCTGGTGGTAGCATTAATTTTATGCAATCTGATATATTACAAAAATATCTATATGCCATCCATTTTGCTAATTTAATTTTATTTTCGCTTAAATAAACTTTATCTTGAACTTCAGCAATTGCTTTTAGTTTTGATGGATATTGTGATGTTTCTTTTATTCCTACCACAAATCCTTCTTCTAAACTTTTTTTGTTTCCAAATGGCACAAAAATTCTACTTCCAACAACGACTTTTTCTTCAAGTGTTGTTGGAATTATGTAGTCAAATGTTTTATTTAAATTTTTTACATTGCTGTTTATTATTACTTCTGCAATCACTACTGCTTTTTCTCCTTTTGTGATTATAAATTATTTTTCTAACCATTTGCTATATTCTTCTTCTATTATTTTTGCAACTTCTTCTGGTGTCTTATCTGTTGTGTCAATTACTAAATCATAGTTTGACATATCATTTTTTCTTATTTGATAAAGATTCCAGTATCTTTCATTTTCATAGTTATATCTTCTTATTATATCTTGTTTTTGTTCTTCTACTGTATTGAATTTTTCTGTTGATTTCCTTTTTTCATCATAAAAGGCTCTTTGAGCAGATATTTCTAAATCAACTTTTAAATATACTTTAAATGATTCGGGTACTGCATACCATCCAAGTCTTGCATCTATTACAAAATTATCGTTTTGTTTTGCATATTCTGCTGCACTGTTTTCTATTTGTCTGTCTATTTCTGGATGTTCTTTTACATATACATTAAAGCTTGTAACATCCATTCCCATCTCTTTTGCAAGTTTTCTAAAATATTCGCCATTTCTATATATTCCATAATTCAAATTCGTGGTTAATATGTTTGATACAGTTCCTTTTCCGCTGGCTAAATCTCCTGATAGAGATATTATATGTTTTTTGTTCATTTTATTTATTGTATAGGCTATGCTATACTCCCCTTTCTTTTTATATAAAAATTAATTCAAACTTTCTTTTTATACAAGAATTTTTGAATTAATTTCGCACGATATTTTATTGTTCTACTATAACTTGTCCTTCTGCTATTTCCTCTGCAGCAATAGTTACAGGAGCAACATCATCAGTTTTTACCAATATGTCTTCTCCCTTAGCAATTTGTCTTGCTCTTTTGGCTGTTGCTAAAACTAGAGTATATCTGTTGTCAACTTTTTCTAATAGTTCAGCTACGCTTGGTTTTACCATCATAATAAATTTACCCTCTTTCTATTTTCTTTATTTTTATAATATATACTTTATGTTCTATTTATTAATTTTACTACATTTTTCCAAATAAGTCCAGTATTTTTTGTGAATTATGTAACTATATCTTTTACATCACTTATGTTATTTTTCCATTTTCTTTTGTTTTTTATAATAATTGCTATGGCTTTTATTAAATAATATACCACCGCAACAGCTATTCCCCCTAATATTAAGAATAGTGTTACATTTTTGTGAAGTATATAAATATACATTAATATTAATGTTAATATTGCTAACACTAAAGTTTCTATTCCAAATATTGCAATTTTTCCACTATCTTTATTATACGCCCATTCAAATAATAGTATTGCAACTGCTGTAATAACTAAGCTAAATACTTTTAAGTCTGTTATGTATTGTTCTTCTGGTATATTTATATATCCTAGTACTAACACAAGAAAATATGCTACAAAAGCAATTGATACAAGAATGTTTATAAAAGCCTTTTTATAAATTACTTTCTTTTCGTCCTTTGGCATTCTCTGAGCTTGTTCTATTTTTTTAGCTATTTCTGCTTCATCAACTTTTTTAGAGATTTCTTGCTTTTCTACTTCAGGCTTTTTATTATTGTCTATTTCTTTTATTTTGTTTACATTAATTAATTGTTCTGCAATTATTTGTTTTATTTTTTCATCAGTCTTTTTTGCTTTTTTTGTTTGTGTAGACTTGTTTATTTTTTTTGTATCTTTTTTTGCCAAGCTGTCTTCTTTTTCTGCTTCTTTTGGTTTTCTATGTTTTGCAGTCGTAGATTTTGTAGTTTTTTTGGTAGTTGTCGCAGCCTTCTTGGTCGTAGCACTTTTTGTTTTATCTGTTTCAGTGCCTTTTTTTGTTGCTGTTTTGGTGGTTTTTTTCTTAGGCTCTGTTTCTTCCACCGTTTTTGTTTCTTTTTTGGTAGATGTCTTTCTAGCAGTGCCTGTCTTCTTAGTTGTTTTTGTAGTTTTTTCTGTTTTTACTACTTCTTCTACTTCTTTTACTGCTGGTTTTCTTCCTCTTTTAGTTGTTTTCTTTTCTTCTATGTCTTTTTGTTTATTGTCGTTGCTTTTTTTAGATGTCGTACTAGATTTTGGCTTACTTACACCGCTTTTCACTCTAGTATTTTTTTTCTTCTCAGGCTCGTTTTTTTCCATTTCTTCCGCCATTTAAATTTCCTCCTAGGATTAATCTATTAGATTATATCAGATATTTTATATAAAATTCAATATTTAGTTCTCTAATTCATATATTATATTTCCAGACATTACTATTCCTGCTGTTTCAGTTCTTAAAATTCTTTTTCCTAATGATACAAATACAGCACCCATATTTTTTAGTATTTCTAATTCTTTGCTAGATATTCCACCTTCTGGTCCAATTACTATTGCTATATTGTATTTATCCATTTTTTTATTTTTTAGTTTTATTAGTTCGTTTTTTAGCATATTTTTATCTTCATTTTCATATGCAACTAAAATAATGTCATAATGTTGTTTTTCAACATCTTTTAATTTAATCACATTCTCTATCTCAGGAATTATATCTCTCATAGACTGTTTGGCTGCAACCTCTGATATTTTTTGCCATCTTTCTATTTTTTTATTTATTGTTCTTTCGTCTAGTTTAACAACTGTTCTTTCCATTAAGACAGGAACAATTTTCTTTACTCCTACTTCTATGTTTTTTTGTATTATTAGCTCCATTTTATCAAATTTAGGTATTCCTTGAAACAGAACAATATTCGCATTTGACTCAACTGTTTTATTTATTTTTTTTACAATTTTGCATTCTATTTTTTCTTTTGAAAAAGATTTGATTTTTGTAATATAATTTTCTCCTGTTTCTTGATTACAAACCTGAAGCTCATCTTCCTTTTTCATTCTTAAAACATTTACAATATGATTTACATCTTCTCCTATTATATTAATGCTGTTATTATTTATTTGATTATTTTTAACAAAAAATTTTGACATTTTATTTTCCTTCTTCTAGTTGATATATCATATTATAACAAAATCTTCCTATTGTTTCAAGAGAAGTAACCTAAATCATTTTGCTAAAAAAATAAACGATTGATAAATGTTATATCAATCGTTATATTTATTATTCAGCCTTTGGAGCTTCTTCTTTTACTTCTTCAGCTTTTGCTTCTTCTGCTGGAGCAACTGTTTCTTCAACTTTTGCTTCTTCAACTGGTGTTTCTACTGTTTCTGTAGCTTCTGTTTCAGCTTCTTTTGCAGGTTCTTCTACTAATTCTTCTTTTATATCAATATATTTAGATTCGATTTTAGCACCGATGTTTTCCTTTGTCTTAGCAGCTTTTCCAACTCTGTCTCTTAAATAGTATAATTTTGCTCTCCTTGCTTTACCAACTCTTACTACCTCTACTTTTTCTACTAATGGTGAGTGTACTAAGAATGTTTTTTCTACTCCTACTCCGTAAGCAATTCTTCTTACAGTAAATGTGGCGTTTACACTTCCACCTTGTTTTTTAATTATAATTCCTTCGAATACTTGAATTCTTTCTCTGTTTCCTTCCTTAATTCTTTGATGTACTCTTACTGTATCACCAACTTTAAGGTCTGGAATTCTATTTTTTAATTGTTCGTGTTCTATTGATTTTATGATATCCATCGATATTCTCCTTTCTTAAATTTTACATTTCTTCTGAAATGATTTTCTTGGCTTTTTTTATTTCTTCTTCACTAAGAAGTTCTGGTCTTTTTGTGAATGTATTTACAAGTGAACTTTTTTTTCTCCATTCATCTATGTTTTTATGGTTTCCTGAAGTTAGGACTTCTGGTACTTTTTTCCCTAAAAATTCTTCTGGTCTTGTATATTGGCTGTATTCCAAAGTTCCTTTTGAAAAGCTTTCTTCTTTTATTGAGTTTTCACTTAAAACTCCTTCTACATATCTACTAACAGAATCTATAAGTACCATTGCTGGAAGTTCTCCTCCTGTTAGTACATAATCTCCAATTGAGATTTCCTCGTCTACAATTTCGTCTAATACTCTTTGGTCTATTCCCTCATAATGTCCACATAAAAGAATTAGATGTTCTTGTTTTGATAGTTCCTGTACTTTTGCTTGGTTTAACGTTTTTCCTTGTGGGGATAGATATATGACT
Organism: Bacteroidaceae bacterium; assembly: GCA_963621875.1. Lineage (GTDB taxonomy): Bacteria > Bacillota > Clostridia > TANB77 > CAG-508 > CAG-245. The sequence goes on along the minus strand of CAVFFR010000022.1, from coordinate 3,249 downwards.
TTTGCTTTTTCGTTTTGTACCGATTTATAAGCATTATATACAACATCTGCTCTTACTACCATTCCTGCTCCTCCACCATATGGAGTATCATCAACTTTTTTATGCTTGTCTTTTGAAAAGTCTCTTATATTTATTAGATTAATGTTTACAAGATTTTTACTTTCAGCCCTTTGTATGATACTGTGTTTTAGTGGTTCAAACATTTCTGGAAAAAGTGTTAGTATATCAAATTTCATATTTTTCTCCTAATCTACTAAGCCTTTAATTAGATGCACTATTATTTTTTGATTTTCTAAATCAACTTCTTTTAATACATCTTTAATGGCTGGTAACAGAATTTGTTTTCCTAGCTCATCTTTTACTACATATATATCGCTACTTCCAGCATTGTATATGTCATCAACTTTTCCAAGCAATTTTCCTTCGTCTGTATATACATCTAGTCCTAGTAAGTCAACTATAAAATATGTATCTTTCGGAAGCTTTTTAGCGTCTTTTCTATCTATTTTTAAATAGCAGTTTCTTAGCTTTTCTGCTTCTTCAACAGTTTCAATTCCTTTTAATTTTAGAATTACCATATTTTTCTTATAATTAACTTGTTCTATTTGGAATAATTTTAATTCATTTTTCTTTTCTATATATATTTCTTTTAATTCGTCAAATCTTGTTATATCATCTGTAAAAGGAACTATTTTTACTTGCCCTTTTATTCCAAATGTATTTACAATTTGACCAATCTCTAAATATTTTTCCATTTTTTATTCCTCGAATATAATTCCAACCTTTGTTTGTTCTTTAGCTGTAATTGCTTTCATAACTGTTCTGATTGCTTTTGCAATTCTTCCTTGTTTTCCAATTACTTTTCCCATATCTTCTGATGCAACTTTAACTTTTAAAAGAGTTCCTCTTTCGTCGTCTACTCTAGTTACTTCAACTTGATCTTTGTTGTCTACAAGGTTTTCTATTATTGTTTTTAAAATTTCTTCCATTTGTTTTTGTCCTTCCTAAATTGTAATATTAATTATTTTGCTTTTTCTATTAAAGCTTTTACTGTATCTGTTGGTTTTGCACCATTTTTAATCCATTTTTCTACTTTCTCTTTGTCTAATTTGATTGTAGCTGGATTTGTCATTGGATCGTATGATCCTATTTGCTCTACTATTCTTCCATCTCTTGGGCTTCTTGAATCAGCTACTACAATGTGATAGTATGGAGCTTTTTTTGCACCTGCTCTTTGTAATCTAATTTTTACCATTTAATTCACCTCCGCAAAATTATACTATTTATTTTATATATTTTTCTACTAGTTTTAGTAGTAAATATTAAAAACTATTTTATTGAATCTTGAAGCTTTTTCAATTCTTTTGGATCCATATTTTTCATTTGGCCCATCATTTTTCTCATTGATTTGCTATCTTTCATTTGCTTCATCATTTTCTGTGTCATTTCAAAAGATTTCATGAATTTGTTTATTTCTTGTACTGAAGTTCCACTTCCTTTTGCAATACGTAATCTTCTTTGTCCATTTAATATTCTAGGATTTTTTCTTTCCTTTGCTGTCATTGAACAAATTATAGCTTCGATTCTTGTAAATTCTTTATCATCAACTTTTAGATCTTTTATGTTTGCCATTCCTGGCACTAATTTAAGTAGTGATGAAAAAGATCCCATTTTCTTAACCTGTCTTAGTTGAGCTAGATAATCGTCTAAGTCGAATTCTTTTTTAGCTAATTGTTTTGAAAGTTTTTCTGCTTCTTCTTGGTCAAACGACTCTTCTGCCTTTTCTATTATTGATAAGACATCGCCCATTCCTAAGATTCTTGATGCCATTCTTTCTGGATAAAATACTTCTAGTTCACTTAGTTTTTCTCCAACACCTGCAAATTTAATTGGTTTTCCTGTTACTTTCTTTACTGATAATGCTGCACCACCACGGGTATCACCATCTAATTTTGTTAAAATAACGCCATCAATTCCAAGTGCATCATTAAATCCTGTCGCTACATTTACAGCTTCTTGACCTGTCATCGCATCTACTACTAATAGTATTTCATGTGGATGAACATTTGCCTTTACATTTTTCAACTCATTCATAAGTTCTTCATCTATTTGAAGTCGACCTGCTGTATCTAGTATGATAACATCATTTAATTTACTCATTGCAATACTTAATGCTTGTTTTGCTATGTGAACAACATCTTTTGAATTCTCATTTGCAAATACTGGTATGTTTAATTGTGAGCCTACAACTTGAAGTTGCTTTATAGCTGCTGGTCTGTAAACATCACACGCTACTAATAATGGTTTCTTGCCTTGTTTTCTTAGTAGATTTGCAAGTTTTCCTGCTGTTGTTGTTTTACCGGAACCTTGAAGTCCTACAAGCATTATTATTGTTGGTGGGTTTGGACTAAAGTTTATTGAACTTTGTGTTCCTCCAAGTAATTCTACTAACTCATCTTTTACTATTTTTATAACTTGTTGTCCAGGAGTTAAAGATTTTAAAACATCTTGACCTAAGGCTTTTTCTTGTATTGATGCTACAAATTCCTTTACTATTTTATAGTTAACATCTGCTTCTAGAAGTGCAAGTTTTACCTCTCTTAGCATTTCTTTTAAATCTGATTCGGTAATTCTTGTTTTTCCTCTTAGTTTCTTAGTAAATTCTTGTAGTTTAGAAGATAATCCTTCAAAAGCCATATTAAAACCTCCTTATTTTCTTATGCGTTCAAACTTATTAATTCTTTTCTTACGCTATTTAAAATCTTTTCTATTTTTTTGTCTGATGAACTGTCTGTAATTTTACTTAGCTCTGAAAGAATAGTTTGGATTTGTTTTTCTTGGTTTATTGTCTTTTTCATAATCCCTAGCTTTCGTTCATATTCCAAAAGCCTTTTTTCTCCCTTCTTAACAATGTCATTTACTGCTTGCCTTGTAATTTTATTGTTTTCAGCTATTTCTGTTAGTGATAAGTCGCAATTAGCAAAGTCATTTAATACATTTTGTTGTCTTTTTGTTAAAAGATTTCCATATATTTCGTATAACATTCCTATCTCGACTTTTTTCTCCATACTGTCGCTTCCTTTCTTACAAGGTAATATAAATTATTTGTTAGTTTTGTAATGCTAATATACTTTACAACATTTTTATTAATTTGTCAAGTATTTTTGCTTTATTTTGTTAAAAATCTGTATAATGCAAAATTTTCATTGCCAATGCAACAACTTTTTTCTAAAAAGTGTTGTCATATTC
>CAVFFR010000021.1:0-22258 GCA_963621875.1 Bacteroidaceae bacterium | reverse complement strand
TGCCGACAATACTCGCGAGTTACCTTGCCTGGAAGATAGGTTGTTGCCAGATTTTTTTATGCTTAAAATATTTAAAACATAATAAGTGTTTTAAAATAAAATATATAAATAACATTAGAAAATAATAAGAAATAGAAATTAGAAATAATAAGATTTATTATTCGTAATTTCTATTTTTTAATTGTGAACATTGATGAAAAATGCTATAATAAAATAAAAATATTAAACTATTTTTTAGGAGGACAATTTAAAAAATAATTGTAAAATACAATATTTTTAATCAAATTTTATACCTTAAAAGAAAGGAATGGTAGTAAATATGTCAAAAACTAATTGGAAATCAGGAACATTTATCTATCCTATACCAGTTGTGATGGTATCTAGCGGTACTATGGAAAAATCAAACATCATAACAGTTGCATGGACTGGAATATTAAATACAAATCCAGCTATGTGTTATATCTCTATGAGACCAGAAAGACACTCATACAATATAATAAAAGAAAGTGGAGAATTTGTAATAAATTTAACAACACAACAACTAGCTTATGCTACTGATTGGTGTGGGGTAAAGAGTGGGAAAAATGTTGACAAATTTAAAGAGATGAAATTAACAAAAGAAGAAGGAAAATTTGTAAAAGCACCACTTATAAAAGAGAGCCCTATATCTATAGAATGTAAAGTTAAGGAAATTATTCCACTTGGAAGTCACGATATGTTTATGGCAGAAGTTCTTTCAATTGATGTTGAGGAAAAGTTCATTGACGAAAATGGAGCTTTTGACATCAGCAAATGTGATTTAATAGCATATGCAAATGGGGGATACTATCCTTTAGGAGACAAAATTGGCAAGTTTGGATATTCAGTACAGAAAAAACAAAAGAACAAATAAATTAATATTTATAAAATTACAAATATATAATAAAATATAAAAAAATTACATAAAAATTTCCATAAAATTGTTTGAAACAATTGACATATAAGCAAAATCATGATACAATATTTAAGCGTATGTAAAAACATACGCTTAAATGAATTATAATAAAGCTAAAACATGGCTGGAGGTGTATAAAGATGGCTGCAAAAGGAGCAAGAGAACCAATAACATTGGAATGTACAGAATGCAAGAGAAGAACATACATGACAGAGAAAAACAAAAAAAATAATACAGAAAGATTAGAAATAACAAAGTATTGCAAGTTCTGTCAAAAACGTACAACACATAAGGAAACAAAATAATCCTTAAGGGGGAGATATTATGCCTAAAGATGTAAAAAATAAAGAAAATAAAAGTAAAGAAAATAAAGCAAAAAGACATTTTCTAAAAGACGTTAAAGCTGAATTAAAAAAAGTAATTTGGCCAACTAAAAAACAATTAGTTAACAATACTGTAGCAGTAATAACAATTGTATTAATAATCGGAATTGCTGTATTTGTGTTAGATGTTTGTTTAAAGAAAATAAATTCTCTAGGAATTGAAAGATTAAAAACAATAGTTCAATCAACAGAAACAAACGAAATAACAGAAAATACTGCTGTAGAGAATTTAATCTCAGAAAATACAGAAACACAAGAATCTACAGAAGATGTAAATACAGAAGTTGCTGAATAATTTAATAAAGGAGGCTATGTTATGTCTCAGAAAAATGTAGACTTAGAACCAAAATGGTATGTTATACATACATATTCAGGATATGAAAACAAGGTAAAAGCTGATTTAGAAAAGAAAATTAAAAATCAGGAAATGGAAGAATACTTTTTTGATATAGTTGTTCCAATGGAAGAACAAATAGAAATTAAAGAAGGAAAAAGAAAAACAAACCTAAAAAAGGTCTTTCCAGGATATGTTTTAATAAAAATGATCGTAACAGAACAAACTTGGTACATAGTAAGAAATACTAGAGGAGTAACAGGTTTTGTTGGATCAGGAACAGATCCTATTCCACTTACTGAACAAGAAATCAGAAAAATGGGATTTGAAATATCAGAAGTGAATGTAGACTATGATGTCAATGATTCTATACAAATAATAGAAGGGCCATTTAAAGATTATATTGGAGTTGTACAAAATATTAACAAAGAAAAAAATAAAGTTAAAGTATTAATTTCTATGTTTGGTAGAGAAACACCTGTTGAACTAGAATTATATCAAGTACAAAAAATTCAATAAAATTAAAAAGGTTAAAACAGAATTTAAATAAATTAAATTCATTTTAATAAATTATTTTGTTAATATACATTACTAAAGGAGGTGTAATAATATGGCAGAGAAAGAGATTTCGAACATAATTAAGCTACAAATACCTGCAGGTAAAGCTACACCAGCTCCACCAGTAGGACCAGCATTAGGTGGTACAGGAATCAACATTATGCAATTCGTAAAAGAATTTAATGACAGAACTGCAAAAGAAGTTGGAATGATAATTCCTATCGTTTTAACAGTTTACAAAGACAAATCTTTTACATTCATAACAAAAGAGCCACCAATGGCAGTATTAATTAAAAAAGCTGCAAAAATAGAAAAGGCTTCAGGAAAGCCAAACAGAGATAAAGTTGCAACAATAACAAAAGCACAAGTAGAAGAAATAGCTAAACAAAAAATGCCAGACTTAAATGCAGCATCATTAGAAGCAGCTATGAGTATGGTAGAAGGAACAGCTCGTTCTATGGGTGTTTTAATTGCAAAATAATCTAAACATGAGTTATTTTAAATAATAACTTATAAAATAAAAATGGGAGAGTAAAATTACTCGATAATACCAAAAGGAGGAAACAAAATGGCAAACGGAAAAAGATATGCCGAAAGTGCAAAATTAGTAGATAAAACAAAACTATATAGCGCAAAAGAAGCACTAGAACTTGTTGAAAAAATGCCAAAAGCAAAATTTGACGAAACAGTTGAATTACATGTTAAATTAGGTGTTGACTCAAAACATGCTGACCAACAAGTTAGAGGTACAACAGTACTTCCAAATGGAACAGGTAAAACACAAAAAGTTTTAGTATTCGCAAAAGGACCAAAAGCTGACGAAGCAACAAAAGCAGGAGCAGACTTTGTAGGTGCAGAAGAATTAATACCAAAAATCGAAAAAGAAAATTGGTTTGATTATGATGTTATAGTTGCTACACCAGATATGATGGGTGTTGTTGGTAGATTAGGTAAAGTATTAGGACCAAAAGGATTAATGCCAAACCCTAAATCAGGAACAGTTACAATGGATGTAGAAAAAGCTATAAAAGAAATCAAATCGGGAAAAGTTGAATATAGATTAGATAAAAATAATATAATTCACTTAGGTTTTGGAAAAGTATCTTTTGGAGTAGAAAAATTAGTAGAAAACTATGAAACAATTATAGAAGCAATAATCAAAGCTAAACCAGCTGCTGCAAAAGGACAATACATTAAAAGTGTAGCAATATCTACAACAATGGGTCCAAGTATGTATATTGACCAAAAATAATTTATGAAATATAGCCAAAGACAGTAGGCATAAAATAAGTCCTACCGAGGCAATAAGAACGGAAAAAATCCAATTCTTATAGTCTCATTATGGCTGTACGGATTGGATTTTAATATTTGAAATGGTAATATAAATTAGGAGGTGAATAAAAGTGGCAAATGAGAAAATAATAGCAAAAAAACAAGCACAAGTTGAAGAATTAGCTAAAGAAATAAAAGAAGCTAAAGTAGTACTTTTAACAGACTACAGAGGAATAACTGTTACTGATGTAACAAAACTTAGATCAGATCTAAGAAATGTAAATGCAGAATATAGAGTTATAAAAAATAACATAATAAGAAGAGCACTAGAGGCTAATGGAGAGAAAGAATTAGATTCTGCTCTAGAAGGACCAGTTGCTATAGTAATGAGTAAAGAAGATTACTTAGAGCCATCTAAAGTAATATACAACTTTACTAAAGACCACGACTTCTACAAAATTAAAGGTGGAATAATCGAAGGTAAAGTTATGACTGCAGAAGAAATAATAACACTAGCAAAACTACCATCAAGACAAGAATTACTTGCAAAACTTGCTGGAGCTTTACTTGGAAATATTACAAAACTTGCAGTTGCGCTTGATCAGGTTAAGGCACAAAAAGAGAACGCCTAATTTTAATGAAAAACTTCGTACTGCTGCGTTAATCGTCACCAACAAAATATCCTCGACGTACACTATGTGCGCCTCCGGTATTTTGGATTAGATTGCCTTGCATTACTTGTTTTTGATTAAAATTTAATTAAAAATTCAAAATCACTTTATTGTGAGATATGAACGAAAAGTTCAGGATAAAAATTAAAATTCACATTGCCGTGAAAACAAGAACATAAAGTTCTAAAAATAAAAAATATAAATAAGGAGGAAATTAAAATGGCAAAAATAGATGAATTATTAGAAAGCATTGATGCTTTATCAGTAGCAGAACTTGCTGAATTAGTTAAAGGAATAGAAGAAAAATATGGAGTATCTGCAGCAGCAGTAGCAGCACCAGTAGCTGGAGCAGCTGGAGCAGCAGCTGAAGAAAAAACTTCATTTAATGTAGTATTAAAAGAAGCTGGAGCAAACAAAATCCAAGTAATAAAAGTTGTTAGAGATGCAACAGGATTAGGATTAAAAGAAGCTAAAGACTTAGTTGATGGAGCACCAAAAACAGTTAAAGAAGGAGCTTCTAAAGAAGAAGCTGAAGAATTAAAAGAAAAATTCTCAGCAGCAGGAGCAGTTGTAGAACTACAATAATTCTAAAAAAATAAAGGTCAAGAAAACTTGACTTTTATTTTTTTGTCTATGAAAAAACTTTTAATTAAATATATAATTTAATTAAAATTAACTACTTTTATTTATAGCATAGCTGTAAGAAAAAATCAATACTAAAAAATAAGAAAATGGAAAAATAAAGATGTTGAAAATTATATATTCCCTAGATCGAAGTGAACTGTAAGCAATTAACATTTTTATTAAATTATATATTTAATAAAAAAATTGATGCTTAATTTATAAAACAGAACGTTTTATAATAATATACAAATGGAAAGGGGAAGAAAATGCCAAAAGAAACATTAAAAAAATTAAAAGAAACTAAAGAAGGGAGAAAAATAAACATGTTAAAAAACAAAAAGCGGAATAACGCTAATAGCTTTGGTAGTAACAATAGTGGTACTTTTAATACTAGCTGGTGTAAGTATAAGCTTAATATTAGACAACAATGGAATAATACAAAAATCTAAAGAAGCAAGGAATAAGTATGAGCAAGCAAAAGAAAATGAACAGGCCGATTTGGTAAATGTATCTGATTGGATAGATGAAGCTAAAAAAATAACAGAAATAGTAGAGCCAGAAAACATAGATGACTGGGAATATACAGAGGAAACAGATGGTACAATAACAATAAATTGTTATAAAGGCAGTGAAACAACTGTAATAATACCAAACTATATAAATGGTAAACCAGTGAAGAAAGTAGAGAGTAAATACACTACTAGCTCAGGGCATCAGTTAAAATCTCTTTGGGACAATTCTATATGTTCAAATCAATATGAAACTTATTGGTATGTACAAAAAACTATAAAGAAAATTATAATATCAGAAGGAATAGAAACAATAGGAGAATTTGCATTTATGTGTAGTAATGCGTTAGAAGAAGTGACAATACCTAACAGTATAAAAAATATTGGCAGCAATGCCTTTTCTAGTTATTTTTCAAGTTTAACATCGATATATTATTTAGGAACAGAAGAAAGTTGGAGTGCAATTAATATAGATTCGAGTAATGATAATCTAACAAATGCTAATATCATATATAATAACTAAAATGAGGCGTGGAGAAATCCACGTTTTCTTTTATAAAAAATATTGAAAAAAATCAGAGAATAGTATAATATATAGAAAAACAAAGGAGAACACAAATGAGCTACTGTATAATATTCTCAATACTTATAACATTTGCAACAATGTTATCAATAACATTCAAAAAAAGAATAGAAGAGACAATGCCAATATCAACAGTAGGAATAGTACTAATAATATTCTTAGCAGGACTATTAGATAATCTTAAAATAGGGGCAATAATAGTACAAATATTAACAATAATACAGTTAATATTCATATTAATAACTATACTAAAAAAAGATAAAGACGGAATAAAAGAAATTCTTGGTAGAATATTAACACCGGGACTACTAATATATACTTTATTATTTATAGTAAATGTTGTAATAAACAAAGGCAGAATATTTGAAGATTATGACGAATTTAACCATTGGGCAGTAATAATAAAGAATATGTTTATATACAACACTTATGGAACAAACCCAGAAACAATAGTAAGATTTAATGAGTATCCGCCATTTACGGCAGTATTTCAGTATTTGTTCTTAGCTGTGCAGAAAGTGTATAGTGAAGATACTGTTATAATTGCTCAAAATGTCTTATATTTGTCAATAATAATACCAATTACTAAAAAAATAAAATGGGACAAATCAGCATTAAAAATACTAACAGCCATTCCGTTAATTGTATTTATGCCGATGATATTATATAAGAATTTCTTTTTAAACATATTGGTTGATGGAATACTTGGCATAATGTTTGCCTATACGATATATTCCGCATATGAAGATGATAGCCCAATATTTAAAACATTAAAAATATTAGCTGGTACAATAATGTTATGCTTAACAAAGACATCGGGACTAGGGTTAGCAGTATTAGCATTAATAATAATATTGATTAAAATTATTATAGATAGAAAAAAGGATAAAAGTAAATTTAAATCAAGCATAAAAAGCTTAATTGTAATATGTGTTATAACAGCTATACTAACTTCAATATGGTATATAAAAGTTAACAATGCACAAAAAAGATGGGACTTTTCAAAGTATGTGAATGCAGAAGAAGATAGACAAAACAGTTCAGATATATTAAAAAGTTTCACAATGTCTGTATTTATGAGACAGGACATAACAACAAAGCAATTAACTGTATTTGCGGTAATGATATTGCTAATTGGCTTACAAATATATTCAATAAAGAAAGTGAAGAACAAGAATTTTACTTATTATGCAATAGCTATGCTAGTGAGTATACCAATATATTTAATATCATTAGCAATAACATATATGACAATATTTGAGAATATAGAAGGAACAATGTTAACTTGTTTTGATAGATATACATCAACAATTCTTCTTGCTACCTTATGTTTTAATGCATTTGCTATGTTTGATATAAAAACAAAGTTTAGCATTGAGTTTATAGTAATTGCAAGTATAATAATAACATTGATGCCGATTGATAATATTTATACTCAATATATAAGAGGGAAAAATTATGTCAAAACATCTAATACAAACAGAGACATATATACAAAAATAGAAAAATATAAAGATAAATTAAATGCTAATGATAAAATATTATATATGGCGGGAGACAAAGCTAATATAGAATACTTAAAAGCTATGAATGAATATGTAATGATGCCAGTAAAAATACAAAATATGATATCGGGAAATTATGAGTCGGCAGAAAAATTTAAAAAAGTGATAGAAAGATATGACTATGTTTTTGTATATAGAACAAATACAGATACAGTCGACAATATAAAAGAGTGTTTTGAAGGTGGTAAAGTACAAAGAGATACATTATATAGAGTAGTAAAAAATAACGAAACAATTGAATTGGAAATAGTAAAATAAAATAAGGAGGAACTTGAGGAAATTGCAAAAGTTCCTCTGACTGTTGAAAAAATATGTAAAAGTATTTTGTTCAACAGTTTTTTTATAGTATTTATAAGGACATTTATGTCGAACTTTGACATACGATTTTGATAGACAAGTTGCTGTCTCTAAGGTATAGATGAGAAAATAGAACAAGCAAAAGCAGAAAAATAAAAGATAAAAAAGTATAAAACTATCCCGAATTGTTAGAAATATTTAACAAGGAGGGGATTTTTTGTCTAAATAAAAATAAACAAGAAATGATTATATTTAAAGAACACAAAAATTTTAATTAAATATGTTATTTAATTAAAACTAACTATCTTTATATATAGCATAACTGTAAGAAAAAAGTCAATAGTATAAAACAAAAAATCATAAAAGTAATAAACACATATAACCAGTATAAACTTAGAGAGTTAGACAGCTTAGCCTCTAAGATTTTTTATTAAATAACATATTTAATAAAAAATAAATAATATTGAATTGTAAAACACAGTGTTTTACAATAATGACATACTAAAAGAAAAAGAAGTGTAAAAGAAACACTAAAATACCAAAGAAAGAGAGGAAAAAAGATGAATCAAAAATTAAAAAATAAAAAAGGAATTACACTAATTGCATTAGTAGTAACAATTGTAGTGCTTTTAATACTAGCAGGAGTAAGCATAAACCTAATATTAGATAATAATGGAATAATTGCGAAAGCTCAGGATGCAAAAATAGAAACAAGGGCGTCTCAAGTAGAAAATGAAATAGGACTATGGGAACAAAATAATTTTATAAATTCAGAAGCTGGACAAGAACAAGAAGATATCGACAATCTGCTAGCTAGCTTAATTTCTAGAAAGTTATTAACAGAAGATGAAATAGATAGAGAACGAGGAATAATAACGATCAAGAAAAGTGATGGAACAATTATAAAAGAAATAAGTTATAGCAATGTGAAGATAAGCATTAGCAGAGAACCAGAAACCACAGAAAAGGTGGGAACAGTAGTATTCACTATTGATTCAGTAGAAGGAATAAGGAAAGTAAATGCTAGTCAAGGAGAAAGTGAAATTGATAACTTTATAAGTTCATTAAGTGAAGAACAACAAAAAGAAATGATAAAAAGATCTGAACATTTATGTATTAATAAAGATATGGCAGAAGATAGTGATAATCCTACTAATTATACAACCTTTAAGGAAGCCCTAGAGTGGTACAAAGAAAGTGGAGATATTTTAGAAGCAACAGAAGAAGCTTTTTGGGATTGGGTAGGAAATGCAGATGACATAGCGGAATGGCTAAAATGGAATTTAGACTATGTTGGCTTTTATGATATAGAGGGCAATTTAGTTTGTTGTGTTGTAACAAATCCAGACAACGAAATCTCCAATTCATATGTAGCCGCAGAAAATGGCACATATGCATTTAAAGTGCAAGATATAATAACAGGTAGAACATATATTAAAAAAGTAGAAGTAACAAATATATTAGTAGTTGAACCGGAAAACATAGGTGATTGGGAGTATACGGAGGAAGATGATGGAACAATAACAATAACTGGTTATTGTGGAACGGCAACAGAAGTAATAATTCCTAATTCAATAAACGGGAAGAAAGTAAAGAGAATATATAAAGGAAGAAATGATCTTACTACAATGGGAGATCAAGTATCAATTTGGGAAGCTAACATCAGCTCATCACAAAGAATTGGAAGGTATTCAGGTTATACAGCGGCACAAGATACAATAACTAAAATTAAAATATCAGACGGAATTGAAGAAATAGGAAGCTGTGCTTTTTTGGGGACAACTGAATTAACAGAAGTTGAATTACCAAATAGCTTAAAGAAAATAGAACAATATGCGTTTTATTGTTGCTATAAATTAGAAAAAGTACAAATACCAGATAATGTAACAAGTATAGAAAGTGGAGCTTTTTCTAGCTGCTATAGTTTAACGGATATAGTTATACCAGATAATATCACTACTATTGGCAATGAGGCTTTTGACAGATGTACAAATTTAAGCCAGATAACAATTCCGCAGAGTGTTGAAAACATTGGAGATTATGCTTTTACACAATGTACAAACTTAACAAATATTACGATACCTGAAAATGTAATTTCTTTAGGAAAGGCAGTATTTATGTATATACCATCAATAACCGTAAATGTTCCATTCAAAGAAGGAGAACAACCAAGTGGATGGGATACAAATTGGAATCAGACAAGCAGTGACTGTACAATAACAGTTAATTATGCAAAATAATATTTATTTAAAGGAACTTGCAAAAGTTCCTTTTACTATGTATATAAAATAATAAATTAATGTTATAATATATACATATAACAAAAACAAAGGAGCATAAACAAGTGGAAAATGATGTATTGATAATAATTCCGGCATTTAATCCGGACGACAACTTAAAAATTATAGTAGATAGATTAATAAAAAAGAATTTTAATAAAATTATAGTTGTGAATGATGGAAGTATTAATAAAGAACCATTTGCAGAAATAAAAAATAAAGTTATTTTTTTAGAGCATAATGAAAATCGAGGTAAGGGCAGAGCATTAAAAACGGCTTTTAAATATTGTGTTGAAAATAATGAAGAAGCGAATGTGGTTATAACAGTTGATGCTGACGGACAACACGATATAGAAGATGTCTATAAAGTATATAAAAAATTCAAAAAAAATAAAAATAAAGTGGTGTTGGGAAGTAGAAATTTCAAGAATGCACCATTATGTAGTAAAATAGGAAATTTTATTATAAATAAAAAAATACATAAAAAAATGAAATTAAAACTTAAAGACACACAAACAGGATTGAGAGCTATACCAATAGAATGTTTGTCAGATCTAATAAATGTTCCAGGAGAGAGGTATGAATATGAAACAAATATGCTATTTTACTTTGTAAAAAATAAAATAGATATAGTGGAAGAAGATATAAAGACAATATATATAAATAAAAATAAGAACAGCAATTTTAAGAAAATTAAAGATTCTATTAGAGTTTATAGAACAATAAAAAGCGGTATGTAAAAAGTACTGCTTTTTTTGTCGAAGAAAATAAAAAAATATTTAAATTTTTTTGAAAAAACTATTGCTTTTTATAAAAATTTATATTAAAATTTAATCAAAGTGGTAAGAAGTGGTACAAAGTGGTGAAAAAGTGTTGAGGAGGTGAGGATAGTGTTAATAGGTGAATATAGCCATTCTCTAGATGCTAAAGGCAGATTAATAATGCCAGCCAAGCTAAGAGAAGATATGGGAGAGAAATTTATAATAACAACTGGCTTAGATGGTTGCTTATTTGGATTTTCTATGTCAGAGTGGCAAAAATTCGAGGACAAGCTAAAAACACTACCAATCACTAACAAAAATGCAAGAAACTTTGTAAGATTCTTTTTATCAGGAGCAACAGAGTGTGAACTAGATAAACAAGGCAGATTTTTAATAGCAGGAAAGCTTCGTGAAGTTGCATCATTAGATAAAGATGTAACAATAATCGGAACAGGAACAAGAATAGAAATCTGGAACAAAGAAAAATGGGAAGAGCATATTAGCGAAGAAAATCTTTCAATAGAAGACATAGAACAAAATATGCAAGAACTTGGTATATAACTTTTTAAAAGTTTATATAGTCTCAATCTAAAGATAAAACCTAAAGAAAACAAAAGATTAACTAATAAAACACAAAAGCTAAAAACGTACAAAAGAAAAAACACAAAAGATAAAATTTAAACTAAAGTATCCAACCAAAGAAAAATCTGACCTACAACCAGAAAAACACAAGAAAAAATTATCAAAAGAAAAAATCAAACCACTTAAAGTTTGAAGAAGCTTAAACAAAAGAATCTAGGAATCAAAAGATTATGTTTTAAGCTACTAAAGCTAAATATAATAAAAACTAAAGAAAAGATGTAATAATAATCGTAACAAAAGACGGAGCAAATAAAATAGCTAAATATACAAAAGATAAAATTTTTTGTAGTACACAGTTGGTATGAAAATACCAACTGATTGTGCTTTTATAGGCAAAATACGAAAATTTGTTTTGAATTATTATATTTAATAGAGGGCGAAAACTTGGAATTTAAACATACTCCGATAATGTTAAGTGAATGTATAAATGGACTAAACATAAAAGAAGATGGAATATATGTCGATGGGACTCTTGGAGGAGCTGGACATAGCAAAGAAATAATAAAACATCTTTCAAGTAAAGGGTTATTAATAGGGATAGATAGGGATTCAGAAGCTTTAAAGGCAGCAAAAGAAAATTTAAAAGACTATGATAATGTAAAATATATTCACGGAAACCATGATAACATAAAAGAAATATTAGAAGATTTAAAAATAAATAAAGTAGATGGAATTTTGTTAGATTTGGGAGTTTCATCATATCAGCTAGATGAAAGAAATAGAGGATTTAGCTATCTGGGACAAAATGAGTTAGATATGAGAATGGACCAAACACAGGAATTAACAGCAAAAGATATTGTTAATAATTATGACGAAGAAAAACTTGCAAATATTATCTTTGAATATGGAGAAGAAAGATTTTCAAGAAATATAGCAAGAAATATTTGTAAATACAGAGAAGAAAAAACAATAGAAACAACAGATGAGCTGGTAAGAATTATAGAAAATTCGATTCCAAAGTCTAAACAAAAAGATGGACATCCAGCCAAAAGAACTTTTCAGGCAATTAGAATAGAAGTAAATAATGAAATTAGACCATTATATGAAACTGTTTTAAACTCAATAGAGTGTTTAAATGAAGGCGGAAGGCTATGTATTATAACATTTCATTCACTAGAAGATAGAGCAGTGAAAAATGCGTATATAGAGGCACAAGGACAATGCACTTGTCCGAAAGAATTGCCATATTGCGTTTGCAATTATAAATCGTTTGGCAAAATAGTAAATAAAAAACCAATAGAGGCAGACGAAAAAGAAAGAGAAGAAAATTCAAGATCAAAAAGTGCAAAACTTAGAATTTTTGAAAAACACACAAAAGAAAAATAAAAAAGAAAAGAGGTGAAAATAACTTATGGCAGGTTATCAATATGAGACTAGCCCAAGAAAATTACAACCTGAAAAAACTCCAGCAAAAAAGAAAGCACAAAGCAAGAAAAAACCAGTAGCAAAAAAAGTGGCTTCAAACGCAAAGAAAAAGACTAAGAAAAAAGCAAAATATAACTATAAACCAATAGTATATATAATGCTTGGATTTGTAATGCTGTTTACCATAAGTTATAGAAACTCACTAATAAACGAAAATTATAACAAGAAAGAAAATATAAAATCTCAAGTAAGTGCTATGCAAAAAGAAAATGAGCAATTAAAAGTAAGCATAGAAAATAGTTTAAACCTAAGTACAATAGAAAAAGCAGCAGAAGAAAAATTAGGAATGAGAAAGCTAGATAATAGCCAAAAAGTATATGTAGATTTACAAAAGAAAGATTACATAGAGCCTGCAACAGAAGAAATTATAATAGAAGAAAATACATCATTCTTTAATAAAATTCTAACAAGAATAGCAGAATTGTTTAAATAATCGACCAATAAAATGGAAGATTATTTTTTTTGTCTGTTAATAATTTTTTTTCATATGAATACATATAGAATTAGGTGATAAGTATGAGAAAAAAACAATCAGAGATTAGGAAACTTAAAAAAAGAGAAGTAAAAAGCAATAAAGACAAAAAGTTAAATAAAAGTTTGTTAAATAAGAAAAAAAGAAAAAAGAATAGAGCTGAAAAAAGACTTGTAAAACAAAATAAGATTAATAAAAGCCAAATAAATAAAAGAGGTGAAATATCTAGAAAAAGAAGAATGAAATTTGCTCTTGTGTGTTCAACCTTGATATTTTTAGGGCTGGCAACAAGAGTTGGATATATACAGTTTTTTGAAGGTGAAAAGCTAAAACAAATGGCATATTTGCAACAAACATTGAACAGAAACATTAACCCTAAAAGGGGGACTATTTATGATGCAAGTGGTAAGATAGCACTAGCTACAAGTAGTAGTGTTGAAACAATAACTGTTAATCCAGTAAATATCCCAAGTAATGAAAAAGAAAAAGTAGCTACAAAATTAACGCAATTGTTTAATTTAAAATATGAAGAAGTTCTTAAAAAGGTAAGCAAAAAAACAGCGATTGAAACAATAGTAAAAAAAGTAGATAAGAATCAGACAAAAGAGTTAAGATTGTGGATGGAAGCTAACAACATAACATCTGGAATAAATATAGACGAAGATACAAAAAGATTTTATCCATATAATAATTTGGCTTCGCAAATATTAGGATTTTGTGGAAGTGATAATCAAGGATTAGCTGGAATAGAAGCAAAATATGATAATGAATTAAAAGGAGAAAAAGGCAAAATCTTAAAAATGACAGATGCAAAAGGAATAGATATAAACGATACATCTGAAACATATGAGCCACCAAAACAAGGAAACGACTTAGTGCTTAGCATAGATGCAACAATACAAGGAATAGCAGAAAAATATTTAAAAGAGGCTTGCATTGACAATGTGTGCACAGATGGTGGAAACATATTATTAATGAACCCGAAAAATGGAGATATACTTGCAATAGCTAGTTATCCAGATTTCAACTTAAATGATCCATATACCATCAACAATGAAGAGCTAAAGGCAAACTGGTCAAATATGACAGCAACAGAAAGATCTAATGCACTTCAAGGAATGTGGAGAAACAAAGCAATATCTGATACATATGAACCTGGTTCGACATTTAAATTAGTAACAGCATCCACTGCACTAGAAGAAGGAATAGTTGCATCAACAGACAAAGAGGGAGAGTTTTGTTGTACTGGTTATATAGAAGTTGCAGGGGTAAAAATGAAGTGCTGGAGATATTACAGACCGCATGGATCTGAAAGTTTAAGACAGGCATTAATGAATTCGTGCAATCCAGTATTTATAGGACTTGGAGAGAAAATAGGAGTTACAAAATACTATGAATATTTAAAAAAATATGGGTTCTTAGGGAAAACAGGAATAGACCTTCCAGGAGAAGCGGGAAGTATATTCTTAAAAGAATCGAAGGTAGGACCTGTTGAACTAGGAACAATAGCATTTGGTCAGAGATTTGAAGTAACACCAATACAAATGATAACAATGGTATCAACAATTGCAAATGGAGGAATATATACTCAACCTAGAATTGTAAAGCAAATAATAGATAGCCAGACAGGAGAGGTAAGAAACATAGAAACAGTAAAAAAAGATAGGGTAATTTCGGAAGAAACTTCTAAAAAAATGCTTAGTATGATGGAAAGTGTTGTAGCAGAAGGAACTGGAAAAAATGCTCAAGTTAAAGGATACGCGATAGGTGGAAAAACTGGAACCTCGGAAGATGGAGTAAACACTGGAAAATATGTAACATCATTTATAGGCGTTGCACCAATATCAGATCCAGAAGTAGCAATATTAATAACATTGTATAACCCAACAGGAGAAGGAGGGCACCAAGGAGGTGGTGTTGCAGCACCAATTGCTTCTCAAGTTTTAGGAGAAGTGTTGCCATATTTAGAGATAAAAAAAGATAATCAAGACGACGAAGAAATAAGTGAGGTAGAAGTTCCAAATCTTATAGGCTTAACTAAAAAAGAGGCTAAAAAGATATTAGAAGAAATGGGCTTATTGCTAGAGACGAAAGAAAGCTTAAGAGAAAACCAAGAAAACACTGATGACACAATAGAAGTACAATTACCTAAAGCTGGAATAAAGATAAAACAAGGAAGTACAGTGTTTGTAGATAAATAAAATTCCCCGTAAAGGGAATTTTTTTATCGGAAAATTGAGGATAGTGTTTGACATAAATACTATAATATTGTAGAATAATATAAATCGAGTATATATAAAGGAAGGTTAAATGATGGGAGAAATAAAAAACAGAATTATAACATTATCTGGAGAACCTGTTAGTGGAAAAGGAACAGTAGCAAAAAAGCTTATTCATGAGCTAGTTAAACAAGGATACCAGCCAGAAAATATTCATATGTACTCTACAGGCAATGAATTTAGGAAATACTTTAATTCTATTATAGAATTGATGAGAAATTTTAATAGTGAAAATAAAGATGAGATTTTACAAAGACCAGAAATAAAAGAGTTATTTAAAAAAGAAGAATATAGAAAGATAATATCAAAAACTATGGCAACATTGATGCAAAATGGAGCTGACTTATCTCATTTTACAATAGAAGAAGCCAACAACAGTGAAACTTTTGATGATATAAGACATATTGTTGATACCCTAATAGATGAGGGAACAAAAAAATTAGGAATAGAAATAAATAAAGAACAACATCCAAACGAAGCATGGATTATAGATTCTAGATTAGCTTTTGCAAACATTCCAGACTCATTTGCAGTTAGATTAACAACAAATCCGAAGGTTGCAGGAAAAAGACTAGTTGAGGACGAATTAAGAGGCAATGAAGATAAGTATTCGTCTATGGCAGAAGCAATGAAAGAAAGAGAAGAAAGAAGACGTGGAGAAATAGAAAGGTACAAGAAGATATATGGAATAGATTTAACAGATGATAGTAAATATGATTTAGTAATTGATACTTCATATTCAAGTCCAGACTCTATTGCACAGGTTGTGATGGAATGTTCGGACAGGTATCAAAACAAAGAAATATATACTAAACATTGGGCTAGCCCAGAGACATTTGTACCATTACAAAGAGAAATGGAAACATTAGGTGCTGCATCATATACATTTGAAGAAATGGCAGAAAGCATAAAAGCAAATGGTTATTTTCCAGATAGTAGTATTGAAGTAGTAAATGTTGATGGAGTAAACTATATTATAGAAGGACACCATAGAAATTTTGCGGCTGCTTATGTTGGCAAAGAATTAGTACCATACGAGATAATAGCTAAAGATGATGAAAAAATTCCATGGTATAGCAATACTGCAAGACAAAGAGCAAATTCAGCAAGTATAGGAAATTTATATGGTCATGAAGAATTTTTGGATAATCTTGAAAGAAAAATTACAGGAGATCCAAAAGCAAGTTTTTCATATTCTAAAATTTATCCTGAATTAGTAGAAAGATTGCAAAATCAACAAGAAATGGATAGAGAATAAAAATACGACAGAAAGTAAAGTTGTAAAATAGAGTGATAATAAAAGATATTAAAAATAAAAACTATCAGATTAGACATTGTTAGTCTAATCTGATTTTGTTGTAATGAGATCTAATAAATTAAGAATAAAACGGAAAACAAATAATAATATATAAAAAGAAATATAGCACTGTTAGACCGAAAGTTAAAAAAATTTGTAAAACCCTATACAAAATCATTTTTTAATTATATAATATAAAAGACAAGTTGACGATGATAGCAATTGCTATATGTTAAAATAATAATACCAGCTTAAAAAGCGTGGAGGGAAAATAATTATGAATTTAAAACAAATACTAGTAGGACTAGATAATATCAAAGCAAAAGGAGAGATTGATAGAGAAGTAACAACAATAGAAAAAGATTCAAGAAACATAGTAGAAGGAAGTATGTTTTTTGCAATTAAAGGATTTTCTACAGATGGAGTTCAATTTATACCATCTGCAATAGAAAAAGGAGCAAAAGTAATATTAGTTGATGAAACAACAGATTTAAAAAGCTTAAATATACCATCAGATGTTACTTTAATAGTAGTTCCAGATGCAAGATATGCAATGGCCATTTGTGCTTGTAACTTCTATGATAATCCATCCCGTAAATTCAAATTAATCGGAGTAACAGGAACAAAAGGAAAAACAACAACAACATTTATGATAAAAGAAATATTACAAAAACAAGGAATAAAAACAGGACTAATTGGAACAATTGCTACATATATAGGTGAAGATAAACTAAAAGATAATGACAGAACAACACCAGAAAGTATAGAACTACAAAAAAACTTTGCAAAGATGGCAGAAGAAGGCTGTAAAACAGTTGTTATGGAAGTGTCGTCACAAAGCTTAAAATTACATAGAGTTGCTGGATGCAATTTTGATATAGCAGTATTTACGAATTTTTCAGAGGACCATATAAGTCCAAAAGAACATCCAAATATGGAAGACTATTTTAATTCTAAACTTGAGCTATTTAAAATGTGCAAAACAGGTTTTATAAATGCTGATGACATCCAAGCTTGCAAAATACCAAAATTAGTACCAGAGTGTGATATAAAGACATATGGAATAGATAATGCTTGCGATTTATTAGCAAAAGACATCACAATTACAAATTCATATGTTGATTTTAGAGCTAAAATTGGAGAAAGAAATGAAAGAGTTAAGGTAGGAATACCAGGAAGATTTAGTGTTTATAATAGTTTAGCCGCAATCAGCGTTGCAACAAAATTAGGTTGCTCAACAGAAGCCATAAAAGATGCATTGCTAGAAGTAAGAGTTCCAGGAAGATCTGAACTTGTAAACAATAGTAAAGAATTAACTATAATGATAGACTATGCACATTCACCAGAAAGCCTACAAAATATCCTAAGTGCAGTAAAAGCTTATACAAGAGGCAGAGTAATTTCTGTATTTGGATGTGGAGGAAATAGAGATGCTGGTAAGAGACCTATAATGGGCGAAATATCAGGAAAAACAGCAGATTTTACTATAATAACTTCTGATAATCCAAGGGATGAAGAACCGCAAGAAATAGTTAATCAAATAGAAGAAGGAATTAAAAAGACAAAAGGAAAATATATATGTATAGTAGATAGAGTTGAAGCTATTAGATATGCAATAAATATGGCTAGCAAAAAAGACATAATTGTTTTGGCAGGAAAAGGACATGAACCATATCAAGAAATCAAAGGAGAAACACATCCTTTTGATGAAAGAATAATAGTAAATCAAATAATCAAAGGAGAAATGTAATTAGGAGGAAAATATGGAATATCATATAAAAATACTCTTGCTAGCATTTGCCGTAGCATTTGTAATAGCACTAATAATAATACCAATACTAAGAAAAAGGAAAATAGGGCAAAACGAAAGAGATGACGGACCCCGTTCTCATTTAAAAAAACAAGGAACTCCGACTATGGGTGGAATTATTATGATGATATCTTTAATCATAATTGGCGGAGTAGTGTACTTTGGATATGCTGGAAAAGAAGCACAAGTAGAAAAAGATATGGCTCAAAACCTTCTACCATTATTAGTGGCAACATTAGGATTTGGATTAGTGGGACTTATAGATGACTTCAAAAAAGTTGTATTGAGAAATACAGATGGACTAAAGCCAAAATATAAAATGTTAGGTTTATTAATAATAGCAACTGTATTTACAGTATATTTAGTGAAAATAATGAACATAGGAACAGACATAATAATTCCGTTTGCAAAAACAACAGTAACATTACCTGTATGGCTGTATATTCCATTTGCTATAATAGTAATGCTTGCAACAACAAATGCTATCAATTTAACAGATGGGATAGATGGATTAAGCACATCAGTAACAACAATAATATTAACATGCTTAACTGTTATAGGAATAGTAACAGGAGTAAAAGAAATAGTGGTATTTGGAACAAGTCTAATAGGAATATGTTTAGCGTTCTTATTATTCAACTTGCATCCAGCAAAAATATTTATGGGCGATACAGGTTCACTACTGCTTGGAGGAGCAGTATCGGTTATGGCAATATATTTAAAAATGCCAATATTATTATTAATAATAGCAATAGTACCAGTATTAGAAACATTATCAGATATAATACAAGTTGCTCATTACAAAAGAACAAAGAAAAGAATATTCAAAATGGCACCAATACATCATCATTTTGAATTATCAGGCTGGAATGAAAATACAATAGTTTCAGTTTTTAGCATTGTAACATTAATTGCTTGTGTTATAGGAATAATGGCAATCTAGAATAAAGGGAAGGATAAACAAATGCCAAGTAAGAGCGAGAAAAAAGTTAAAAGATTTTCTAATTTTTTAAATAACAAAATGGATTATGTATTAGTAATAACTGTATTGATATTAGTATCTTTAGGAGTTGTTATGGTCTTGTCAGCAAGTGCTCCTTCGGCATTATCAAAGACAGGAAGTAGTTATACATACTTCATAAAGCAATTTATATTTGCTATTTTTGGAATAATCGCTATGCTGTTTATTTCAAAGATAGACTATAGATTTTATAAAAAATATTATTGGATTGTATATATATTATCGGTTGCGGTGTTGCTATTAGTACTAGCCCCTGGGTTAGGAAAAACAGTAAACGGAGCGTTAAGATGGATAGAAATAAAAGGACTTCGGGCAATTTCAACCATCAGAAATTACTAAAATAGGACTTATAATATTTTATGCAGGTTACCTATCTGATCATAAAGGTGAGCTAAAAGATTTTTGGAGAGGATTTTTTAAACCGCTAATATTTTTATTTATACCAGTAGCAATACTATACAAAGTTCAAAACCACCTAAGTGTATCTTTAGTAATATCAGTTATTACATTCGTAATGATGCTAATGGCTGGAGTTAGAATGCTACACTTTGTGTGGGCTGGTTTAGCTGGAGGTGCAACAGGAGTGATATTGTTACTAAAAGGAAAGATGGACCAGATAAAAGGTATTGGTGGAACGACAGAAAGCTTTAGATTGGATAGAATAAAAGTATTTTTCGATCCTTGGTCAGATGCGACAGGAACAGGATATCAAATGATACAAAGTCTATATGCAATTGGTTCAGGTGGATTATTTGGTGTTGGACTTGGAAATAGTAAACAAAAATACTTATACATACCAGAACCACAAAATGACTTTATATTTGCAATAGTTGCAGAAGAATTAGGATTTGTGGGATGTGTGGCAATAATAGCGTTATTTGCAGTATTTGTTTGGAGAGGAATTGTAATATCTATGAAGGCTCCAGATATGTTCGGAAGTTTAATAGCAATAGGAATAACAACATTAGTTGCAATACAAACAATTATAAATATAGCAGTTGTAACAGCATCTATTCCAACAACAGGAATGGCACTTCCATTCTTTAGTTATGGAGGAACAGCGTTGGTTATATTGCTAGCATCTGTTGGCATATTGCTGAATATATCGAGAGCAGGTGCAAAAGTTTAAAACCTCGCCCAGAATCGCCCAGAATCGCCCAGAATCGCCCAGAAGGGACGCCCTTTTTTGGGCGAAAATTTTAAACTAAGAGGGAAAAAATCGCCCAAAAAAGGGCGTCCCTTCTGGGCGATTCTGGGCGAAAAAATTTAAGTTGAGAGGGACAAAAATGAAAGTGGTTATAGCAGCGGCAGGAACTGGAGGCCATATAAATCCAGGAATAGCAATTGCAAACAAAATAATGGAAAAAGAGCCAAGCTCAGAAGTAATATTTATAGGTACTAATAGAGGATTGGAAACTGATTTAGTACCAAGAGCTGGTTATAAACTAGAATGTATAAATTCATATGGTATAAATAGAAAAATAAATATTGACAACATTAAACGATTTTGTAAAACTATAAAATCTATAAATGAAGCAAAAAAAATATTAAAAAAATTTAAACCAGATGTAGTAATAGGAACAGGTGGATACATATGTGTATCTGTTGGAATAGCCGCAAAAAAATTAAAAATTCCAGTTATTCTTCACGAAAGCAATGCGTTTCCTGGAGTTGCAGTAAAACTATTATCTAAAGATGCAGAGAAAATTTTGGTAGGTTTTAAGGAAGCTGAAGAAAGACTCCCTAAAGCAAAAAAAGTAGTAGTAACAGGCAACCCAACAAAAATAAAAAGAAATTATATGTCAATAGAAGAAAAGAGAAATAAAATAAGTGAATTAGGGCTAAATTTTGAATTACCAACAGTGCTTGTATTTGGAGGAAGTCAAGGAGCTGTCTCAATAAACAAAGCATTAATAGGAATAATAGAGAATAAAATGAATGAAAATTACCAAATAATTTGGGCTGCCGGAACAAGTAATTATGAAACCGTAAAACAACAACTAATAGATAAACAGATAGATATAAACAATATCAAAAATACAAAGATTTTACCTTACATATATAATATGCAAGAAATAATGCAAATGTCGGACTTAGTAGTATGCAGAAGCGGTGCCATGACGATAACAGAAATAGCTTTACTTGGAAAACCAGCAATATTCATACCATTTCCATTTGCAACAGAAAATCATCAAGAATATAATGCTAAAGTATTGCAAAAGGTTGGCTCAGCACAAATTATATTAGATAAAAACTTAACATATACAATTTTAAATAATAAAATAAATGATATGATAAAAGATAAGGAAAATTTAACTCGTATGGGAGAAAAAGCGTTGAGCGTAGCAAAAGAAAATGTAGAAGAAAAAATATATGAAGAAATCAAAATGTCGATTAATGTCGAATACTGTAAAAACTAGTCGTACGGAAGTTCTTGCCTTTTTACTTGTAATATTGTATGATAAAAAAATACCGAATACAAATAAGAAGACAGTAGGTAATATGTCAATAGAAAAATAAAATATTTTTTAAATAATTTTTG
>CAVFFR010000020.1:0-22403 GCA_963621875.1 Bacteroidaceae bacterium | reverse complement strand
GAATATGACAACACTTTTTAGAAAAAAGTTGTTGCATTGGCAATGAAAATTTTGCATATAATAAAATATAGTATAAAAAGTCAAGAAATACTTGCAATATGCATATAATAATTGTATAATAATAGACGAATTAGGAGATATGACTATATTTCCTTAATAACGCTTCTTTATTTAAAGGAGAAAGTATTATGAAAAACTTTTTAAAAACTTACAAGTCAGTTATTATACTTTTGGCTGCGATAATAATTGGCGCTATCGTGGGGATAGTATTCAAAGAAAAAGCAGCTGTCTTAAGCCCACTAGGGGATATCTTCTTAAACTTAATGTTTGTTGTAATCGTACCATTAATATTCTTAAGTATTTCAACATCAATTTCTAAAATGAAACAACCTAAAAGACTAGGTAAAATTATGATTACTATAATTGCGATGTTTGTTGTTACATCTCTTGTAGCAGTATTCGTTGGATTAGCAGTAGCTTATCCTATTAAATTAGTTAATCCAGAAGACGGGGAAACTATAAAAGCTTCACTAGAAGAACAAGAGGAAACACTAACAGAGGAAGATGATCAAACAATTTTAGAGAGAACAGTAAGTGCTCTTACTGTAAACGATTTTTCAAAGTTATTATCAAAAAGTAACATTATAGCTATAATTGTATTCTCAATTTTATTTGGGCTTGCAATGAATATGGCAGGAGAAAAAGCAAAACCTGTAGAGGAGTTTTTGAACTCAGCATATGAAGTTATAATGAAATTAATAAAAATAATAATGTATTATGCACCAATAGGACTTGGATGCTACTTTGCAGCATTAATAGGAACATTTGGTAGCTCAATTGCAGTTGGATATGCAAAAACATTTGTAATATATACAGTAGTTGCAATATTATTCTACATAATAGTATATACAATATATGCACTAATTGCAGGAGGAAAGAGAGGAGTAGTTACATTCTGGAAAAACATAATTCCAGCAACAGTAACAGCCTTAGCAACTTGTTCATCAGCTGCTTCAATTCCCGTAAATACAGAAGCATCTAAAAAAATGGGTGTTTCAGACGATATTGCTGAAACAATGATACCGCTTGGAACAAGTTTCCACAAAGATGGTTCAATAATAGGCTCGGTATTTAAAATAATGTTTTTAGTATGCTTATTTGGCACAAGTGCATCAATTTGGCAAATAATATTAGTTGCATTAATTGCGAACTTGCTAATAACAGCAGTTCCAATCGGTGGCGGAACAATATCAGAAATGATGATATTAACAATGATGGGATACCCAGTAGCAGCGTTACCAATACTAACGATAATTGCTACAATAATAGATGCACCAGCAACAGTATTAAATGTAATTGGAGATACCAGTTCATCAATGTTAGCAGCAAGAATAGTTGATGGTAAAGATTGGATGGACAAAAGTAAGAAGATATAAACAAAAATGGACGTAATAATAAAATTAAGAAGATAAATTAAGGTGATGTATTAAAGTACATCATCTTATTTTTGTACATATAGATAGTTCTAAAATGTAAAATAAAGCATATACATATAGTAATAAATTTACTTACATAAAGGAGTATTATGAATTTAGAATATATTTTGAGATGTTTCCCACAAAATATTAGACAAGCAATTGAAGAAAAGTCTAAATTAAATAATCTAGAAGAAATTAGGCTTAGAAATAATTTGCCAATATTATTAAACTTTGGACAATATGAAAGAATAATTCAGTATAAAATTAATCCTGAAGAAATGAATTACATATTCCAAAAAATATGTGAAAATTCAATCTATACATATCAAAATCAAATAGCAAGTGGTTTTATCACTATAAAAGGTGGAAATAGGGTCGGACTTGTTGGAACAGCTGTAATAAAAGATAATAACATAACAAACTTTAATTACATATCAAGTCTAAACATAAGAATAAGTAGAGAAGTAATTGGCTGTAGTAATCCATTAATGGATGAAATCATAAACAAAGAAGAAAACACAATACATAATACTTTAATAGTATCTCCACCAGGTATGGGCAAAACAACTTTGTTAAGAGATATAATAAGAAATATAAGTAATGGATTTAATAATGAACTAACAGGAAAAAACATAGCGGTAATTGACGAAAGATGCGAAATCTCAGCAATGTACAAAGGAATTATGCAAAATGATTTGGGCATAAGAACAGATGTTATAAACGACATTCCAAAGTATCTTGGAATGAAAATGGCAATTAGATCAATGGCACCGCAAGTAATTGCAGCAGATGAGATAGGCAGCACAAAAGATAGTGAAGCTATAAGATATGCAATGTGTTGCGGAGTTAAAGGAATATTTACAGCACACGGGAAAAATATGGAAGAATTAAGAAAAAATCCAGAATTAAAACAATTAATAGAAGAAAAAATATTTGATAAAATAATTTTCTTGCAAGGCAGAGAAAACAATAAAATAAAATTTAGTATATAAAATAGTTCTAAAATAAAAATATTGGAATATACATATATAAAGTGAGTATAAAATCAGAAAGGACAAGATATGGACTTTATAAAAGGTATTCTAATATTTTTTGTGTTTTTAATATTTGTAAAAATAGGAAGCTTATATTCTAAAAAATACATAAATAGAGCGTTACAGCTAGAACAAATGAAAAATTTATTAAACATATTTAAAGTAAAAATAAAATTTACTTGCAATACAATACAAGAGATCTTCAACCAGTTATATGAGGATACTCCGAATGAAGTAGGAGAAATTTTTAAAAAAGCTAATGACTATATGGAAACTTACAGTGCAAAAGAAGCTTGGAACAAATCACTAGAAGAAGTAAAAACAAATTTTACAAAAGAAGATATAGAAACACTTAAAAATCTAGGGAAGATATTAGGAGAAACAGATGTAGAAGGGCAAATAAACCAAATAGAACTAACAGAGACATTATTAGAAAACCAGATTAAAGAAGCACTTGAAGAAAAAGCAAAAAACTCAAAAATGTATAGAACTCTAGGAGTAACAGTGGGACTTGCTATTTCTATAATTTTAATATGAGAAGGAAGTAAAAAGTATGGACATAAATCTTTTATTTAAAATTGCAGCTATCGGAATATTAGTAGCTGTGTTATACCAAGTATTAGTGAGAGCTGGAAGAGAAGATCAAGCAATGATGACAACTCTAGCAGGTCTAATAATAGTTTTAACAATGGTTATAAAAGAAATAAGTACATTATTTGACACAGTAAGAACTATCTTTAATTTGTAATCAAATAGGAAGGATATGTGATTAAAGATGGATATTATAAAGATTATAGGAATAGGTTTGGTATCTCTAATTATAATTGTAATTCTAAAGCAATACAGACCAGAATTTGCGATGTATGTATCATTAATAGCAGGAGTTTTAATATTTGCACTAATTGCTACAAGATTGTCCGGAATAATAGATATATTAAAAAGCATTGCAAACAAGGCAACAATAAACAGTGAATTTTTAGTCCTTCTTATAAAAATAACAGGAATAGCAATATTAACCGAATTTGCAGTAAGCATTTGTAAAGATACAGGAGAATCGGCAATAGCTCATAAAGTAGATTTAGGTGGAAAGGTAATAATAATGTCAATGTCGATACCGATAATGGCAAGTTTATTAGAAACAATTATAAAAATATTGCCATAAATATTTCACAAAAGAAAATAGGAGCAAAGATGAGAGATGTAATAAAAAAATTAATAATTACAATCATATCAATAGTCTTAGCACAATTTATATTTACAAGTCTTTTCTATAAAGTAAAAGCAGAGAATACAGAAGCTGATCAAAGTAGTATTATAGAAAGCCAATCTAAATCATTTGGAATATCAAGCTTTATAGAAGAAGCAGATAAATATCAAAGTGAAGACTTTTCTATAGATATAAGTGAGCTATTTACATCAGCAGTTAAAGGAAACATTGATAATAAATCACTTGGACGAAGAATATTATCCATTTTATTTAAACAAACAAGTAGTGCTATAAAAACAATACGGCATAATAATGATAATAGTAATAATATCGAGTGTATTAAAAAGTATAAGTGATAATTTAGAAAATTCGGGTGTAGCACAAATCACACACTATGTTACATATATTTTAATAGTTACAGTAATAATGAAAAACTTTTCAGACATTATAATAATGGTAAAAAGCTCAATAGAAAACCTGGTTGGATTTACAAACTGTTTACTGCCATTATTAATAAATCTAATGATTACAACTCGGAAATATTACATCAGCAAGTTTATTGCAACCAATAATATTATTCTTGATAACATTCATTGGAAATTTTATAAACGAAATATTGATACCAGTAATATTAATATCTGTATCGCTTAGCATAATATCAAACATATCAGACAGAGTGCAAGTTGACAAATTAGCAAAATTTATAAACAGTTCAGTTGTATGGATTTTAGGAATTGCATTAACAGTATTTGTTGGAGTTACTTCGTTGGAAGGAAGCATTACAAATGGAGTAGACGCATTAACAGTAAAAACAACCAAAGCTGCAGTATCAAACTTTATACCAATAGTAGGAAAAATATTACGGTGATGCTGTTGAAACAGTAATGAGCTGCAGCAACATATTAAAAAATGCAGTTGGAATAGTTGGAGTTGTAGTAATAATAAGCATATGCGTAGTTCCAATTATAAAATTAGTAGCATTGATGGCAGTATATTATTTAGGGTCAGCTCTTTGCCAGCCAATAGCAGACGAAAAAATAGTAAAGCTTTTAGAAAAAATTGGAGACACATTTAAATTACTTTTAGCAATAATGAGTAGTGTTTCTATAATGCTAATAATAGGAATAACACTTGTTATTAAAATATCAAATAGTGGAATGATGATGCAATAACAAAGGAGAAACTATGGTAGCTTTTTTTAGTAATTGGGCACAAGGAATTATAGTTGCAGTAATAGTAGCAACAATAGTGGAGTTATTATTACCAAATGGAAGTAGCAAAAAATATGTTAAAGTAGTTGTTGGAATATATATTTTGTTTTCAATAATAGCACCTGTAGTTAACAAATTTGCAAATCAAAATATAAACGCAAACGAAATATTTGATCTCGATAAATACGAAGAAAAAATGCAAAATAGCAATAATAGTATTTTACAAAAAATAGAATCTAACAATAGTAGAACTGTAAAAGATATATATGTGTCAAACTTAGAAGTGGACATAAAAGCAAAATTAAAAGACAAAGGTTATGAAGTGGCAAGTATGTACATAAAAGCTAAAGATGATGAAAATTATACAATTGAAAAAATTAGTATGACAATTAACAAGAACGAGAAGAAAGAAATTAGGAATGAAATAACAATTGGAACAATTACAATAAACAAAAGCAAAAACAATACCATTACAGATGAAAAAATAAGCAGTCAGGATAAACAAGAGATAAAAGAATATTTAGCTAAAACATATGATATATCTGAAAAAATTATAGATATAAATTAACAAAAGAGAGGTGAGAAAGTTTGATAAAAGAGAAATTCAAAGAAGCCTTTAAAATAAAAAAAGGGGAAAACAACAAAAGGGCAATAGAAAACTTGGTTGTTTTAGGAATTCTATTAATTATAACGATAGTTGCTATTAATTACATATTGTCTGGAAATAACAAAAAAAGTAAAACCATAACAAATAGTCAAAGTAAGACGCTCGCAACAGAAGATGAAAAAGAAATTACAACATCAAATGAAAGTATAGAGAACAAATTAGAAAACATATTATCAAAAATAAAAGGTGTTGGAAATGTTAAAGTTCTAGTTACATATTCGCAAACAAATCAAATAATACCAATGTATAATGAAGATTCAAGCACAAGTACAACAGAAGAAAAAGACTCTGGTGGAGGAACTAGAACAGTAAATGAGAACAGCAGTAAAAAAGACATAATTTATGAAGAAAAGAATGGAGTAAAAACACCAATAACACAAAGCATAATAAATCCAACAATAGAGGGAGCTATAATAACAGCACAAGGAGCTACAAATGCAGATGTAAAAACTAATATAGTTCAAGCAGTGGAGGCTGTAACAGGTCTTGCTACATATAAGATACAAGTTTTTGAAATGGATTAGGAGGATTTTGAAATATGAAAATGATATTAAAGAAAAATCAAGTAATAATATCTGTTATAGCAATAATGCTAATAGCAGCAGGTTATATGAACTACACAGCAAACAGTAAACAGACTCTACAAACTGCAGCTCTAAAAGATAGTGAAAAGTACGGAGACTTAGGAGACGCAACTCTTGTAAGTGCAAATGCTATAGCTGAAAATGTAGAAGAAACAGGAGCTTTAGTAGAAAATGAACCAGAGAACACAGAACTTCCTACAGAAAATATAGTAAACGAAACATCTGCATCTGCTACATCAAATGATCAATACTTTACAGAATCAAGGTTAGAAAGAGAAAAAATGTATTCTCAGATGTTAGCAAGCTATCAAGAAATATTAAATAACACTCAAGTATCAGATACACAAAAAGAAATATCACAAAACGAAATAAAGAAAATAAATGATACAAAAAACGCAATAATGATTTCAGAAAATTTATTAAAAAATAAAGGATTTGAAGATGTGTTAATATTCGTAAATGGAGATAGCATAAATGTTGTGATAAAGGCAAAAGAGTTATCACAAGAACAAATCGCACAAGTACAAAACATAATTGTAAGAGAATTAAAAGCAGACATAGAAAATGTGCATATAAGTAATAAAGAATAATAAAAACTAATTTAGCTCATAAGGAGAAAATTCTTTTGAGCTAATTTTTTTTACTCTCCTTTACTGCACAATATTTCTGTCAATGATTTTTGATTAGGAAACAAAAAAATAATACACCTCTAATATACTTCACAGATAAAAATAATATAAATTATCACAAATTATTCATAAAATTTTAGAATAACTATTGCAAAAATAAAAAAAGTGTGCTAATATTAATAAGTATTAACACACAAATAAATATGCGGATGTGGCGGAATTGGTAGACGCGCTGGTCTTAGGAACCAGTGTCAACGACGTGGGGGTTCGAGTCCCTTCATCCGCACCAAAGTGAGATTAGCTTTGCTAATCTCTTTTTGTATGCAAAGAAAGGGACTCGAAAAGGAGGCTGCTGAGTTTCGAGCTGGACAGGAGCCAGCCGAAACGAAAGCTAAAATAGTCCCATTGGACTATTTTACCGACGCGGCTTGGCGTAGTCCCTTCATCCGCACCAAAGTGAGATTAGCTTTGCTAATCTCTTTTTGTATGGTTTGATCTATAAAAAATGTAAAATTAATTGACTTCTATAAACAATTGTCTTATAATAAATCATGAAATATGAAAAGTAAAATATTTTGTTCGGAATAAAACCACTACATAATATTATACAAAGAAAAATGTTTCAAACTCAAAGCTTTCATTCCTATGTGTACCTTTGAGCAAAGAAAGAAAGAAAGGAATTAAATTTTTTATGAAAAAAGTAATTATTATAATATTGATGCTAGTAATAGCAATTTCTGTTATTCCATCATTTGCAAATGCTGCAAATAGTACAAAGATATCTTTAAGTGATTCTAAAATAACAGTAGATGGAAGAACGATAGAGACAGATACAAATAGTAATATATATTTAGCAAATAAAATGGATAATGGCGGAACTCAAACTGAATCAATAAGTAGCAACATAGAAGTTGCAAATGTTATAAATATAAACAGTGCAGGAACATATGAATTTACAGGAACTTTAAGTGATGGACAAATTTCAGTAAATGCAAATAATATAAATGGCGAAGTAAAGATTGTATTAAACGAAGCAAATATTACTTGCAAAAAAGCACCAGCAATTTTTGTATATAGTAAAGACATAGAAAGTGAAAATTGCAAAGTAACAATTGAATTGGCGGATGGAACAATCAATAATGTAGTAGGAGGAAAAATAAAGCAAAGTGTACAGGGTTGGGAAGATCAGGACAGTATTTTATATTATGTAGAAAAAAATTACAATGAGGATAACGAATACTTTGAAAGATATAAATACGATGGAGCAATAAGCTCAGATGTCTCATTAACATTTGATGGAACAGGAAGATTAAATGTAACCTCTAATAAAAAAGAGGGAATAGAATCTAAAGTAAACATTACAATAAATGATGGAACATACAATATCAAATCTGTAGATGATGCAATTAATGCTTGTAAAGACAACGAAAGTATTATAACTATAAACGGAGGAACAGTAGTTACAAATGTTTTAGATACAGCAAAAGAAGGAGACGGAATTGACTCTAATGGATACTTGTATATAAATGGAGGTACGGTATATGCATTTTCACATCCAGGGTGTGACAGTGGTTTAGATTCAGATTTAGGAATATATATAAATGGTGGAACAGTGTTTGGAACAGGAAGCATATACGAAGAATGTACAACCTCTAATGGTACAAATATAATACAGATGAGTTTTTCAAAAGGAGTAAAAGAAGGAGAAAGTATTGTAATTGCAGATGAAGACGAAAATGTAGTGTTTGCATTTAAATCTGATAGAAAAATATTAACAATTCAATATAGCTCAAGCAGTTTAGAGGATAAAACATACAACATATATACAGGAACAAATATAGAAGGAACAGTAGATGAGAATAATATTTATACTACAATATCTTCTATAGACTTAAGTAAAATGACAAAACAAGAAAACAATACAAAAAGTGAAACGTCAGTCGAAAATGTAAAACCACAAATAAATAATCAAAATAATAATTTAGCGATTCTAAATACATTAGCAGGAAAAATAATATTAGTACTTCTTATAGTTGCAATAATATCAATAATTGTTATTGGAGCAATTACACTTTGCAGAACTAAAACAAAATAAAAACTGAGGGAAAAGGGGAATATCTCCCTTTTTCCTCAGTTTAACTATATTTTAGTTAAACTCAACTAATGGTTTGTAATAAATTTAATATTTTTATACTGAAACACTGTAAGAGAGCTTTTTTATTATAATACCTCTTGGCATATACTAGAAAATATGTTATACTAGATAAGATATTTCTAGAAATAACTAGAACAAATGAAAGGAAGATAAAAATTGAAAATATTAGCGATAGGTGACTTGGTAGGAGAAAGCGGAGTAAGAAAACTAAAAGAGATTTTACCAGAAATAAGAAAAGAAGAATCAATAGATTTTGTAATAGTAAACGCTGAGAACTCAGCAGATGGAATGGGGATCACAAACAAAATATTTAACGAATTAAAAGAATTAAAAATAGATGCAATAACAATGGGAAATCATACTTGGGGCAAAAAAGACATATTTGGCTTTATAGATGATAAAATCTTATTAAGACCAGCAAACTATGTTGCTAGAGTTCCAGGAAAAGGTTATGGAATATATGAATGCAACGGCAAGAAAATTTGCGTTGTAAATTTGATAGGAAGAACAGATATGAATGTTCAATCAGAAAATCCATTTACAAGAATGCAAAGTATTTTAGAAAAAGTAAAAGACAAAGCAGACATAATAATATTAGACTTCCATGCTGAAGCAACAGCAGAAAAAATTGCAATGGGTTATTATTTAGATGGAAAGATAACTGCAATTTTCGGAACACATACACATGTGCAAACTGCTGATGAAACAATTTTAGAAAAAGGAACTGCATATATCACAGATATAGGAATGACAGGACCAGCAAAATCTGTAATAGGAATGGATATAGATGCGTCTATAAAAAGATTTGAAACAACACTTCCAGAAAAATATAAAGTTGCATCAGGTGAAGCAAAATTGAATGGATGTATTTTTGAGATTAATGACGAAAATTGTCGAGTAACCAAAATTACCAGAATAGTAAGAAAATAAATGACGAAAAATGCAGAAAGTACACGATGAAAACTGTAAGAAATTACCATTTTTATATAGACAAATGACTTCCAATATTATATAAATATAACTGTACTTAAACATACAGAAAAATAAAATATTAGGAGGAAAAAAATGGAAGTTTTAAAAATCTCATCAAAGTCAAATCCAAATTCAGTAGCAGGTGCAATTGCTGGTTTGGTAAAGGAATCAAACAAAGCAGAAATGCAAGCAATTGGAGCAGGAGCTTTAAATCAAGCAGTAAAGGCAGTAGCAATAGCTAGAGGATTTGTAGCACCAGCAGGAGTGGACTTAATCTGCATACCAGCATTTGCAGAAGTAGAAGTTGAAGGGGAAGAAAGAACTGGGATGAAACTTATAGTGGAGTCTAGAAAATAAAGAATCTGTTAGATTAATAAATAAAGGGGTATGGCTAAAAAACATACCCCTTTTTGTATTTTTAGAGATAAAAAATTCTTACAACTATTGAAAAAATTGGACATTTAATGTATTATAAGCATATAAGAAATTAAGAGAGGACGAGTTATGAAGGTAAGCAATCTATTTAAGTATATATTTATAATATTTGCAATAGGTATAATAGCATATGCTGGATATCGCATTTATAAAATGCAGAATGCACAGCAAAGTAATAATGAAGAACCAGAAGTTGTAGAGGAAGAAAGTATTATAAAAGATATAAGATTAGCAATCACAAATTATGACACAATGAATCCACTTATTACATCAAATAAAGAGATTTTGAATATTGATACATTAGTATTTGAACCGCTTTTTACTTTGTCAAAAAACTATGAAATAGAACCCTGTTTAGCAAAAGAATGTGCAAAAACAGGCGACAATATATATGTTGTAAAACTTAAAGAAGGAATTGTTTGGCAGGATGGCTCTCCTTTTACAGCAGAAGATGTAAAATATACAATAGAAACAATAAATCAAGGCAACTCAATTTATAAATATAACACAAGTCATATTATAGCGATAGAAGTAATAGATCAGAACACAATTAAATTTACACTAGATGCAGACATTCCGTTTTTTAAATATAATTTGATATTCCCAATAGTTTCTAGTTCATATTATCAAGGAGAAGATTTTTATAATAGTACTAAAACACCAATAGGAACAGGAAAATTCACTATAACAAATGTAAGCACAAACAATATAACTTTATCTAAAAATACAAAATGGAGAGATTTAGACACTACAAATAGTAAAATAGAAACAATAAAAATAAATTTATATTCATCTATGGGAGAAGCATATAATAATTTTAAAATGGGAAATGTAGATTTATTAAACACTTCAAATCCTAATTTTCAGGAATACATTGGAACCATCGGTTTTGAAAAAACAGAGTATGCTGGAAGAAAATTTGACTTTTTGAGCCTAAACTGTGAAGACATTATTCTACAGGATAAAGCTGTAAGGCAAGCCATAAGTTATGCTATAGATAAAGGAAATATAAATTCAACAGTATTCAATAATCAAAACTATGTAGCAGATTACCCACTAGATTATGGCAATTTCTTATATGAAGCTAATAATGCAAGTTCTGGATATAATCCAGAACAGGCAAAGCAAGTTTTACAAGATGGTGGATGGACATATACAAATAATCGTTGGAGAAAAGAAATTGAGGGTGTAACTAGAACATTAAGATTAAAAATAGCGGTAGATAAAGATGATGAAACAAGAGTAGCGGTAGCTGAACTAATAGAACAACAATTAGAATCTATTGGATTAGACATAACTGTAAGCAAAATATCAAAAAGTCAGTATGATGAATATATTGGCGGTGAAGATTATCAAATCTTACTTACAGGAGTTTATACATCATATAGTCCAGATGTAACATATTATTTTGCACCAGGAAATATTGCTAAATATACCAATGAAGAATTATTTAAAACATTGCAAAATGCTGGAATGATTAATGATAGTAGTAAAATAAAAGAAATATACCAAAAAGTATATAACATATATAAAGATGATGTACCATTTATTGGATTATATAGAACAAAAAACATAGTGATCACTAGCTCATCACTAGTTGGAACTGTAGAAGCCAATAACTATACAAGTTTTTATGGATTAGATGATTGGTATAGAAAATAAAAACAAATGTTTGAAAAAAAGTCTTGACAAATAAAAATAATAGTATATAATATAACAAGATTAATAATACAAACATATGTTTATAAAATTGGGAGGAAAACAATATGGAAAACAATGAAAAGAAAAAAGCACTGGAATCAGCTTTAGGACAAATAGAAAAACAATTTGGTAAAGGTTCAGTAATGAAACTAGGAGACTTTAAAACAATGAATGTAGAAGCCATTCCTACAGGAGCACTAAGCTTAGATGTTGCACTAGGAATAGGTGGAATACCAAAGGGAAGAATAATAGAAATATTTGGACCTGAATCTTCAGGAAAAACAACACTTGCATTACATATGATTGCAGAGTGTCAAAAACTAGGAGGAGAAGCAGCCTTTATAGATGCTGAGCACGCACTCGATCCAATATATGCAAAACATTTAGGTGTAGATATAGATGACTTAATAGTATCTCAACCAGATACGGGAGAACAAGCACTAGAAATAGTAGAAGCATTAGTTAGAAGCGGTGCTATAGATATAATTGTAGTAGACTCTGTTGCAGCCTTAGTTCCAAAAGCAGAAATAGATGGAGATATGGGCGATGCACATGTGGGTCTTCAAGCAAGACTTATGTCACAGGCATTAAGAAAACTAGCTGGTGTACTTAATAAATCAAATACAGCAATAATATTCATAAACCAACTAAGAGAAAAAGTTGGCATTATGTTTGGAAACCCAGAAACAACTCCAGGAGGAAGAGCTTTAAAATTCTATTCTTCAGTTAGATTAGATATAAGAAAAGTAGAAAACTTAAAACAAGACGGAGAAGTATTTGGAAATAGAGCTAAAGTGAAAGTCGTAAAAAATAAAGTTGCACCACCATTTAGAGAAGCAGAATTTGACATTATATATGGAAAAGGAATCTCAAAATCAGGCAATATACTAGACTTAGCGGTAAGCTTAGATATAGTAGAAAAAAGTGGATCTTGGTTTAGCTATGATGGAACAAGAATAGGACAAGGTAGAGAAAATGCAAAGAAATATTTTGAAGATAATCCTCAAATAATGGCTGAAATAGAGAAAAAAGTTAGATCAAAATTTGATGAAGCTTTTGAGAAGAGCTTAAATGACGAAGGCTCAGAAAACATAAACGACCAAGATGAACCATTAGATAATGAAGAATAATAGAGGGCAAAATGTATACGATAGAAGATTATGACAAACAAAAATCAAGAGTATTGAAATATGTATTATACAAAAAAAGAAGCAAGCAAGAAGTAAAAAACAAATTTTGTAATGATATAAAAGAAAATATGCTAGAAGATATAATTTGCGAATTAGAAGAAAACGGATATATAAACGATAATAACTATATAGATAGAGCTGTTAACGAGTTTATAGCTTTAAACAACCTGTCTATAAAAGAAATAAAATATAAACTAATTTCAAAAGGTATTTCTAGTGGCTTGCTAGAAGACTATATTAATGATAAAATAGAAAAGCTTCAAGAATATGAAATAACCTCAGCCAAAAATATAATTGTAAAAAAACAAAACCAAATGGACGAAGAAACAATTATACAATTTTTAATAAAAAAAGGTTATAGAACTAGCAATATAAGAGAAGCAATCTCAAGACTAAGTGATGAAGAATTATCATAAACAATATAACAAAAAAGGACAGAAAAATGCAAAACGTATTAACTTTAGAGACAAAAAAATATGCTATAAAAATAGAAAATTTCGAGGGACCATTAGACTTATTGTGTCATTTAATAGATAAGAATAAGATGAATATTAATGATATAAAATTAAATGACATTACAGATCAATACATAGAACACATTAACAAAATGGAAGAAATGAATCTAGAGGTAACAAGTGAATTTTTAGTTATGGCATCTACCTTAATATATTTGAAATCTAAAAGCTTACTTCCAAAAGAAGGAGACAATGAAGAAGAAATTTCAGAAGAAGAATTATTAAGGAGAATAATAGAATACAAAAAATACAAAGAAATAACCAAAAATCTTAGAGAAATGTATAACAATAGTGCAATAAGATTTTATAAATTACCAGACAATATAGAATTACCAAAACAAA
This sequence comes from Bacteroidaceae bacterium, assembly GCA_963621875.1. Classification (GTDB taxonomy): domain Bacteria; phylum Bacillota; class Clostridia; order TANB77; family CAG-508; genus CAG-245. The sequence goes on along the minus strand of CAVFFR010000020.1, from coordinate 8,283 downwards.
AATTAGAAATTGAATATGGAAAACAAAATATTATTGATGCGTATTCAAATATAGTTAAAATAAATGAAGAAAAGAAAAATGAGAATGCACAAAATATTGAAAAAATTGCTATTACAGACAAATATACTGTTGCAAGCAAAGTAAAGGATATGCTAAAAGAATTAGTAAAAAGACCTAAATTCATATTCAATACATTATTCTCGCTAAACAGATGCGAAAAAGAAGAAGTTGTTACAGCTTTTTCTGGACTATTAGAATTGTCTAGAAGAAACAAGGTAATTACTAGACAAGAAGAATTGTTTGGCGATATCTCTGTGGAAAAAAATAATAATAAAATAGCGTAAAATATGCGTTTAATTTAGTAAAAAAATGGGAAAACTAATACCAAAGAAAATCTTTAGTAAAGGAGAAAAAAGGTGTTAGTTTTTTATATTGCAATATCAATAATTTTATCTATTCTAAATTTAGCTTTTCTTATAAGTATTTCAAAATTAGAATTAAATATTGAAAACTTAGATATGAGTAATATAAATAAAAAACAGAATAATCAAAAGTTATCAATAAAAATATCTCTTAAAATAGGAAAATTGCATTGGATACACTTTAAACTTAACAAACATAAATTAGCTGTAATATATGCTAAAATCAAAAAAAGTCAATATAAGAAGAACATAACAAATAAAGATTTAAAACAAAAGGCAATACAAGATTTTAAATTAATGATAAAAAAGCCAGAAATAAAAGAAGACCTAAAAAGAACAAAAATTAATATTGAAAAAATAAATATAGATATTCTAGTTGGAACAAAAAATTATATTGTTACATCATATCTAGTAGCTTTTATATCAATAATAATATCCAATATATTACCTCATATACTAGACAAAAATGTAAAAATAAGAGAAGATATTTTTTACAAAGTAAATCCAATATATCATCCAATAAATATGTATAATTTGAAATTATCAACTATAATAAATGTAAAAGTAAGTGACATAGCAAAGGATGCTTTAGAAATGAGAAAACAAAAAAAGGAAGAAGAACAAACAAAAAAATTAAAAATGAGTATTCAACCTGTATAAAAAATACAAAAATGGTACATATTATTTATATAATAATAAAGAAAGAAGTGATTATATGGGAGAACATCCAATAGAAAATCTTATGAATACAGCAATGAATAGCATAAAAGATATGATAGATGTCGATACAATAATAGGAGAGCCGATTCAAGCTTCGAACAATACAGTGATTATACCAATATCGAAAGTTGGATTTGGATTTGCAGCAGGTGGCAGCGAATTTAGAGGAGAAACATTAGACGAATACACTAAAAAAGATAAAGAAGAACAAGTGCAATATAGACTACCATTTGGTGGAGGAGCAGGTGCAGGAGTAAGTATAATTCCTATGGCATTTTTAGTAGTACAACCAAATACAGTAAAACTATTACCAGTAGACCATAGTTCGTGCTTAGATAGATTGCTAGACTATGTACCAGATGCAATTGACAAGTTGAATGCAATATTTAATAAACAAATGCAAAACAAAAAAGAAGAAAAAATAGAAGCAAGAAAAATTGAGGAGAAAAAATTAGAAGAAGATAGAAAAAAACAACAACCAGCAAAACCAAAAAAGAATATAAAATATCATAAACCAATAGAAACATATGAATATGAATATGATGAAACAGAAAATAATAATGAAGAAGATGAGGGATAATTAAAACTTATCCCTCTCCATTCTTGCGAGTTCATCACACCTATTATTAAATTCATTGTCTGCGTGACCTTTAACTTTATGAAAAGTAACTTCGTGAACTTTGGTAAGACCGTACAGTTCTTGCCAAAGCTCTTTATTTTTTACAGGTTCATTTCCGGCAGTTTTCCAATTCTTTTTTATCCAACCATAAATCCATTTCTGTAAAAAAGCATTAACTACATAAGCACTATCACTATATAAATTTACTTTGCAAGGTCTTTTTAACATTTTTAAAGATTCAATAACAGCAGTTAATTCCATAACATTATTAGTAGTATTATCAAGACCTCCAGAAATTTCTTTTTTAGTATCGCCAAACATTAGAATTGCACCCCAACCACCAGGGCCAGGATTTCCAGAACAAGCACCGTCAGTATAAATAGTAATTTCTTCCATAATAAACCTCTCTAAAAAATCATTGTAAATAATTTTATTTTATGATATTATACCAGTAAACAAATATAAGTGCAACAAAAAAATAAAAAAGGAGGTGCTTTTTAAGTGAGCAGAGTAATAGGAGTAATAGCTGAATACAACCCGTTTCATAATGGACACTATTATCATTTACAAGCAACAAAAGAAATAACTGGAGCGGACTATTGCGTTGCTGTAATATCGGGAAACTTTACACAAAGAGGAGACACTTCTATAGTTAATAAATGGGCTAAAACATATATGGCTATATGTGGAGGAGCTGACCTTGTAATAGAGCTACCAACAGTTTACAGCATATCAAGTGCAGAAAACTTTGCCAGTGGAGCAATAAAAATATTAGACAACTTAAAAGTTGTAGATGCTGTCTCTTTTGGAGCAGAAGCAAACGATTTAGCCACTTTGAACAATATTGCAAATGTTTTATATGAAGAACCAAAGGCATATACAAATATACTAGCACACGAGCTAAAGAAAGGAATCTCATATCCTTCTGCAAGAGAAAATGCTTTAATGATGTACTTGAACGATATAAAAAGATATGCAAACACATTAAATAGTCCTAATAACATACTTGCAATAGAGTACTTAAAAGCACTCAAAGTTCAAAAGAGTAAACTAGAGCCAATAATGATAAGAAGAAAAAAAGTATATTATAATGACAATAAAATTGTAGATGATTTTGCAAGTGCAACAGCAATTAGAAAACTATTACAAGATGGAGAATATACAAACTTAAGAAAAGTAATTCCAAGAAGTAGTTACACAATAATAGGACAAGAAGCGAGAAAAGGCTCAATAGTTTTAAGTTTAGAAAAATATGAAAAAGAGATTATTTATACTCTAAGAAGAATGAAAGTAGAGGAAATAGCAAATTTACCAGATGTTTCAGAAGGGCTACAGTTTGCAATAAAAAATGCAGCAAATGAGTCTAACACATTAAAAGACTTAATATCTAATATAAAATCAAAAAGATATACACAGACACGAATTCAAAGAATATTATTATATGCACTATTAGGAATAGATAAAAAACTAATGGATAATTCTAAAAAGGTTGTACCTTATGTGAGAGTGCTAGGATTTACACAAAAAGGAAAATCGCTGTTATCTGAGATAGCAAGGACAAATCCAAAGCTAAATATAATAACATCATTAAAAAAACATATTGACCAAAATCAAAATAAAAACAAAATATTATCAGAAATGTTAGAAAAAGACATATTTGCTACTGATATATATACACTAGGATATACTGGAGAGTCAAAGGCAAACTTAGACTTTACAAATAATATGATAATAACAAACTAGATTTTAGAAAGAGAGAATCTTATGAAGATAATTGGAATAACAGGAGTCTCTGGAAGCGGAAAGACAACCATATCAAAAATGATACAACAACAGTGTGAAGCTGATGTTATAGATGCAGATAAAATAGCAAAAGATTTAACCCGAGGAAATACTGAATATTTGCAAGAGATAATAGCAGAATTTGGAGAAAAAATCCTAGATGAAAATCACAAATTAAAAAGGCAAGAACTTGCAAATATAATTTTTGCAGACAAAACTAAAAAAGAAAAATTGGACAACCTTACTCAAAAATATGTAGTAGAGGAAATAAAAAGACAAATAGAAAAATCCAAAGCACAATTAATAATACTAGATGTTCCATTATTATTTGAAAGTAAATTAAATGAAATTTGTAACATCACAATTGGAATAATTGCTAACCAACAAGAAGAAATAAAAAGAATTTGTGCAAGAGATAAAATAACAGCAAAACAAGCAATAGCAAGATTAAAGAACCAAAACAACAATGAGTTTTTTATAGAAAATTGTGATTACATAGTGGAAAACACAAATTTAGAGAACTCTCAAGAAGAATTAAATAAAATATTACTAAAGTTACAATAGTATTACATTAAAATTACATTTCAAATATTTTATTGAAAAATACAAGCTTATATCATATAATTTATTCGGAGCATTAATGCTCATAGGAGGACAAATTATGGATAGCCAAACTTTTGCAAATTACATTTTATCTGAAAAAAATTGGATAAAAAAAATGGAAATAATGTATTATCTAAACAAAAGAGGAAATATATTTTTTGATAATTCTGTAGTTTTTAAAACAGAATTATTAAAGTTGTTTTTAGATAATACAGAATTAGAATTCGACCAAAATTTACTAATAACAGCTTGTTTGCTATGTAATTGCAAAAAAGTTGAAAATTTTGCAGATATGAGCAAAGTAAAAACATATGCAAAAGAAGGAGCAGACTATTTAAGAACTTTAGGATTTGATGAACGATTTTGCAGAATATGTGAACAAATAAATAGATATAGTGGATCTGAACCAAGAGAACCAGAAGCAGACATTTTAGAATTAATAGACCAATTTGGAGGTATGCTTTTAGATAGACCAGAAAGAATTGGGTTTAAGGTTGATGAAGCGTTAGTATTGTTAGAATTTAGAAACTTAAAGGGCAAAGAAAATAAATATTTAGAAACATTTAAAGACTTTGTGAACAGAATGGAGGCAATTAAGGTATGAGTTTAGGAAATGAAAAAGATATAATAATACCGGAAACAACAGGACTAATAACTGCAATAAAAAACGAAGCAAATCTATTTAACAAAAATTCTGTAAGTCAGGAAGTAAACAATACATATCTAGCAAATCAAATAAGAGGAGTTGGAGCTGTATATAACATCATCAATGGAAGATCACATGGAATAGAACTAAGAGATTTAGTAGATCCAGCAAGAATATCAAACAATCAAGAAAGAACAAACATAGAAACACCGCAGAATACTGAACAACAAGCAGAAACAACAAGGGCATATGAGAGTTGGTTTAGAGAATAAAAAATAAAGATAGTTCTGTTGTTATTATTTAATCACGAAAAATAATAATAGTAGAACTATAAATTTGTATATAGGAAGGTAGTAAAAAATGGAAGAAGTATTTGCAGATTTACATGTACACATAGGAAGAAGTGAGAGTGGCAAACCAATAAAAATAACAGCAGCAAGAAGCCTTAATTTTGCAAATATAGCAAAAGAATGTGCTGATAGAAAAGGAATAAGTATAGTTGGAATAATAGACTGTGCATCGCCTTATGTTATAGAAGATATAGAAAACTTCTTAAAAACAGGAGAGGCTTATGAGATAAAAGATGGTGGAATAATATACAAAGATAAAGTTTGCATATTACTAGGAAGCGAAGTAGAAACATCAGAAGTAAGCAGAAACGGAAAATGCGGAGCAGCACATAATGTATGTTTCTTCCCACATTTAGAAGATATAAAAGCATTCTCAAGAGAGATGAGTACACATATAAAAAATATAACATTAAGCACACAGAGATCAAATGTATCAGGGTATGAACTTATAGATATAGTGGAAAAGTACAATGGAATATTAATTCCAGCACACTGCTTTACTCCATTTAAGAGCTACTATGGAAATTGCACAGATAAAATGAAAGATATATTCAAAGAAAAATTTGACAAAATATTTGCAATAGAACTAGGATTAAGTGCAGACACAATGCTTGCAGATACAATTAGTGAATTAGAAAATAAAACATTTGTAACAAATTCAGATGCACATTCATTACCTAAAATTGCAAGAGAATACAACAAAATGTTAGTAAAAGACATCAGCTTTAAAGAAGTAGTAAAAGCTTTAAAAGGTGAAGACGAAAGAAAAGTATTATGCAACTATGGATTAGATCCAAGACTAGGTAAATATCATAGAACATTTTGTGATGAATGTAATCAAGTAATAGAAACAAAAGAACCAGTTAGCATATGCCCAAAATGTGGTAGCCAAAAAGTGACTTTTGGAGTATTTGATAGAATAGAACTAATCAAGGACAAAAAAGAGAGCAAAAGCCCAGAAAACAGACCACCTTACATATATCAAGTACCATTAACTTTCATACCAGGATTAGGAGCGAAAACAATAGATAAACTATTAGATAAATTTGGAACAGAGATGACAATACTACATAAGCTTTCAAAAGACGATTTAGAAGCGGTAGTGGGAGAAAAAGTTGCAAAAGAGATAATACTTGCAAGAGAAGGAAAAATGAAATTACAAGCTGGCGGTGGAGGAACATACGGAAAAGTTGCAAAAGAATAAAAAGATAGTTCTAATCTCTAAGATTATTGAATAGACATTATGTATAAACATAATCTTAGGAGGAAAGCCGTGAAGAAAAACTATAGAGAAAATAAAGAAAGCAAAATCAAGAATATAATATTGAAAAATATTATGGAAAATGCGAGAAGCTATTTGATTTTGCTTGTAATATTTTTTATAGGAATTATATTAGGAGTAATATTTGTAAACAATGCAAAAGAAGCACAGGTTTCACAAATAAGCAGTTATATAAATAACTTTGTAGACACAATAAAGGAAAATTATCAAATTTCAAGAAGCAAACTATTAATGAAATCTATTTTGAATAATCTATATATAACAATAATCTTATGGTTTTTAGGCTCAACTGTAATAGGATTTCCATTAATATACTTAGTAGTAGGATATAAAGGTTATAGCATTGGATATACAATATCTTCAATAATAGCAACACTAGGAACTGGCAAGGGACTTATATTTATAGCATCTACAATGCTATTCCAAAGTATAATATACATACCGGCAATACTTGCCTTATCGGTGAGTGGAATAAAATTATATAAACTAATAATGGAAGATAGAAGACGAGAAAATATAAAAATACAAATACTTAAACATACAATATTTTCAATATTTATATTTATAATACTCATAGTATCATCATTAATCGAAACGTATATTTCTGGTGGATTAACGACAATGTTAATAAAATATTGTTAGGTAAGTAAAAACAATGCGAAAATAAAAATATTTTGTAGAATTTTGCAAAAATGTATTTACAATTAGCAAATATTTTGGTATAACTATAATAAGTTATGTAAATATATTATTTGCAACAGACATATAAAAAAGATAGGGGAGTTCAAATGGAAAAGCAAGTTAAACTTTTTTTAAGTTTTCTTAAAGATGACAAGAAATTATCAGAAAACACACTTCAATCATACAGAAGAGATATAGAACAATACGAAAAATATGTTAGTGAAAACAAGATAAATTACTTAAAAGTAACGGAAGAAACTATATTAGACTATATGGAATATCTTAGAGAAGAAAATAAAAAAGAGTCTACAATTTCAAGAAGCTTAGCTTCAATAAGATCTTTTTATCAATATTTAATAAGAACTAAAAAGATAAAAAAAGATCCAACCTCAAAAATTGAATCACCTAAAATAAATAAAAGAGTTCCAAACATATTAACATCAAAAGAAGTTGAGCTATTATTAGACCAACCAAAAGATGTTGACCTAAAAGGAACAAGAGATAAAGCAATGCTTGAGTTTGCATATGCTACAGGAATGAGAGTAACAGAAATGATATCTTTAAATGTAGATGATGTAAAACTTGACGAAGGATATGTTGTTTGCAGAGGCAGAAGCAAGTCAAGAAACATTCCACTAGGGTCAATGTCATTAAAAGCATTAAAAGAATATATGGAAGATGCAAGACCATACTTAATTAGAGATGAAGAAGAACCAGCCTTATTTGTAAATATTAGTGGAACAAGACTAACAAGACAAGGATTTTGGAAAATTGTTAAATATTATAAAGAACAAGCACACATAGATAAAGATATAACACCACATGTATTAAGACACTCATTTGCAACACATTTACTACAAAATGGTGCTGAACTAAAAGCAATACAAACAATGCTCGGACATTCAGATATATCATCAACGCAAGTATATAGACAATTTCAAGACGTTGGTATAAAAAATGAATATAAAAAAGCTCATCCAAGAGCATAAAAAATAAAAAGAGGGGTTGGAAAGCTCCAACTCCTCGAAAACTTTTTAAAAAATTTCAAAATACTATTGACAAATTTAAACACAGCAGTTATAATAATAAATGTCGTTAGGAAATGCAGGTGTAGTTCAATGGCAGAATTCCAGCCTTCCAAGCTGGCTATGCGGGTTCGATTCCCGCTACCTGCTCCA
>CAVFFR010000019.1:0-23464 GCA_963621875.1 Bacteroidaceae bacterium | reverse complement strand
CACAGGGAGCACCGAGAGGAATACCAGGAAATAATAATAGTTTCCGTGAACCTGATTTAGTAGCTAGAAACGGGATAAATGGTGATGATTATGATTTAAATGAACAATATTATAATGAAATACTAGGATTTGATAGTTCAGAAGAGATGGCAGAAACATTTGTAACTAATTACAATGAAATGATAAATAGCATAAGTAAGTATGGAGGGTTTTATATAGGACGATATGAATTATCATCAGAAGGAGTACAGAAAGATGTTCCAACTCTAACAAATACAAATTGGTATAATTTATATGCTTTTTGCAAAGAATTAAATGCAAGTGACAAAGTCGAAACTCAAATGATATGGGGATGCCAATGGGATATGACCTGTAATTTTATTGCAAGTAAAGGAGATAAGAAAAGCGTGGTAGATTCAAGAAGTTGGGGAAATTATATAGATTCCGTATCGCCGGCAACTGAAGGAAATTATGAGAAGATTTCTTATGATGATGGAGCCAGAATACAGAATACTGGTTCAAACGAAAACTGGAAAGCAAACAATATTTATGATTTTGCGGGAAATTGTGTAGAATGGACACAAGAAGCACATCAATTAAATTTTTCTCCAAGACAATGTAGAGTGTATAGAGGTGGATACAGTGGCTGGTATGGACAAGAAGGTGCGGCTTGCAGTAGAGAAGAAGATTCTGGAATTTCATCCAGCGACTGGGAAATTCTTTGTACTCGTCCAACTCTAATAGTAAAATAGCTAACTTTAAACCAGTTATATTGACTCTAAAAAACAGGTATGATATACTTGCGATAAGCAAAGGAAAATATGAAATCCTAAGCTAGAGCTATATAAAAAATTACAAATAAATATAAAAGTAATATAAAGCAATATAGCGAATACTATATTGCTTTATACATACAGGAAAATAATATGAACGAGAAAAATAAGAGGAAAAAAATTTTAATAACTGCAAATACTGATAGACACATTCTTTTGTGCCATATGCCATATATAAAATGGTTTGAGGACAATAACTGTGATGTGTCTGTTGCTACAAATACAAATATGCAAATAAACGGATGCCAAAAGATAAATTTAGATATGACCAGAAAACCATTTAGTATAAAGAACATTAATGCAATAAAAAAACTAACAGAAAACCTAAAGAAAAACGACTATAATATGATACACACACATACACCAGTTGGATCTGTAATTACAAGACTTTCTTGTAAATTTGCTAAAACAAAAGCAAAAGTAATATATACTTGTCATGGTTTTCACTTTTATAAAGGATGTCCATTGTATTATTGGATGATATTTTATCCAATAGAAAAGTATTTGATGAAATACACAGACTTTTTACTAGTAATGAATACAGAAGATTATAACTTTGCTGAAAAACATTTTAAAAATGTTAATATAAAATATATAAATGGTGCAGGGTTTAATAAAGAAAGACTACAAACATCCACTACAAAGAGTGAATTGGATGAGTTATACAAAGAGTATGGATTACAAGAAGGAGATTTTGTAGTTTCGTATATTGCAGAATACTCTAAAAGAAAAAGACAAATTCAATTAATAAAAGAACTAGCAAAAACAGATATAAGAAACCAGAATATAAAAGTACTTCTAATTGGAGATGACATACTAAAAGGAAAAGTGCAAGAAGAAATCAAAAAGAGAAAGCTAGATAAATGTATAAAAACTGTAAAATTTACAAAGCAAATTAATAAATTCTTAGATGCATCTGATATAGTAATTTCTGCAAGTAGACAAGAAGGGCTACCACTAAATATATTAGAAGCAATCTATAAGAAAAAAATTGTAGTAGCAACGAATTGTAGAGGAAATAGAGACTTAATCACTGAAGGTAAAAATGGATTTATTGTAAATAGTGTAGATGAAATATATGATAAAATAAAATATGTTAAAGATAATTATAGAAACATACAGGAACAATATAATCAATCAATTGATATAGAGGATTATAGTTCTGATAGTGTTGTGAAGAAAGTGGCAAAACTATACAAAGAGGTATTAGAGAATAGTGAAATTTTCAGTAATAATGAATGTTTATAATGAAGAAGAAAAATTAGAATATGCGTTAAAATCACTTAAATCATTTAAAAACTGTGATGAGATTTTAATAGCAGATATGAATAGCAATGACGATACTGTAAATATAGCAAAAAAATATGGAGCAAGAATATTAGAAATACCATATTGCAAAAACTTTGATAGTGCACGAAGTGTAATTATAGAAAATGCAAAAAATGAATGGTGTTTATTGTTTGATGCAGATGAAATGATTTCAAAAACAATGGCTGAAAAAATAGACAGCATAGTAGAAGAAAACAAATACGATGTTGTTTATTTTCCAACCATAAATTATTTCTTTGGAGAAAAATCAAAATATGGACTGCATTACCCTTGTCATCATTGTAGATTATTTAGAAAAGAAAATATAATAGTTACTTGAATTGTGCACCATTATTTAGAAGTGAAAAAAGACTCTAAAGAATTGTGGCTTTATGGGGAAGAATATGCTTTAGTACATTTTCCATTTGATAACATAGATCAGTGGATGAAAAAAAGAGCAAGATATATAGACTTAGAAACTGATAGCAAAAAATTCAAATCGCCATTATTGTGCTTTATCAAAAATTTTAATAAATTTTACTTTAAAGAGAAAAATTATAAAGGTGGATATAGTGGATTTATATTATCTATATTATGTGCAACAAGCGAAGAAATTGCAAACATAAAAAAATACTATGATAGTAAAAACATCAACATTGATGAAGTTAAAAACAAATATTTAGAACGGATAAAAATATGAGAAAAAGACTAACAATTTTTTGTGATTATTTTGGAAATGGTGGCATTGAAAAAATATCAACATACATAAAAAGAAATATCGACAAAGACAAATTCTCTACAGAGATATTATGCACTATAAACAATTCTCAATTGTATAATGACAAAGTACAAAGTATAGCAAACAAAAAATATAAAAATCCAATATACAGATTTATAAAAACAAGTTTTAATATCAGAAGATATACTAAAAATGCTGACATTATAAATATAAACATACATAGTCCAATTGGACTTTTTTATGCTTTGTTGGTTAAACGCAAATCTAACAAAGTTGTAGTATATGCACACAATTCGAGCTTTGACAATGACATCTTAAAAATAAAAACAATTATAGCTAGCATATTTAGATGTATATTTAGTAGTAAAGAATATACATATATAGCATCATCTAAAGAAACAGCAAAATTTTGCTTTAAAAATAAAGTCAAATATAAAATTGTAAAAAGTGAAATTGACCGCAAAAGATTTATATATAATGAGAAAAAGCGAGCAGAAACAAGAAAAAAATACAACATTAGTAAAGATGAAATTGTAATTGGCAATATAGGAAGACTAACCAAGCAAAAAAATCAGCAATTTCTAATAAAAATATTTTCTGAGTTTAAAAAATTAAGACCAAATTCTAGATTATTTTTAATTGGAACTGGAGATGAACAAAAAAACCTTTGTAAATTGATAAACCAAGAAAAAATAACTAATAATGTGATTATGTTAGGGCAGGAAAAACATATAGAAGATATGTACCAGATGTTTGACTGTTATGTATCTACTTCAAAATACGAGGGATATGGTTTGACTATTTATGAAGCCTTAAGTTCGTCATTAAAATGTTTTGTTCCAACCAAAATTTCACATAATTTTAATGATAAGAATGTTGTAAAAATGAAGTTAAACGATACACCTTATAAATGGGCTAACAAAATAAATAAAGAACTAAATTACCAAAGGGTTGCATATGACATCGAGGAAAATAATCAATATATAAAACAAATGGAATCAATATATATGGAGTAATTATGGAGAAAATAAGTGTAATTATACCAGTGTTTAATGATGAAAAAAGAATTGAGAAAAGTATTAATTCTGTGTTAAATCAGACATACAAAAATTTAGAATTAATTGTTGTAAATGACGGAAGTACGGATAAAACATTAGAAAAAATACAAAAATGTTCAGATAAAAGAATAAAGGTATTTACCCAAGAAAATCAAGGAACTGGACAAGCACGAAATAAAGGAATAAAAGAAGCTACTGGTGATTTTATCTGCTTTGTTGATAGTGATGATACAATAGAGCTAGACTTTTTAGAAAAAATGAGCAATTTAATAAAACAAAAAGAAGCTTCAATAGTAGCTTGTTCATACAAAAATAATACAGGCAAACTATATGAACTAGACAAGATAGAGGCTTTTAAATATTTAATAGCACTACCAGAAAAAATTCCAATGTCTGTTTGTGGTAAACTTTTTAAAAGGAATATGATTGAAAAATTAGATTTTGATAAATCTAATCGTTTTGAAGATATTAAATTTGCTGTAGAAGCCTTTGCTAATGCTGATAAAGTTGTTTATCTAGAAGAAATATTATACAATTACACACAAAGAGAAGAAAGTAGATCTAAATATTTTAAAAATGATGATAGAATGCAGGCTTGTCTAGGAAATAAAAAGCTAGTAGAACAGGAATTTCCAGAACTGATTGATGATTATATAACATATTCGTTATTTAATTCAATAGCTATTGCAAACAGTATGATATTAAATAATTCATACAATAATGAATTGCTATCAAAGGTAAAAGAACAAGTGCAGAATAATGTAGAAAGCATAAAGAAATCAAAATATACTGTATGGAAGAAGTGGCAGTTATATTTGTTTGTATCAAATTTCACAATGTATAAAATATTATATAAACTTTTTAAAAGATAGTCGGAGGATAAAATTTGGATAGAATATCAGTAATTGTACCAATTTATAATTCGGAAAAATATTTAAAACAATGCATAGAATCAATATTATCTCAGACATACAAAAATTTTGAACTAATATTAGTTAGTGATGGAAGTAAAGATGAGTCGATATCAATATGCAAAAAATATCAACAAGAAGATGATAGAATTAAAATATTAGAATTATATCACGAAGGTGTAAGTAATGCTAGAAATCAAGGAATTAACGTAGCAACGGGAGATTTTATTTGTTTCGTAGATTCTGATGATGAGGTAGATGAAAAATATTTACAAACACTAATATTATTACAGAAAAAGTATAACGCAGATATTGTTGAAGTTGACTTTCAATATATGAATGCTAAGCAAATAAAGAATATAGATGCTCAAGAAGAAGTAGTTACTCCAAGGCAGATGATGTTTAGATTATATAGCAAAAACGGAGTTAGAACAGTAATAATAACAAATAAACTGTACAGAAAAGAGATATTTGAGAAGATAAGATTTGATACAGAACGTGAAAATGAAGACGAATTCATAGTACACAAACTGATATTTGAAGCGAAAAATAAAATAGTTGTAAGCAATCAAAAGCTTTATTTCTATAGAATACACAAAAATAGCCGACAAAGAACATTTAACAGAAAAAAACTAGAACTATTAGAAGTATTTGAAGAAAGAGAAAAATATTTCCCACAAAACAAAGAGCTTATAATAAAAAACAAAATAGCTAAAATAGATATGATTCTGCTTTTGTACAGTGTATGCAAAATCAACAAACAGCAAGAAGATCAAGAGTACTTGAAAAATATATTTAAAAAAGAATACAAGAACATAGATTTTAAACTAAATATAAAAAGAAAAATAAAATATTTTGGTTTTTCTATAATGCCTAATATAGTTTCTGATTTTATAATATTAAAGAGAGGCAATGTTATATGAACAAAGAAAAAATTTCTGTGATAATTCCTACATACAATAATGAAAATTCAATAGAAAAATGTTTGAATAGTGTGTTAAATCAAACTTATCAGAACTTAGATGTTATTGTAATTAACGATGGAAGCACGGATAAAACAGGTGAAGTACTGGAAAAATATAAAGACAGAGTGCAAATTTATAAAAAACAGAATGAAGGAGTTGCCAGTGCAAGAAATTTGGGATTAGAAAAATGCAATACTAAATATTTGTTTTTTGTTGATGCTGATGATTATTTGGAAGAAAATGCAATAGAGATACTGTATAATAAATTAATTGAAACGAATAGCGATATGGTGATAGGAAACATAGAAGATTCTGATGCAAAAGATATAACGATAAAAGATGATAAATATGAGTACATTTTTAATCAAAAAATAAAATACTTTATGGTGCAATGGAACAAACTTATGAAAAAAGAATTGTTTGATGGACTGAAATATCCTGCTGTACATATTGCAGAAGATGAGTATATGATTTATCATATATTAGAAAGAACAAATAAAATAACTTTTGTTAGTAAAAAAACATACAACTATTGTGATAATCCAAGTGGAATAACGTCAAAAAGATTAAATTACTACCAAGAAATATTAAATGTATTTAAAGATAGATATGTATTTTTTGAGAATACAAAATATAAGAAAATATTTTACAAATTGTATATGAATTATTATATATATTTATATTGCAAATTTAAAGATAATAATATTACTAAAAAAGAAATAGTAACAGAATTTAGAAAAGAATTAAAAAATAATGTAAATATAAAATATATATGTTTTTATATATTTCCAAATTTATATTATAAAGTATTTAAGATAAGGAGAAGAATATGCAAAAAAAGATACCAATAGTCTTTTCATGTGATTCAAACTATGTACCATTATGTAGTGTAGCAATATCATCAATAGTTGAAAACGCATCAGATAAAAATTTATACGAAATTTATGTATTTCATACAAAGTTAAAAAAAGAAGATATATCGAATTTGGAAGCATTATCTAAGGACAATGTTTCTGTAAAATGTATGAATGTCAGTGAGTATTTAGATTATGATATTCTATATGCAACATCAGAATATCCGATAGAAATGTATTATAGATATTATGCTCCATTAATATTGAAGTATGATAAAATAATTTACCTAGATTGTGATACAATTGTAATTGACGATGTAGAAAAACTGTATAATGAAGACTTAGAAGACAAGCCGATAGCAATGATAATGGACTTTACGTATTATACCAACGAGATTTATACAGATCTTAATTCGGGAGTATTGGTATTTAATACAAAAGAATTTGAAAAACAAAAAATCAGAGAAAAATGCTTAGATGTTTTGAAGAAGAATACTAATTATAGATTCCCAGATCAAACAGCACTAAATATTGTGTGCAAGGATAATATGAAAGTGTTGAAACCGATGTATAATTATCAAACAAATTTGGCTTCTTATGATAAATTTAAGACTAAAATTCGTAAAAAGAAATATAAAGACTTATTTGTAGAACAGCCTATAATCATACATTTTACATATGTAACAAAACCATATAGGAATATCTACTCTAAATATAACAAATATTTTTGGCAATATGCCAAAAAAACTGCTTACTATAATCAACTGATAGATGAATATACAAAAGACCCATACGAAGTACTAAGAAAATCACCTGTGGATGAAGTGTGTATTGATATGGCAAGAGAAGGAAAAGCTGGACTTAGAAAAATATTTCATATATTTGGTTGTCAGATGAAATATTGGTTTTTGTTTAAAGTATATGGAAAGAGAAAGAATAAAAAGGAAAGTGATTAATAATGAGTAAATTTAAGAAATTTATGAAGAAAATAGTCCCTGCTACTTATAAAAAAGGGGAAGATTTAAGTAATTTAACTGTTGAAAAAATTGTGGAAATGGAAGTTAGAAAAACGCCAAAAACGATGTTGGATTATGAGGTACAATTAGTAGAACATTGCAACCTTAATTGCAAACATTGTTCACATTTTTGCCCTGTTGCAAAAGAAGAATTCCTAGATGTAGTAGAATATGAAAAAGATTGCAAACGATTATCTGAATTGTTTAATAAAGAAGCAAACTTTATTAGACTTATGGGAGGGGAACCATTATTACATCCAGATATAGCTAAGTTTTGCGATATAACAAGAAAATATTTTCCAAATACACTAATAGATATTGACACAAATGGAATATTGATTTTGAGTATGAAAGAAACATTTTGGAGAGCTTTAAGAGAAAATAATATAAATTTAACAGTAACAAAATATCCAATAAATTTGGACATAGAAAAAATTAAAGAGAAGTGTAATAAAGAAAGAGTAAAGTTTAGATTTTTCTGTGAACAACCAGTAGAAACATTTAACCATTTGCCATTAGATATAGAGGGAAGGCAACAACCAGAAAAGAGCTTTTTAAAGTGCTATTTGGCTAATTCATGCCATACTTTAGAACATGGGAAATTGTATACTTGTTCGACTGTTCCACATATACAACATTTTATAGATTACTTTAAATGTGATTTGCATATTTGCGAAAATGATGGAATTGACATATATAAAGCTCAAAATAAAGAAGAAATATTGAACTTTTTAGCTAAACCAATACCTTTTTGTAGATATTGCAATATAGACAAAAGAGAAACAAAGAAGTGGGGGATTTCTCAGAAAAAAATAGAGGAATGGATATAGAAAATGAAAAAATTAATGATAGGTATATGTACATATAATAGAAAAAAATTAATAGAATATACATCACGCTCTTTAGGAGAGATTGAAGGAATACAAAACACCTGTGTAAGAATTTTTGATGATTGCAGTACAGAGTATGATAAACAATATTTAAAGCAAAAGTATCCTATGGCAGACAAAATAACTATAAATAAACAAAATTTAGGAGCTGACTATAATACACAAAAAATGTTCAAGGATTTTGCTAATAGTGACAATGAGTATTTGTTTATAGCTGATTCTGACTTGGTATTTAATACAGATATCCTAAAGCAGATTGAAAATGGAATAAAAGAACTGGAAGAAAAAAATGAAACAGTAATTTTCTCTTTGTTTAATGCTCATACTCATAAAGCAATAGGGGACTATAGCGAAAGATTTGAAATAAAAAAAGACATTGGTTCTGCAGGTACTGTTATCTCAAAAGAAGCGGTAAAAAAATTCATAAACAAAGAATATTCAGGCAAGGTTTCTTTTGATAATTTTTATTGTGCTTGGTTAGCAAAAGAAGGAGCAAAGATTTTTTGTTCAAAAAATAGTTATGTACAGCATATAGGAATAACGGGACAAAATTCATTTTTAAATTCTGTAGATATGGGAATCAACTTTAAAGTAGATACAATTCATAATGCAGAAGCTATAATAGATGTTTTACAAAAAGCATTTATCTGGTATGATATAGATAATATAGATGAAATGCTATTTAATTACACACTGAGAGAAAAAATAAGAACCAAAACACTTATAAAATGTATATGGATATATTTTAAAAGAAAAGTAAGAAGTATTATAAAGTAAAGGAGCGCTGATGAAAGAGTTTTATAGATATCTAAAAAGATATGCCAAAATGACTAAGAAGAAAAATATATATGAAATTGGCATAATTGGTGTTTTAACAATAATAATTTCCATTTTTACACCAGCACTAATAGCTAATATAATAACTTTAATGCTAAAGGCCGAATATAAAGCAGTTATTATAAACATTATAATATTGGCAGTATTACAATCAATAAAATTATTGAGTACAATATTAAGCACTAGAGCTTTTTATGATTTAAGAAAAGATTTTATAGTAAAAATAAAGAGCAGTTTAGCTAAAAGCATTTTCCATTTAGAAATGCAATCTTTTGATAAAGAGCAAAAAGGGAAATTTATACAAAGAATCAACAAAGATCCAGATATTATAACAGACCTATTTAATGGAATAAAGCAAAATATGTTGCTATTATTTACAAACATTGGAGTAATAATATATGTTATATATCTAAACCCTATATTAGGAACAATATATTTAATATCATTTATATTGAGTTTATACATCAGAAAAAAGGGAGTAAACACAAAAAGAAAATATAAGAATCAATATTTAAAAGAAGAAGAAAAGAGTACTAGCTTATGGAATGAAATTCTTAATGGAATAAAAGAAATAAAATTACTAAATGTCAAGAAACAATTTTCTGACAAAACTCAGGAATCTTTTAAAAGCATAGAAGATTATCAATATAAAGCAGATTTTATATTCAATTTGTATATGAAATTAACAGTAATAATAGAATGGACAGCAAATGCTATTGTAATTTTTTTAAGTATATATTTAATACAAAAAAATATTATGAGTGTTGAGCAATTTGTTACAATATTTATGTACAGAGTAAACTTGTTTAGCTTTGTTGATAACTTCACAGATTTATTAGATATGATTGCAAGATTTAATCTATCTAGCAATAGAATATTTGATATTATAGATATGTATAAAGAAGAAAATAATGAGGAAGAAGATTGCAATTGCGAATGCTTAGGTAAAATAGATTTTGAAAATGTAAAATTCAAATATGATGACAAATATATTCTAAATAATTGTACATTTTCTATTATGCCAAACGAAAAAGTAGCTATTATTGGAGAGAATGGTAGTGGAAAGACAACAATTCTAAATTTAATTGCAAGAACTTATGTGGCGAATGAAGGAAAAATAAAAATAGATGATAAGGATATAAAAGACTTATCTGAGAAATATTTAAGAAAAAATATTTCAATGATTTCTCAAGATTTTTATATATTCAATATGAGCATAAAAGATAACTTACTACTTGCTAAACCTAAGGCTAAAGAAGATGAATTGCAAGAAGTTTGCAAAAAAGTGGGGTTAGATAAATACATACAGTCTTTGCCAGAAAAATACGAAACACTAATAGGAGAAAACGGCGTAAACTTGAGTGGAGGACAAAGGCAAAGATTTGCTATTGCAAGAGCGTTACTAAGAGAAAGCAAAATTATCTTATTAGATGAGGCAACAAACGCATTAGACGAAAACATAGAGAACTCAATATTTAAACTATTGGAAAAACTCAAATCAGAACATACAATAGTAGTAGTTACACATAATTTAAAGCATATAAAAAACTTTGAAAACAAATATATTTTAAAAAATGGAGAAATATATAAATATGAATAAAATAAAACAATTATTTAAAGTGATAAAAGAGAACATTTTTACAATTCTTATAATAGTAACTTTAACTTATACTGCATGTACAATAAAATATTCATCAAAAGGGACTATAGAATTAGCTTACCAATGTATTGCTATTTGCTTAATTGGAATAATTATTATCATAAAGTCGATTATAAAAAAACAGGCAATATTGACAAACAAATTAGATTTTTGCATATTGGGCTTAACTATAGCTTCAGCATTACCAATTATACTTCAAAGGGCAGTAAGTATAGATGATTCGATTTATATATTTAATCAATATATAATTTTGTTAGAATTTTATATTATAGTAAAACAATTGTGCATTGAAAAACCTAAAACAAAGAATATATTAATAAATGCCAGTGTTTTATTAACAATAATGCTGATATTTATAGGAATAGACAAAATGACTGTAAATATTTTAGGAAATTATAATAACGAAATAACAAGATTAGAATCTATATTTTATTCGCCAAACGCCTTAGCAACACTAATTGGTGGAACAATATTTTTAGCATTTGGACAATTGTTTCAAACAGAAAACAAAAAACTAAAAATATTTTATTCTGTGGAATTATCTATACTGATACTAGGATTAATTTTAACATATAGTAGAATAATGTATGTTACGCTTGCAATAGTAATAATACTTTATTATATAGTAAATAAAGATAAAAAACAAAAGCAAGAATTACTAATTACTACAATAATTATGATACTATGTGGCTTGGTGTATTCTAAAGTGTATAATGAAACATTATTATCAGGAAAATATTATAAAATATGGGTTGGAATATTAATAAATGCAATAGTAACTACTGGATTATGTAAGATATTTATAAAGAATATAGAAAAAATAAAAAAAATCAATGCAAAAAAAAGCATTATTGTTTTAACAGCGCTGATTGCACTAGTAGGTATATATTTCTTTAGTGTTAGAAAAATATCTAAACCATTAATAGTATTTGATGCAGAATCATCATATTCTGAGGTAGAAAAAAATGTATATAACATACAAGGTGATTGCAAGTATTTATTGCAATTTGATATTGAGTCACATGGAGAAAAAGATGATGCGTATAAAATGGTAATTGTCGAAAGAGACAAATATATGGATTACATCAAAGGTACAGATGTATTCTTTGGAGAATTCTCTGGAGTAAAAGAAGTTGAAATAACAACAGATAAAGCAACGACATCTTTCAGTATAGAAATAGAATCTAGAAGTCCTAGTGATGAGTCATACTTTAAAATAAACAAATTATTATTAAATGATCAAGAAGCAATACTGAACTATAAATATCTACCGACAGGAATGATGGATAGATTTAGTAGTGGAATAATAAAAAGTAAAAATGCTTGGGAAAGAGTAACTTTTTATAAAGATGCTCTGAAAATTATGAAAGAAGATGGAAACTGGTTATTTGGAATTGGAGGAAATGGTTGGAGATATAAGTATCTTGAAGTACAAAGTTATGCATATAAGAGTAGAGATGTGCATAATTATCCTTTACAAATATGGTTAGAGTTTGGCATTTTTGGATTAGGAATATTCATTACCATTATAATCTTATTGATAAAAAATATGATTAGTGCAATAAAAAATAAAGATATTTCAAGTATAAGTATACTGTGTGCAATTGGATGTATGCTATTCCATTCAAGCTTTGACTATAGTATGGCATTTTTATATATAATGTTAGTCTTGTACTTGTTACTAGCTTTCATTAGTATAAATAAAACCGATAAAAGAAGACCAAAAGTAAAAGATAAACTTATCAACGGTGTGATTTATATAATAACAGTAATTGCGTTTTTATATAATTTCATATATGGAATATATGTGATAAATACCACAGCAATTATAAACAAGGGAAAAGAAGAAAGAGTAAAAATATATGAAAAAGTTGTTAAGGTATTTCCATACGATATAAAAACTAGAGAAAATATTGTAGTACAAACTAGTGACCGAAAGACTAAGCTTGAAAACTATAAGTATTTATTTAATAAAGAAGCATATTACATTGCAGGTTACGACTTCCTAGCATACAATATAAGCGATTATGTTAGTGCCTGCTTAAATGAACACGAAGATATAAACAGCTTAAAGGAAATACAAAACTATTTTTACAAAACAAAAGAAATAAAGAAATTCGATGCAAGATACCAAATAGATAGAATATATCAAATGATTAATTTTGGTAAAATGATAGAAAATTATAACAAAAAAATGCAAGATAAAGAATTTGAAGAATTAATGATTAGTATATATAAAGAAGCACAAGAGGAGTTTGAAAATAAAAAATCATATATGCTAAATTTTGAACTATCAAGATTGCATATAAGCAAGCAACAAGCAATTGAGCAAGAAATAGAAAAATTAGAAATAGATGTAAATCAACTTATAAACAAATAGCCGATGAGCTATTTGTTTTTTTGTCAAGATCACAATTACAAAAGTTCTATATTTATATTTTTTTTCATAATATTAAAATAGTAATCAGAAAAGAGGAAGGGAGAAATTTGAAATTATGAAAAAGATAATTGAAAGAATATCTATATTTGCCATAGCAACAGCATTTCTATTAGGAGTAATTATTATTGGAAATACAGATGCAAACAAAAACATTTTAACTAGTACAACTGTAGATGGATTAAACATAGAAAGTTTAGACAATAAGAAAATTGAATGGGGAATAAAAAGAAACGACAACAATGAACAACCAGATGTGGGAACTGTAAACAGAAAAATATTGGACAAATATCAAGGAATATATATAGGCAACAAAGAGCAAAAACTAATATATTTGACATTCGATTTGGGTTATGAAGCAGGATATACACCTAAAATCTTAGAAGTATTGAAACAAAATGATGTAAAAGCAACGTTTTTTATAACTGCACATTATTTAAACACTCAGCCAGATTTAGTAAAGCAAATGATAGATGAGGGGCATATTGTAGGAAACCATACAGTAAATCACAAATCCATGCCATCTTGTAGCTTAGACACAATAAAAAAAGAAGTAATGGATTTACATACTGCAATATATGATAAATTTGGATATGAAATGAAATACATTAGACCACCAAAAGGCGAATATAGTGAAAGAACTGTTGCTTATACAAACACATTGGGATATACAAGCGTAATGTGGTCATTTGGCTATGACGACTGGGATGAGAAAAAGCAAGGAAGAGAAGCTTATGGAAGAAAGAAAATATTAGACAATGTTCATAATGGGGAAATAATGTTACTTCACGCAACATCTAAAGATAATGCAAATATTTTAGATGATGTAATAAAAGAAATAAAAAATATGGGATATGAGTTTAGAAATATCGATCAATTTGAAAAATAAAACAGGAGGAAGAAAATTTGAGAAGAAACAAAAAAGAAAGAGTCTTAGATAGGTTACTTGAAGTTCCAAAAGAAGTATCTACTAATGAGCCTAAAATAACAATTGCAGGATTTAAGCAAATGCTAATAGAAAATTACAAAGCAATTCTAGAATATCAAGACATCTATATTAGAATAAAAACATATATTGGAATTGTTAATATTAATGGCTTTAATCTAAAGCTTGGAGAAATGACTTCTGATGACATAATGGTTACAGGAGATATAGAAACTGTGGACTTTGAAAAAATAGAAGATTAAAGCAAGGGGAGAAAGATGCTATTTAAAATATTATTAAAAAATTTAATAGGATATGTCAACATTAAAATTGAAGGCTATTTTGTAGAGAAATTTATAAATAAATGTATTAACAATAAAATATTTTTCTGGAACATAAAAAGAGAGAAATCTACAATTGTGTACACAAATGTTGGAATAAACGAGTTTAAAAAAATACGAAAAATAGCAAAAGAGACAAAATGCAAAATTGAAATATTAGACAAAAAAGGACTACCATTCTTACTTTACAGATATAAAAAAAGAAAAGCCTTTTTAGTAGTAATAATACTGATATTTGTGTTTCTTCTTGGGTTATCTAGATTTATATGGAATATAAAAATAGAAGGATTAGACAATATAGAAAAAAGCGAAATAGAAAATATATTAAATGAGAATGGACTAACAACGGGAAAATTAAAATCATCAATTAATAAACAAAAGGTAATAAATGAAATAAGAATGCAAAGAGATGATATTTCTTGGGTTGGAATTTCAATAGAAGGAACAAATGCAACAATAAAAATAGTAGAAGCAAATTCTAAGCCAGAGATTATAAATGATGAAGATTATTGTAGTATTGTATCAACAAAAGATGCACAAATTGTAAAAGTAAGTGCTCAAAACGGTATCCCCGTAGTAAAAGAAGGAGATATTGTAACAAAAGGAGATACTTTAGTGGCAGGTTGGATAGAAGGCAAGTACACAGGAACAAGATATGTACATGCAGAGGGAGAAATACTAGCCAAAGTATGGTATAGCAAAAAAGAAAGAATCCTGTTAAATCAAGTCGTAGAGAGGAGTACAGAGAATGTAGAAAATAAGTATAAAATAAAATTAAATAATTTTTCAATAAATTTGTTCAAAACCCTTTCAAAATTTGAAAAATATGATACAATAGAAACGAGCAAAAAGTTGAAAATATTTTCTGATTTATATTTACCAATCGAGCTAATAAAAATTACAAACACAGAAAAAATAGAAGAAAAAATTACTTACGGAATAGAGGACGCAAAGCAGATTGGTATAGATAAAGCTTCTGAAAAAATAGAACAAGAAATACCAAACAAAGAAAATGTGTTACAAAAATACGAAAATTCCTACGCAGGTGAGGATTACATAGATGTAGAAGTTACTTATGAAGTATTAGAAAATATAGGGACCAAAGAAAAAATAGTATTTTGAAAGGAAGATATAAAATGGAAGAAAAAAGTCTTAGAGTCTATTCAGACAAAAAATTTTTTACGAAGATAACAAATACTATAACAAAATTGTTAATACCAACGAAGATAGGAATTAATGGAATGCTAATTTCTATCAAAAGAAATAATGTGCTAAAAGCTTATGAAGCTTACCAGGAAGCTCAGAAAGAGTCTTCAGAAAACCAAAGTCAACTTGAAAAAAAATACGAAGATATTTATTCTTTGTACTTAGAAGCAATAGACAAACATATGATGGATAATGTCTATAAAAAGGTAAAAAATGATACAGCTACAGGTTTTGAAAAAGAGGCGTTGTCAAAATATTATATGGTAATACATTTAAAAGACACAGAATACTTAGAGTACAAATATAGAAAGCAAATGTTTTTAATACAATTAGATTATGACACTGTAAGCGAATTAGATAAAGAAAAATTGACAAACAGATATGAACCATTTTATGCAATGAGAATGGAAGATTTGTATAAAAAAATCCTAAAAAATTATTCAATAAAATTGTCTGAGAATACTTCACAGATGGATAAAGAAATAATATATGGAAAAATATTCTCAACAGTTGAAGAATATATAACAACTATATTACCAATAAGAATGAAAGAAGATCCAGAAAACAAAACATATAAAGAAATATTAAATGACTATAATAACTTTGCAAGATTTTCAGTAGGAAAATTAGACCAAAATGATTTAATAGAAAAAAATATGATTTTACTAGGAATTAGTAGAAAATTGTTCACACACAGCTTGCCATTAGTAGTAGCAGAACAATGCTATGAAAAATTATTGGTAGATGCTAGAACTCTAATAATGGATACAAAAATATCTAGAAAACAGGAAAAGGCATATAGCTTGTTAGTAAATATAATAGATGATTACAATTTACGTCTATTATCAACAAAGATTTATTGGGACAAGTTAGCAGATAGAGAAGCATACAAAAAATTCTGGAATACATATAAAAATATTATGCAAATAAAAGAAAGCGATTACATAACATACTCAAAAGAAAAAGAAAAATTATTCTTAAAAAGAGAATTAGGGGAAGTACTCAAAAATGAGAATAGATATTACAGAATTATAAAATTCTATAAAAGAAAATTAGTAGCATTAGGTGCAATGAGGGAGCTAAAGAATAGTTGCATTTCAGAAGGTGACTACACAGGAAAGAGAACAGAAGAAATTTCAATAAAAGAAAAAGTAATATAATTTATCAATAAAAGAGGTAATATTTTGAAAAATTATTCACAAATAGAATTTTTAGAAATATCAGAATCAGCAGAGTACAAAGAATTAATAGAAAATGTTGTAGGAACTTGTTTTAATATAGAAGGTTTAACAAAAACAAAATTATATTTAAATGTAATATTAACAAATCCTAAAACAATAAAAGCAACAAATAAAAAATATAGAAATATAGACAAAGAAACTGATGTGTTATCATTTCCAATGTTTGAAAAAGATGAAATAGAAACAATAATCTCTACCGAAAATGACGAGCAAATAGAAGATGTTTTAGGAGATATAATGATTTCTATACCAAGAGTAATTGAACAAGCAAAAGAATATGGACATAGTGTTCAAAGGGAACTCGCATATATGGTGGTACACGGATTTTATCATATAATGGGATATGATCATATGAACGAAGAAGAAAAAGGCATAATGAGAGAAAAAGAAGAAAATGTACTAAGTAAATTAAATATTACAAGGCAATAGGGGTTAAAATGAAAAAAGATGAGCATAAACTGAAAAATGATAATTTTATAGAAGCTTGGTATAATGCGATAAACGGCATAATCTATACAGCAACAACACAAAGGAACTTTAGAATACAACTAATATTAGCAGTAATAGTTCTGGCATTGTCATTATTTTATGGATTAGGTACAACAGAGTTTTTGTGTTTAGTATTTGCATTGTTCTTTGTAATATTTGCGGAGATGGTAAATACGGCAATAGAAACAGTTGTGGATTTATTTGTAGATGTATACCATCCAAAAGCAAAAATAGCAAAAGATGTTGCAGCAGGAGCAGTTGTTTTATCTGCTTGTAATGCACTAATTGTTGGATATTTTATATTCTTTAATGCAGAAAATATGAAGGCAATAAGTGATAGTATATTCAACAATATGATAAAATCTCCTCAACATTTGGCATTTGTGGCAATTATATTAGTTGTAATTGCAGTAATCGCCATCAAAGCAAGTTGCTCTAAGAAAAAAGAGAGAGGACAACTTATAAAAGAAGGTTTTGTGCCAAGCGGACAATCAGCAATAGCATTTGCAGTACTTACAGCTATCTGGATTAATAGTAAAGACATTGTAACATTTACATTAGCGTTAGTTTTATCACTATTAGTAGTTGGAAACAGAATATATAATAATGCAAGAACTAAAGCAGAGGTGGTATTTGGAGCTTGTATGGGGGTATTAATAGTTATACTTATATATGGATTAACAATATTTAAAATACAATAAAACAAAGGGGGAAATAATAAAAAAATGAAAAAATTTTTAATAATATTATTAATAATTATAATACTAGCTGCTGGGGGATATTTAGGTTATAGGATATATAAAAACAAAACAAAGCAAGTAACTGACTTAGGAACTGAAGTTATAGAAGAACCAAAAGAAGAACCAAAAAAAGAAGTTCAAATTTTTACAGGAACGGAAAGACCAATAGCTTTAATGATAGATAACCATAAAGGAGCTTTACCACAAGGGGGGCTAAATGATGCTTATATGGTTTATGAAATAATTGTTGAAGGCGGAGAAAGCAGATTAATGGCTTTATTTAAAGGAAAAGACTTAGAAAAAATAGGACCAGTAAGAAGTGCAAGACATTATTTCTTAGACTATGCTCTTGAAAATGATGCTATATATGTACATTTTGGCTGGAGCCCACAAGCAGAATATGATATATCTAGTCTAAGTGTAAATAATATAAATGGAATATCAGAGAGTTCAACATCATTCTGGAGAGTAAAAGATAAGAGCTCACCACACAATGTTGCAACAAGCATAGCAAAAATAAAAGAAATAGCACAACGTAAAGGCTACAGAATGACATCAGATAAAAAGAGTGTATTACACTATGTAACAGATGATGTAACATTAGAAAATGGTCAAAAAGCGGATACAATAACAATACCATATGCAGACTCAAATGTAGTAAAATATACATATGATGCAGAAACACAAAGATATCAAAGATATTCAAAAGGTGTAGAAGAAACAGACTGGAACACAGGTGAAAAAACTACAACTAAAAACATTATAATCACATTTGCTAGGAATACAACACTAAATGATGGAGAAGGTAAAGGAAGACAAACACTATACAATGTAAACAACCTAAAAGGTTACTACATAACAAATGGTAGAGCAATAGAAATAACTTGCGAAAAATCCTCAAGAAGTGAACAAACTGTGTATAAAGACCTTGAAGGAAACGAAATCGATGTAAATGATGGCAACACATTTGTACAAATATGTCCAATAGATGCAAAAGTAACAATTGAAGGGCAAGAAGAACCAGTAGATGCAAATACAATAGCAGAACAATAAAAAATAAGAACTGCCAAAAGGAAGGCAGTTCTTTTAGTATTTTTCTAATTTATATTCTTTATCTAAATTGTGATTAACAAATAAATTGCTAATTAGTTTTAACTCTTTTTTTGATTCATCGGATATAGTAAAAGAATACAGTCTTTTGGCTGGAACAGATGCTATGTACTTTAAAGCGTTAAAAGTATCCCTACAAATTTTTATTGCAGACTTATCTAAAAAACCACAATTGTTGCACAAATAACCATTGTTAGAAATGCTAAAATAACCAATATTTTCTTTATTGTTACATAAAGAACATTTATCAAGTTTAGGACAAAAACCTAAAATAACCATTAATCTAATTTCAAAAACAGATAAGATAAAATCTTTGTCAGTATCAGTTTCAGAAAGTAAATAAAGAGTATTAAGCAATAGTTGCAAGATGTTATAAGTATATTGATTTTCGTAAGTAACATCTGAAACCAATTTGGTCATAAAAGCAGCATAATTTAGTTTGTCTAAATCTGTACGAATATTATAAAAAACTTCAATAGCTTCGCAAGAATTAATATTATAAGAGTTTACACTCTTAAAAATAACTAAATCGCTAAAACTCAAAAATTGAGTGCCAGCTAAAAGTGAGCTTTTAGGCCTTCTGGCACCTTTAGCTGCACAACCAATTTTGCCAATGTCGGGAGTAAGAATAGAAACCATCTTATCAAAATCTCCCATATTACTTTCTAGTAGTACAATTCCCTTTGTTTTTATTATTCCCATAAAATCCTTCTTATAAATTATTCATTTTGTTATCATCTTTTACTTCAATATTAGTAATATTAGAATCACCTTTTTGCAAATTTTTCTCGGCATTTTCAACCTCTAGCAATTCTAAGAAAGTATTAATATTTCCAGTATTTTTAAAAGTATTCCAAGCCATTTTTTTTATCATATGAAATCATCTCCTATGTAGCATTAAATGCATCCAATTTTTATTTATCTTTTGTAAATTCAAAATATTTATACTAGCAATTATTGTAATTTGAATTTTTTTACTAAATTTGAGTCATTTATCCAATCTTCTCTAACTTTAACCCATAATTGCAAATTTACTTTTGTATCCAAAGTTTTTTCTAAGTCTTCCCTTGCATAAGTTCCAATTCTCTTTAACATTTTTCCGTCTTTTCCAATAATAATACCTTTATGAGATTTCTTTAAACAATAAATAGTTGCAGAAATATCACAAATGCTCTGCTTTTCAACGGTTTTTCTAAACTTCATTTTTTCAACTTCAATATAAATTCCGTGAGGAACTTCTTGATCTAATAACCTCAAAGTTTTTTCTCTAATAGTTTCTTCAGCTAGTTGCCTTAGCGTCTGGTCAGTGTATTCCTCTACATTATAATATGCAGGCCCAACTTTCAAGTTATTTTCTATTTCGTCAAGAAGAACATTGAGATTCTTGCTTTTTATTACAGAAATTGGAACAACAGCAGTAAAATTATATTCTTTAGAATAAAGCTCAATTAATTTTGCTATTTGCTCTTTAGTCACCAAATCCACTTTATTAATTACTAAAATGCACTTTTTCTTAGAATCAATAATTTTATTTAATATTAGTCTATCACCTTTGCCAATTTCCTCTGATGTTGCATCAACTACAAAAAGAACAATATCAACATCTGAAGAAGCACCAAAAGCTGTTTCAACCATAACATCTCCAAGTTTTGATTTTGGTTTATGAATTCCAGGTGTATCAACAAAAATAATTTGACTGTTAGGACGATTAACAATAGCTCTTATAGCAGTTCGTGTAGTCTGGGTTTTATTTGCAACAGCGGCAACCTTTTCACCAACTAAAGCATTGATAATGCTAGACTTTCCTACATTAGTTCTTCCAAGCATTGATACAAATCCTGATTTAAAATTTTTGTTCTCCATATAGTTCTCCAATTCTAATAATTATTATAAATAATCTAAATTAAATATTTTGTAGAAAACAGTAAGTAAAAAAATATTTCATATACAATAATTCGACAAACTTTTTCTAGCACTAGAATTATATAATATTTCTTGCAAAGTGTCAAAAATTATGCTATACTTACCATAATATTTTTATGCTAGGAAGTAGGAAAAATGTATTTAATAGTAGGACTTGGAAATCCAGAGCCAGAATATGCAAAAACAAGACACAATATGGGATTTGATGTAATAAATAAATTATCAAAAGAATTCGATATTGAGGTAAAAAAAGAAAAATACAATGCTTTATATGGAACTGGGACAATCGAAAACGAAAAAGTAATCTTATTAAAACCTCAAACTTATATGAATTTAAGTGGTGAGGCTATAAAGCCATTTGCAGACTTCTATAAGATAGAAATGGACAAGATTATTGTAATATATGATGATATAGATGTAGAAACAGGGACAATAAAAATAAGAAAAAAAGGTGGACCAGGATCACACAATGGAATGAAATCAGTTGTATATGAGCTAGGCTCGAAAGAATTTCCAAGGATAAAAGTAGGAACAGGAGCAAAAGAAGAAATACCAAACCTAATAAGCTATGTTATAGAAAAGGTTAATCAAGAGGAATACACAAGACTAGAAAAAGGAATAGAATTAGCTGTAGAAGCAGTTAAATTATGTTTAAAGATAGGGATTGACAATGCAATGAATACATTAAATTAGAGGTAAACAATGAAAGAAATTATAATAAACAAAGACGAAAATAGCATAATAGTAGCATTATTAGAAAATGGTAAATTAATAGAAGAATACGACAATATAAACAATACAAAAACATTAGAAGGAAATATATATTGTGGAATTGTAAGAAATGTATTACCAAATATGCAATCTGCATTTGTAGATATTGGAGAAAGTAAAAACGCTTTTATACATATAAAAGATATAATTCCAAAAACAAGTGACATAACAGGAAATAAAGAAGAAGATTATACAAAATATGAAATGAAAGATTTTGTAAGGCAAAAGGAACCAATACTTGTACAAATAAAAAAAGATAAAGAAAGCCTAAAAGGAGCAAGAGTGTCAAAAGACATAAGCTTAGTAGGCAGATTTTGTGTGCTTTTAATTAATGTAAATTTCATAACAGTATCACAAAAAATAGAAAGCAAAGAAGAAAAAGAAAGACTAAAAAATATAGCGTCTGAAATATTAAAAAAATATGGAAAAGATGAAAAATATGGACTAATATTAAGAACAGCAGCATTAGAAAAAAGCAAAGAAGAAATAGAAAAAGATATAGTAGAATTAATAGAATACTGGAAACAAATAAAAACTGCATATGAAGAAGTTTCAAAAGAGGGTAAACCAGTATTAATATTTGAAAACTACAACATTGTATCAAAGTTTTTATTAGGAGTGTTAGACTCAGATATTAATCAAATAACGGTTAACAACAAAGCTCTATTTGAACAAATAAAAGACCAAATTAGTGAATTAAAAAAGCCTAATATAGAACTGTACTTACAAGAAAATGACTTAATGCAAAAACACAACTTAGAATATCAAATATCAAAAATACATGAAAGAAAGATATGGCTTAAATGTGGAGGATTTATAACAATAGATAAAACAGAAGCGCTAACAGCTATAGACGTAAACTCGGGGAAATATACAGGAAGAAACAAAGGAACCAAAGAACTAGCACTGTTAAGAGTAAACAGAGAAGCAACAATAGAAATAGCAAAGCAAATAAGACTAAGAAATATAAGTGGAATAATTGTTATAGATTATATAGATATGATAAAAGACGAAGAAAGAAAGCAAATACTAGACTTGCTTGACAAAGAACTAAAAAAGGACAGAAGCAAGACACAAGTGGTAGGATTTACACAATTGGATCTATTAGAAATGACAAGAAAGAAAATATAAAATAGCGAAAGTTATTAAAATGCTATATGAGTTAAATTTTTCGTGGCAAAATATAATAAAAAAATAAGACTAGTCAAAA
>CAVFFR010000018.1:0-25776 GCA_963621875.1 Bacteroidaceae bacterium | reverse complement strand
AAGAATATGTTTATAAAATTCATATTAAATAAACCTTATAAACATATTATACGAGGAAGAAACTCAAATGAGAAATTTAAAAAGTGAAAAAGGTTCAGTAGCAACCTTAGTAATTGTAACTGTATTGTTCTTTGTTGCAATATTATCAAGTGCGTATATGATAGTTGCGACACTAAGGAAGGGTCAGCTAAAAAATCAATTAAGTGTTAAAGAAACTTATGAAAAAGATCTAAATGTAGTAGATGAAATAGTTGCGGAATTAGAAAACAAGCAAAATAAAAAATGGCCAAAAACAGAAGAAACCATGCCATATTTACCTAATGGATTCGAAAGAGATGAAGATACAAATCTCGATAATGGTTTAGTAATAAGAGATGGCAATGGCAATGAATATGTATGGGTAGAAGTACCAAGAATAACTACAGTATATGAGACAGCAGGATTAAATATAACAGAATTTTCTGCAGAAGAACTTGCGTCAATAAAGACAGATTTAATAAGTTATGCTACGGACTATAGAAGTAGTTATTCAGATGTGTGGTATTCAGGATGTGGAGTAACAGAAACAGAATACTCAGTAATGTATAATAAAATGCTAAAAAGTATATACCAAAATGGAGGATTTTGGATAGGAAGATATGAAATAGGAGATAGCGAAGCAACATCAAGCAACACAGGTAGAACATCTAGTTCAGGAATAGAGCATACTCCTGTTATAAAAGCAAACCAGATACCATACACTTATATAACATGTAGCCAAGCAGAAAATTTAGCAGAAACATTTGCACCAACTGGATACACAACTAGTCTAATGTTTGGACTACAATGGGATTTAGTATGTAAGCACTTAGAAACAAAAGGAACAAACCCAGGCACAACAGCCGATTCACTACAAAATGCAATAAAGAGTAATAGTACAGATTGGGGCAATTATTATAATGCAAGTTTTGATGTAACGAATATAAATGCAATGTATTCAGAAGATGCTGGGGCAAGTTGGAAAAAAGTATCAGAAGAAACAGATAAAAAATATTCAAAAGCATCAAGTAAAAGTGTTTTATTAACAACAGGAGCAGAAGCAAGAAACAGTATGTTAAATATATGTGACCTTGCTGGAAACATATGTGAATGGACATTAGAAAAATCTTCCTCTGCTAACGATCCTTGTACTTATAGGGGAGGATTTTACAACTATAATGGCTCTAATATTCCGGCTTCTGTCCGCTACTACAACAGTACGACCAGTAGTAGCAACATCCATGGTGCACGTGTTTCACTTTATTAATATAGACTTAAAGCCCTGGCTATGATAAATCAGAACTTAGTACAGAATAGAAAAGTAAGATATAACGATGAGTAAAAGTTAGTACAAATAAATTTATAAAGATTAATGTAAAATATTTCGCCATACAAGAAGAGTACAAAAATGTTAAACAAAAAACTTAACATTTGAAGTGCACTTCTTTTTGAGTTATCACAAAAAATGTAACGATTATTTTTGCAAAATCCCTCATTTTACTTGACTTTTGGCGATTTAAAGTATAATATATTAGTATGAAAAAATAGATTTAAAAATCTTAAGTATAGTTAGTAAGAATGGAGGTCTTTATGGGAGAAGTTATAGTAATAACATCAGGAAAAGGTGGAGTAGGAAAAACAACTACAACAGCAAATCTTGGTTCAGCCTTAGCTCTTAAAGGTAAAAAAGTAGTACTTGTAGACACAGATATAGGGCTAAGAAACTTAGATGTTGTAATGGGATTAGAAAATAGAATAGTATATGACATAGTAGATGTTGTAGAAAAGAAATGCAAATTAAGACAAGCGCTAATAAAAGATAAAAGGTTTGAGCAACTATTCTTATTGCCTGCTGCACAAACAAGAGATAAAAGTGCCATAAACGAAGAACAAATGAAAGAACTAACTAATAAACTAAAGGAAGAATTTGACTATATTATAATAGACTGCCCCGCAGGAATTGAACAAGGATTCAAAAATGCGATTGCTGGTGCAGATAGAGCCATAGTAGTAACAAATGCAGAAATATCTTCAATAAGAGATGCGGATAGAATTATTGGATTATTAGAAGCATCAGAGATAAAGAATCCAGAGTTAATTATAAATAGATTAAGACCTAATATGGTAAAAAAAGGAGAAATGATGGATGTCAATGATATAGTTGACCTATTATCAATAAACCTTATTGGAGTTGTTCCAGATGATGAATTTATAATAACTCAAACAAATAAAGGGGAACCTGCGGTAATTAACAAAAAAGCTCCTTCTGGCAGAGCATATATAGAAATTGCAAGAAGAATACTAGGAGAAAGTATTGATGTTACAATTCCTGGAAAGGATGAAAAATTCTTAGATAAGATAAAAAATGTATTCAGAAAAAAATAATTATTGGAGGTAAACGATGTTCGAAAACATAATAAGTTTTTTTAAGAAATTTGGAAAAAAGGAACAAAAAGAGATAAGCTCAAAAGATGCAGCAAAAGAAAGACTGCATTTAGTATTAATGCAAGACAGGGCAAATGTTTCAGCAGATTTCTTAGATATGATGAGAAAAGAGATAATTGAGGTAATAAAAAAGTATATAGATGTAGACGAAAATGACATAGATGTAAGATTAACCAACAAAACAAATGAAGATGGAACAACAGGTGCGCCTGCATTATATGCAAATATACCAATAACAGGAATTAAAGAAGAAGCAAAAAAAGAAAGCTCAGAGGAAAAGGCAGAAGAAATCTCCAAAAAAGTAGAAGAATCTGAAACAGAAATAGAATCAGAAGATAAAGAAGATAGCACAGACGAAGAAGAAATTGGAAAAGACATAGAAAACGATAATGACAACGTAGATGATGATGAAGATGAAATAGACGAAGAAGATGAAGAAAGCAAAGAAATAACTGATTCTGAAGATAATGAAGATGAAAATTCGGAAGAATAAATGAGGTTATTAAAAAATGAAAAATAAAATATTAAGAAATATGGATTGGGGAATACTTATTTGTGCAATCATATTATTAGCAATTGGATTAGTAGCTTTATTTTCATCAACACAAAGTTCGGGATATGAAGAACTAAAAAAACAGATACTTTGGATAGCAATAAGCCTTCCAATTATGATTGCAATAATATTTATAGACTATAATTTTATGTCTAAAATATCTCCAATACTTTATGGAATAATAATTATTGCACTTATTGCAGTGTTATTTACTCCGAGTAACCACGGAGCAACAAGCTGGTTTACAATAGGAACAATTTCATTACAGCCAGCAGAGTTTGCGAAAATAATTGTAATAATATCTCTTGCAACATATATATCAAAAATACAAGAAAAGGGAAAAGACCAAATAAGTAGACCAACCAGACTACTATTAGCACTAGTAATAGTAACGGTTCCGGTATTATTGATAATAAAACAGCCAGACTATGGAACAGCAGTAGCATTCATAATATCAACAATACTGATTTTGTTTGTATCTGGAATAAAAAAGCGATATGTAATAGCAGGAATATTACTAGTAATAATTGCGTTACCATTGTTATATTTCTTTGTACTACCTCAACACGCAAAAACAAGAATAGATGTATTTTTAAATCCTAACTTAGATCCAAGAGGATCAGGATACAATGTAATACAATCTAAGTTAGCAATAGGTTCTGGAGAATTCTTTGGAATGGGACTGCTAAAGGGAAATCAAACCCAATTGGGATTTTTATATCCAAAAACAACAGACTTTATATTTGCTGTAATTGGAGAAGAAATGGGCTTTATAGTTGCTGCAACAGTGATAATTACATATGTTATACTGATAACAAAATCTATATATATTGCTAAAACAGCAAAAGATAGTTTAGGTGCATATATAGCAATGGGAATAGCAGGAATATTTATATTTCATATGACAGAAAATATAGGAATGGCGATGGGACTGCTTCCAATAACAGGAGTTCCACTTCCTTTTGTAAGTTATGGAGGTAGCTCATTACTTACTAACTTAATACTTATAGGGTTATTATTAAATATTAGTGGACGAAGACAAAAAGCGATATTTATAAATCAATAGGAGAAAAATTTGAAAATAGGAAATGTAGAGACAAGTAATAATATATTTCTAGCACCAATGGCAGGTATTACAGACCTGCCATTTAGATTAATATGTAAAGAAAAAGGCGCGGGGCTAGTATACACAGAAATGGTTAGTGCTAAGGCACTTCTATATGGAGATGAAAAAACAAAACTATTACTTAAAACTTGCAAAGAAGAAAGACCATTGGCTGTACAAATATTTGGAAGTGATATAGAAGCTATTGCATATGCAAGTAAATATGTAAGTGAATTTGCTGATATTGTAGATATAAACATGGGCTGTCCTGCTCCAAAGGTTGTAAAAAATGGAGATGGAAGTAGATTACTACTAGATTTGGAACTAATTAAACAAATAGTTGAAACAGCTGTAAAAAACTCAAAAGTACCAGTTACTGTAAAAATAAGAAAAGGATGGGATGAAGAACATATTGTTGCACTGGAAGTTGCAAAAATTATCGAACAAGCAGGAGCAAGTGCAATTACAGTGCACGGCAGAACAAGAAGCCAATATTACTCGGGAGAAGCAGACTGGGGAATAATCAAAAAAGTAAAAGAAATTGTAAAAATTCCTGTAATAGGAAATGGAGACTTGAAATGTGTAGAAGATGTGGAAAAGGCACTAAAATTCAGCAATGTTGATGGAGTTATGATTGGAAGGGCAACACTTGGAAATCCATGGATATTTAGTCAGACTTTGGAATATTTGAAAACTGGCAAAGAAATATCAAAACCAAGCAATGAAGAAAGGCTAAACATTATTTTAAAACACATTGAATTAGAAATTAATGAAAAAGGTGAAAAAGTAGCCATTAAAGAAATGAGAAAACATATTTCAGCATATACTAAAAGCTTAAAAGATTCGAGCCAATTTAGAAACAGAATGAACACCTTAGAAACAAAAAAAGAGGTAATAGATTGTCTAAAAGAATATTTTAATACATTGTAATCATATATTTGTATAAAACAATATATGAGGTGTAAAAATATGATAAAACTAGAAAAAAATAAGCATAACAAAAAGAAAATGTACATTCTAATTGTTAGTGCTTTTTTTATTTTTGCTATAGTTTTTATAATAATTTTTTATAAAAGTAATTATAAAACTTTAAAAAATGGAAATAATATAAATAATCAAACTAGAGATAAAGTTTATGACAATATTTTAAATATTAGCTCTTATAAAGCAACATTAGAAGTAACAATTAACAGTAATAAAAACAGCAACAAATATGTTTTAAAACAAAGCCATAATTTAGACGAAGACACTCAGGAGGTGTTAGAGCCTGAAGGTATTAGAGGAGTAAAAACTACATATAATAATGGAACATTAAAAATTCAGAGTGAGAATCTAAATATAACCAAAATATTTAATGACTATAAAAATATAGAAAGTAATGATTTATGGCTAAACTCATTTATTGAAGATTATAAAATATCCAAAGAAAAAAATGTGGAAGAAAATGAAGAAAAAATAATAAATATAAAATTAAACAATAGAACTAAAAAATTATATTTAGACAAAAAAACAGGAAAACCGACAAAATTAATAGTAGAAGACAATAACCAAAAAACAGTAATATACATAATATATAATGAGATAGAAATCAACTATTAATATAGTTTTTATCTTTAGACTAGTAGTTAAAATATATCAAAAAACAAATCTTAGTTACAGAAATATTAGGAGTGAGCAATATGATAGTTAAAAGAGGAGATATGTTTTATGCTGACTTAAGTCCTGTAGTTGGTTCAGAACAACGGAGGGATAAGACCTGTTGTAATAATACAAAATGATATGGGAAACAGGCATAGCCCAACAGTTATAGCGGCGGCTATAACTTCTCAAGTAGGAAAAAATAAATTACCAACGCATATAGAAATAGGTCCAGAAAATTCGCAACTAAAAACCGATTCAATTGTTCTTACAGAACAAATAAGGACTATTGACAAAAGTAGATTAAAGGAAAAAATTGGACATATTGATGATATAAAAGTTATGAATAAAATAAATAATGCTTTAGGTGTAAGTTTTGGATTAGGAGAATAATAAAAGCTACTATAACAAGAGGAAAAGAAACTAAAAGCACATACTAAGCTTTTAGTTTCTTTATTATTTTTATTTCATTATATAAATCATCAATTCTTTTTTGTCTAACAACAAGAGCTTCTCTATATTCACATAGTACATCATTAAAGTTCTGAAAACTTTCTCCTGCAAGGAGAAGCATTTCAATTCCTTCTTTATAATATTGTCTTTTTTTATCTGTAATAGCAGATTGCATCTTTGCACTATAAGAATCGATCAATTCTAATCTTTTTATATTCTCTTTTAAAAAATCTACATAGTTGCAAACCAAACTAATTTCATATAAGGTATCTTCGATTACTAACTTAAATAAAGTTCTTAATATTTTGGGACTAATTTTTCCAACATTAGAATTTTCTGATAACTGTCCCAATGCAGCTAGTTTTTTTCTATCTTCTGGAAGAGTATCTTTTATAAGGTCTTTTAAAGTTTCCGAAATATGTACGTGAGTTATATAATGTCTTTTGGTAACTAAAGCGTCATATTCATCCGCAACACGAAGTATTCTTGCTACAAATGGAATATCTTGAATGGTAAGACCGCTTGGATAACCGGAACCGTTTAATGCTTCATGGTGATATAATGGACCATCTGCATATGGTCTTAGCGTTAAATCGTTCATACAAACATTATATCCGATTGTGGTATGAGTTTTCATAATTTCATATTCTTCGTCTGTTAATGGACCTTCTTTAGAAACTATTTCTTTAGGAATATAAGCCTTTCCAATATCGTGCAAATAACCACAAATCATTGCGTAAACTGTAAACTTTTTATTTAGACGCAATTTTTGACACATTCTTCCTGCTAAATTACCTACATTTTCGCTATGTCTTTTTGTCATTGGATCTAAATTATCTAAGATTGTTAATTCGTAACGCATCTTTTGATCTAGATTATAAATTTTAATAGAGCTTGAATCGTAAAAATCAAACTTTTCACCTTTCATATTTTTTCTCCTCTGTTAATACTATTAAAATAATAACACTTAAACTAAAAAAAGGCAATAATATTTTTTAATTTTACTTGACAATTAATCAAACTTGTATTATTGTATGTATAGGCAGATAGAAATTTTGAGAGGGGGTGAACTTGCAAATGAGTTCAGAAGAAATATTCGAGAAGGTAAAAGAAATAATAGTAGAACAATTAGGAGTAGCCGAAACAGCTGTTACAATGGAAGTATCTTTTATAGATGATTTAGGAGCTGATTCGCTAGATATAGTAGAATTAATAATGGCATTAGAGGAAGAATTTGACACAGAAATCCCTGACGCTGATGCAGAAAAGATAGTTACAGTAGGTGATGTAGTTGACTACATAAAGGAACATGTTGCATAAGAAAAAATAAATTTGAAAGGTTTTTGTTTGAAGCTACTAAAAGCAAAATAAAAGGATAACTTTTATTAGCTTCTAGTCCGACCTTTCTTTTTATTTTTATAACAGAAGGGAAGTGATAAAAAATGGACAAGTTTGAAATTTTAGAAAAAAACATTGGATATACATTTAGAAATAAGGCACTGCTAAAAAACGCATTAACACATACTTCATATGCATATGAAAACCATGTACAAAGCAATGAAAAGTTAGAATTCCTTGGAGATAGCATATTAGAATTTTTATCAAGTAAGTATATATACAATAATTATCCAAAATTAAAAGAAGGAGAAATGACTAAAGTTAGAGCAACTGTAGTTTGCGAGGACAGTCTATACAAGATAGCAGATAAGCATAATTTTAGTGATTTCTTATATGTAGGAAAAAGCGAAAGAATGCATCAAGGTAACCGAAAAATAGCAATAATGGCAGACAGCGTAGAAGCTGTAATTGCAGCAATCTATTTTGACTCTGGACTAGAAGAAACAGAGAAATTTATAATTAACAATTTGAAAGAAGAAATAGAAATTGCAACAAAAAATGTTGGAATAAAAGATCATAAAACAGTATTGCAAGAAAAATTGCAAGTTAATGGAAATGTAAATATAAAATATGAAATTATAAACGAAACAGGGCCAGACCATGACAAAACATTTACAGCAGAAGTAAAATTAAATGGAAAAGTTTTGGCAGTAGGAAAAGGCAAAACAAAAAAACAAGCAGAAATGGATGCGGCAGGTAAAGCACTAGATACGCTATAAAATGGTATATATAAGGAGGTAATAGTATTGAAGAAAGAATATATTATACCAATATTTGTTCCACATTTAGGATGTAAAAAATGTTGTACTTTTTGTAATCAAAGAACAATAAGCGGAGAAAAGAAGCAGGTAACTGCAAAAGATGTAACAGACACAATAGAATATTATCTAAAAAACTTCAAGAATGAAGAAAATTATGTTGAAGTAGCATTCTTTGGAGGGAGCTTTACTGCAATAGAAAAAGAAAAACAAATGGAATTACTTAGTGCTGTACAGCCATACATAAAAGAGAAAAAGGTAGACAGCATTAGACTATCAACAAGACCAGATGCAATTGATAAAGATATACTCCGTATGCTAAAAAAATACAATGTAAAAACAATAGAGCTTGGAGTACAATCTACTAATAACTACATATTAGCAAGATGCAAAAGAGGACACAGTTTTGAAGATGTAAAAAAAGCGTCAAAGTTAATACGTTTCTATAGATTTAACCTAGGACACCAAATGATGGTTGGACTCCCAGACAGCACAGAAAAAGATGACATACAAAGTGCAAAAGACATTATAAAACTAAAACCAAAAATTGTCAGAATATATCCTGTATTAGTAATTAAAGGAACAGAATTAGAAGAAGAATTTAACAAAGGAGACTTTACCCCTTTAACAGTAGGGCAGGCAGTAGAAAGAACAAAAGAAATTGTAAAATTATTTAACCAAAAAAATATTAAAGTAATAAGAGTAGGACTTCAAAATACTGACACTATAACAGATTCAAAAAACAAAGAGAGTGAAGTCGTTGCAGGACCATATCATCCAGCATTTGGACAACTAGTAGAAGATGCAATCTGGTACGACAAAATAGTTGGTGAAATAAAAAAAATAAATGCAAAAGTAATCAGAGTGGAAATAGAAGCAAATTCTAAAAACATAAACAATATTATTGGACATAAAAAGGAAAATTTAGAAAAGTTAAAAGACACATATGCTCTAATTGCAACTGCAAAAGAAAACGATGAAATTAAAGAAGGAAAATTTAAAATAAATGTGCTAGAAATAGCGTAATGAATAAAATTGCCTATAGTTGCCAATAATGGTAATATAGGTGATTTTTTATGAAAAGCAAAATAATACAGACAATTAAAGAATATGTAATAATAGCTTTAGGATGCACAATAATGGCAGCAGGAGTATCGTTATTCTTATTACCAAATGAACTTTCAACAGGTGGATTTTCAGGAATAGCTACAATAGTGTACTATTTCTTTAAAATACCGATGGGAGTGACAGTATTTGTACTAAATATACCATTATTAATAATAGCGTATTTTAAAGTGGGAAAGCAGTTATTTGCAAGGTCGATATATGGAACAATAATATTTTCATTAATGATAGATTTAATAGATAGAATAACACCATTAACATATGATAGATTTTTAGGATGTATATATGGTGGCATTTTTGCAGGAATAGGGACAGCTATAATATTAAAATTTGACGCATCAACAGGTGGATCTGATTTACTGTCGCACATAATAAGAGCATATAAAAAGCAGTATAAAAGTAGTAGCCTAATTTTAGCAATTGATACAGTTGTAATTGCATTAAATGTAATATTCTTTAAAAACATAGAAATTGGACTATACTCTGCAATAGCAATATTTTTAATGGGAAAAATGATAGACTTAATTTTTGAAGGTGTAAATTTTGCTAAAGTTATATTCATAATTTCGCCTAAATATGAAGAAATCGCAGGTCAAATATCAGCGAATATCAATAGAGGAAGTACTGGTTTATTTTCAAAAGGAATGTATACAGACAAAGAAACATTTACATTATTATGTGTGGGCTCTAGAACAGAAGCTTATGAGATGCAAAGCATAGCAAAAGAAATAGATAAAGGGGCGTTTATAATAATATTAAATGCTAGAGAAGTGATTGGAAAAGGTTTTAAAATGTAACAAATAAAGAGCTACTCCATATGTAGCTCTTTAAAATTCTGGAGGCGAGTATCAGAGTCGAACTGATGATCAGAGTTTTGCAGACTCGTGCCTTACCACTTGGCTAACTCGCCATTTAATATAATTGTATGCACTACAAAAAGTGGATAGAACATACTTAATAAAAAATGTGTAACTAAGTTACACAAAACTTAATGGAGCGGGAAGCGGGGCTCAAACCCGTGACCTCTGCCTTGGCAAGGCAGCGCTCTATCAACTGAGCTATTCCCGCAAATTCAAGCATTATTATAATATCAAAATACAAGAGCTTTGTCAAGCAAAATTTGACAATTTCAGAAAATTAGTATATAATAATAAACAGTTGTTACCCAGAGATCGGGTAAAGAAGAGATTTTATATTATTATAATTACTATATTGGGCGGAAATTTTATATAGTAAGTTTTATAGGATGTTGTAAAATAATATATCTAGAGAATAATAGATATATGTATTTTTGCGTACAAATAAAATATTTTATGAGAACGGATAAAATGAGAGTAACAACACACAAAGAAAGAAGGAGATAAATAACAATGGCAGAAGAAAATTTAAACAACGGCACTATGGAAAACAAAGATAGTGTAGCATTAAAAAACACCAAAAGAAGAGGGTATAGGAAAAATTACAACAAAAAAGCAGAAACTCAAGAAAAAGTTGTATCAGAGAAAAAAACAACTAGAAAAAGAGCACCAAAAAAAGAAGAATTTAGATTCAAAAAACCAAATATAAAAATAATTCCTTTAGGAGGAATTGAGGAAATTGGTAAAAATATTACAGTATTTGAGTATGAGAACGACATAATTGTAGTAGATTGCGGTCTAGAATTCCCAACAGATGATATGCTTGGAATTGACTTAGTTATACCAGATGTATCATATTTAGTAAAAAATAAAGAGAAGATAAGAGGAATGGTAATAACACACGGACACGAAGATCACATTGGTTCAATTCCATATGTATTACAACAAGTTAACATTCCAATATATGCAACTAAATTGACAATAGGGCTAATAAAAGGAAAACTAGAAGAACACCATTTGTTAAGAAGTTCAGAATTACACGAAATCGAGCAAGGACAAACAGTTAAACTTGGAAAATTCAGTGTAGAATTTATAAGTAGTTGTCATAGTATACCAGACTCTGTAATGCTAGCAATATCAACACCAACAGGAACAATACTTCATACAGGCGACTTTAAAATAGACTACACGCCAATAGATGGAAAGCAAATGAATCTA
The DNA here is from genome assembly GCA_963621875.1 of Bacteroidaceae bacterium. GTDB lineage: Bacteria > Bacillota > Clostridia > TANB77 > CAG-508 > CAG-245. The sequence goes on along the minus strand of CAVFFR010000018.1, from coordinate 14,208 downwards.
GGAAGAATTGCAGAACTTGGAAATAATGGAATACTAGCTCTTATGTCAGATAGTACAAATGCGGAGAGAAAAGGATTTACAATGTCAGAAAGCTCTGTTGGAGAAGTATTTGACAAGCTATTTATGAACTGCAAAAAAAGAATAGTAGTTGCAACATTCGCATCAAATGTCCATAGAGTTCAACAAATAGTAGATTCAGCTGTTAAATATAATAGAAAAATAGCTGTATGTGGTAGAAGTATGATAAAAATGATAGAAGCAGCTATGGAAATAGGATATATTGATGCACCAGAAGATACATTTATAGATATAGACTTAATTAAAAACTATAATGACGAACAATTAGTAATAATAACAACAGGAAGCCAAGGCGAAACAATGTCAGCTTTAACAAGAATGGCAGCAGGAGAACATAAAAAAGTAACAATAACACCAAACGACTTGGTGATCATTTCTGCAAATGCAATTCCTGGAAACGAAAAATTAGTATCAAAAGTAATAGACGATTTAATGAAAATAGGAGCAGAAGTAGTATACAGTGCACTTGCTGATGTTCACGTTTCAGGGCACGCTTGCCAAGAAGAACAAAAATTGATATTATCGTTAGCAAAACCAAAATACTTTATACCAGTACACGGAGAATACAGACAATTAATTGCACACGCCGAAACCGCAAAGAAATTAGGAATACCAGCACAAAATATATTTATCACACACAATGGTAGAACATTAGAAATAAATGAAGACGAAGCAAAATTCACAACATCTGTACCATCAGGAAAAGTATTAGTAGACGGTTTAGGTGTTGGTGATGTAGGAAATATAGTTTTAAGAGATAGGCAACACTTATCACAAGATGGTTTAATAGTAATTGTTTTAACAATGGACTCATCAACTGGAGAGATAGTATCTGGACCAGATGTAATCTCAAGAGGATTTGTATATGTTAGAGAATCAGAAAACCTAATGGAAGAAGTAAAAAGCGTAATAAAATCAGAAGTATATGAATTTGAACAAAGACATATCACAGATTGGTCAACAATCAAATCAACATTAAAAGACAACTTAAGAGATTATATATTCCAAAAAACAAAAAGAGATCCGATGATATTACCAATAATAATGGAAATTTAATTCGCCCATTAGGGACGCCCCTTTTTGGGCGAAAGAAAAGAACAAATGCCGCCCATTAGGGACGCCCCTTTTTGGGCGAAAGAAAAGAACAAATGTAATGCTTCTATATATGTGGCATATAAAACACTTAAAAGATAAATGAAATATAAGAAAAAACAATGTGATATAATAAAAGAAATAAATGGAATATAAGTTGTAGAAAATAAAGCCGAGCGTATCACTAAAAGGAGTGATAATATGCCAAGAACTGCTAGAAGTTCGCTATGTGGAAATTTTCTGCATATAATTGTACAAGGAATAAATAAAGAAGAAATTTTTTATAAAAAAGAATATAAGTTAGAATATAAAAAGATTCTACAAAGAGAAATAAAAGATAAAAATATAAAGATTATAGCATATTGCATTATGAATAATCATGTACATATTTTATTTTATACAGAAGAAATTGAAGAATTATCAAAATGTATGCACAAAATTAACACTATTTATGCAATATATTATAATAAAAGAGAAAAGAGAGTAGGATATGTATATCGAAATAGATATTATAGCAAACCAATAAATAATGAAAGGCATTTAGCTACTTGCATTTCGTATATACACAATAATCCTGTAAAAGCAGGAATAGTAAGACATAAAAGCCAATATAAATATTCTAGTTATAGTGAGTTTACAGACGAATTGAAGAACGAAATAATTACAACCAAACCAATAATAAATATATTTGGTAGTATCAAGAATTGTAAAGATGCCATAAATGATATTGACATTGATAGCAGAGAGTTTGAAATAGAAGATGATACTGACTATAATAGAGTTATAGAAAATTATAGAAAAAACAAATTTGATACAGAAATGATAATACAAAAATTGAATTGTGAATATAAAATATCTACCAGAAGAATAGCACAAATACTAGGTGTTACAAGATATTATGTTAGAAAGATTATTGAAAAATAAATTATAATTCGCCCAAAAAGGGGCGTCCCTAATGGGCGAGAAGGAGAAGAAAGATGGATTATAAAGATTTAGCGGATTTGATATTTCCAGATGTAAAACCAATAAAATATTATGAGGAAAAATATCCTGAAAGAAATCTACCAGAAGGGGCTATGGTTGTAAGAATAGGTCCAAGCCCAACAGGAAGTGTACACATAGGTACAATTTATCAAGCTTTAATTGCAACAATGCTTGCTAAAAGAACTAATGGTGTATTCTGTATGAGAGTGGAAGACACAGACCAAAAGAGAGAAGTAAAAGATGGAATTAAAGATATTATAGAATCTTTAAAATACTTTGAACTTATGCCAAACGAAGGGATGAAAACAGAGACTGAATGGTATGGAGAATATGGACCATATAGGCAATCTATGAGAAAAGAGATATATCAAGCCTATGCAAAATATATGATTGAAATGGGTAAAGCATACCCTTGTTTCTGTACTCCAAAAGATGGCGAAGAAATGAGAGCAAAACAAGAAGCGGCAGGAGTTAGACCAGGATACTATGGAGTTTGGGCTAAATGCAGAAATACAACTGTCGAAGAAGCTGTTGAGAAAATAAAGAATGGAGAGAAATATATAATCAGATTTAAATCTCCAGGAAGAGAAGATAAAAAAATAAAACATAAAGATGTAATAAAGGGAAATGTGGAAATGCCAGAGAATGATCAGGATATAGTTATCATAAAGGCAGACGGACTTCCAACATATCACTTTGCACATGTTGTAGATGATCACTTAATGCATACAACACATGTAACAAGAGGAGATGAATGGCTATCTTCTGTACCGGTACATTTGCAATTATTCCAAGAACTAGGATTTAAACCTCCTAGATATGCTCATACAGCAACAATATTAAAAAATGACAATGGTAACAAGCGTAAAATTAGTAAAAGAAAGGACCCAGAAGCTTCTGCAGGATATTACAGAGAGATAGGAATCCCTGTAAATGCAGTTAAAGAATATTTACTAAACATAGCAAACTCAACATTTGAAAATTGGAGAAAGGCAAACCCAGACAAAGCAATGGAAGAGTTTGACTTCCAATTAAACAAAATGAGTGTAAGTGGTGCATTATTTGATATGGTTAAATTATTAGACATCGGTAAGAATGTAATATCAAAAATGACAGCACAAGAAGTTTATGATAGCTCTTTAGTTTGGGCAAAAGAATTTGATAAAGAACTAGAAGAACTTTTAAATAACAAAGAATATTCTTTAAAAGTATTAGGAATAGAAAGAGGAAAAGCAAAACCTCGTAGAGATATTTCAAAATGGTCAGATGTAAAAAATTGTATAGAATATATGTATGATGATAAATTCTTTGCAAACACAGATGAATATGAATTTGACAAAATAAATGACAAAGAAGAAATCAAGAGAATATTAGATTTGTATTTAGAAAAATACTTTGATTTATCAGATGACCAAACAACTTGGTTTGGAAAAATAAAAGACCTAGCAGAAGAACTAGGATATGCAAGAGAAGTAAAAGAATACAAGCAAAATCCAGAAAACTGGCCAGGACATGTAGGAGACGTTAGTACAGTTCTAAGAGTTGCTTTAACAAAAAGAAGAAACACACCAGACTTATATGAAATAATGCAAGTACTAGGCAAAGACTCTGTAGAAAAAAGACTAAAACTTGTGAAATAAAAATAAGCTTTACAAAAACATAAAAAGGTTGTATAATATACACATATTAATAAGCGATTGATAAAAGAATAGTAACAATCTAAATTTTATAAGAGAGGCTATGGTTGGTGAAAATAGCTTAAAATATTTTGTGAATCTACTTTTAGAGCTTTTAGCGAAAGCTAACCGATTGATGCTAGGTTATAAGCATTTACGAGATTAGGATATTAGTGATGAAAAATCACAAGTATTATAAATTAAGGTGGTACCGCGAAAATAAATCGCCCTTATAGTTTTATAAGGGTGATTTTTGGTATTTAAAGGGGGAAATTTTATGATAGACATTAAATTTTTAAGAGAAAATCCTGATATAGTAAAACAAAACATAAAAAATAAATTTCAGGATGAAAAACTTCCATTAGTAGAGGAAGTTATCGAATTAGACGAAAAAAGCAGAAGTGTAAAATACAAAGGCGATGAATTAAGAGCACAAAGAAATTCTTTGAGTGATCAAATAGGAAACCTTATGAGAAACGCTCAAAAAGAAGAAGCGGAAAGTATAAAAGAACAAGTAAAAGAAATAAATCAAAAATTAGTTGAAAATGAAAAGCTAGAAGAAGAATATGAAGAGAAAATAAAAAAGATAATGATGCAAATTCCAAATATTATACACGAATCCGTACCAATTGGAAAAGATGATAATGAGAATGTAGAAAATGAGAAATTTGGAGAGCCAGTTGTACCAGCATACGAAATTCCATATCATACAGATATAATGGAAAGTCTTGGAGGAATCGACCTAGATTCAGCAAGAAGGGTAGCAGGAAATGGATTTTATTACCTAATGGGTAATATAGCAAGACTTCATTCAGCAATACTTTCATATGCAAGAGACTTTATGATAAATAAGGGATTTACTTATTGCATACCACCATATATGATCCGTAGTGATGTTGTAAATGGAGTTATGAGTTTTAAAGAAATGGATGAAATGATGTACAAAATCGAAGGCGAAGATTTGTATTTAATTGGAACATCAGAGCACTCAATGATAGGAAAATTCAAAGGTCAACTATTAAACAAAGAAAATATGCCATATACAATGACATCATATTCTCCTTGCTTTAGAAAAGAAAAAGGCTCTCATGGAATAGAGGAAAGAGGAGTCTATAGAATCCATCAATTCGAGAAGCAAGAAATGATAGTTGTTTGTGAACCAGAAGATAGCTGGAATTGGTACGACAAATTATGGAGATATACAGTAGAGCTATTTAGAAGTATGGAAATTCCAGTTCGTACACTAGAATGTTGCAGTGGAGATTTAGCTGATTTAAAAGCAAAATCTTGTGATGTAGAAGCTTGGAGCCCAAGACAGAAAAAATATTTTGAGGTTGGAAGTTGTTCTAACTTAACAGATGCACAAGCTCGTAGACTTGGAATTCGTATAAAAGGAGAAAAAGGAAACTACTATGCACATACTTTAAACAATACAGTAGTTGCTCCTCCTCGTATGTTAATTGCATTCTTAGAAAACCACTACCAAAAAGATGGAAGTATCACAATACCAGAAGTTTTATGGCCATATATGGGTGGAACAAAAATACTAACACCAAAAAAATAAAAGGAGAAAATGATGATAGTAAAAAATCCAAAATTCGAAATATCGGCTGTTAAACCAGCACAATATCCTCAAAATGAACTGCCACAAATTGTTTTAGTAGGAAAATCAAATGTAGGAAAATCTAGTTTTATTAACTCAATGTTAAATAGAAAAAAACTAGCTAGAACAAGTAGTGAACCAGGAAAAACAAGACAAATTAACTTTTACAATATTGATGAAAAGTTTTACTTTGTGGATTTACCAGGGTATGGATATAGTAAAATGTCAAAAGAGGAACAAGCAAGAGTTGGAAACTTTATAGAGGAGTATTTATCAAAATCAAACAAAATTGCATTAATAGTATTTTTAATAGACATTAGACACGAGCCAAGCCAAAATGATAGATTAATGTATAATTATATAATCAATACAAATTCACCTTGCTTAGTTATTGCAAATAAAGCTGACAAGATAGCGGTTACAAAAGTGGATAATACTGTGCAGGATTTACAGAATTCATTGAATCCGCTAAAAGACCTTACATTTATGCCGTTTTCATCAGAAAGAAAAATTTACAGCGAAGATGTATGGAGCTTTATAGAAAAGTATATATAAAAAATAGTCTGCAAATAGAAAAATCTATTTGTAGACTATTTTATGATTTTTAAAGCTTTTTGTCTTTCTAATGTAATGCAATGTTCACATTTAGTACATTTTAATTTAAAGTCGATTCCAACTCTTGTAATTTCCCATTTATTATTACCACAAGGGTGCTTTTTCTTTGTTTCAACAATATCGCCAATTTTATAATTCATACTAACTTTCTCCTCAAAAATATTATACAACATAAAAAAAGTTTTTGCTAGATAAACTATGAATAAATTTCCAAAATGTTAATATAATATTTATGAGGTGTATATTATGTTTTGGAATAACAAAGAAGATATGGAAAATAAAGAATTAATAATGACAATAATAAAAACGAAAATGGAACTAAATGTAAATATCAAAAATTATGAATATGCAGAACTTGAACAAATAGATTATTATTTATATCAAATAAAGGCAAATAAAGCAAAACTAAATTATTTAATAAAAGAAGCGAAAGACAAGAAAATAGAATTAAGTAGTGTAGAAAAGATAAAATATGAAGCATAAAGTAATATTTGTCCATATTAGAACATATAATGTGATAGAAAAGGCTTAAGGGGGAATTTCTAATATGGAAGTGAAAATGTTAATTGTATATGTAGCTTGCATTATAGGAATAATTATAGTTGGAAAAGTATTTATAGTTCCGATAAAAATTATTGGTAAGTTAATAATAAATTCAATATTAGGCGTACTGCTTTTATACATAATCAACTTGGTAGGAGCATTATGGCAGTTCCATATAGGAATAAATGTAATAACAGCATTAGTTGTGGGAATACTAGGAATTCCAGGAGCTGTACTGTTAGCAATACTAAAAATCTTGATATAAAAAACTTCGCCCAAGTCGAAAACGAACCCGCCGAAGCCGAGCCGAGCCGCTGAGCGAACCCGCCGAGCCGAACCGAGCCGAGCCGAGCCGAGCCGAACCCGCCGAACCGAGCCGAACCCGCCCAAGAGGGACGCCCCTTTTTGGGCGAAGTTTTATTGTTTTTAATTAGAAAAATTATATAAAAACTTCGCCCAAAAAGGGGCGTCCCTCTTGGGCGGGTTGGGCGGTTCGGTTCGGCGGGTTCGCTCAGCGGCTCGGCTCGGCTTTTTCTTTATTCAACCGTTACAGATTTTGCTAAGTTTCTAGGCTTATCAACATCTAAACCTTTATTTTTAGAAATATAATAAGATAAAAGTTGAAGCGGTATAACAGACAATATAGGTGAAACTAATTCATCTGTTGAAGGAATGTCTATAACATAACTGAAATTGTTATTAGGAAGAATTTGATTTGAAATTATCAAAGTTTTAGCTCCTCTTGTAATAACTTCTTGAATATTACTAATAGATTTTTCTACTAAATTTTTATTTGTAATTATTCCAATTACAGTTATTCCATTTTCTATAAGTGCTATAGGGCCGTGTTTCAATTCACCTGCAGCATAAGCTTCTGAGTGGATATAAGAAATTTCCTTTAATTTTAAAGATCCCTCTAATGCTACATTGTAGTCATTGCCTCTCCCTAAGAAAAACATATCCTTTTGAGTATATACCTTATCTGCAAATTCTTTTATTTTTTCTGAATTGCCTAAAACTGATTCTATTTTAGAAGGCAAATCTAAAAGTTCTGATTTTAGATCTTCAAGCTCCTTTTTAGGATAAGAATTTAGCAATTCTGCAAAATATATTCCTAAAATTGTAAGTAAACAAACCTGTGAAGTATAAGCTTTAGTTGAAGCTACTGCAATTTCTGGACCTGCATGTGTATAAATTGTGTAATCAGCTTCTCTAGTTATGCTACTTCCAATAACATTAGAAACAGCAAGTGTTCTTGCACCTTTTGATTTTGAAAGTTTTAAAGCTGCGATTGTATCAGCTGTTTCTCCAGACTGACTTACAAAAATACATAAAGTTTTTTCATCTATAATAGGATCTCTGTATCTGAACTCTGAAGCGATATCAACTTCTGTAGGAATTCTACAAAGTTTTTCGATAACAGCTTTACCAACAAGGCCAGCATGCATAGCTGTACCGCAAGCGATTATAAAAATCTTATTTATAGATTTTAGATATTCACTAGATATTTCTATATCATCAAAAGAACAATTTTCTCCTAGTTTAAAACGAGAACCAATAGTTTCTCTTATAGCTGTTGGCTGTTCAAAAATTTCTTTCAACATATAATCTTCATAACCATTTTTTTCAGCAGAAGAAGCATCCCATTCAATACTTTTAACCTCTTTATTATGAGTATTGAGATTAGCATCGTAAAAATTAATTTTATCTTTACCGATTAGAGCAAATTCATTATCATCTAAAAGATAAAACTCTTTTGTATATCTAAGCATTCCAGGAATATCAGAACAAACAAAGTTCTCTCCATTTCCTTTTCCTAGAACTAATGGGCTGTCTTTTCTAACAACAATAATGTTATTAGGGTATAGAGAAGATAAAACTTCTACAGCATAGCTTCCTCTTAAATCAGATATTGCATTTTTTACAGCTCTTAAGAATTTTTCAACAGTGTTCTCTGATTTATCACTTGTAAAATAGTGATGAACTAAATTGGGTATAACTTCGGTATCTGTTTGAGATGAGAAAGTATAACCATTATCACCTAAGAATTTCTTTAAATCAGCATAATTCTCAATAATACCATTGTGAACAACAGCAAAAGTCTTGCTATTATCCAATTGTGGGTGAGCGTTTTCTGTTGAAGGCTTTCCGTGAGTAGCCCATCTAGTATGAGCAATACCAACATTTCCTTCTAGTTTATCAATTCCAGATAAAGCTTCTAGGTTTGCAACTCTACCTTTTTCCTTCATAGTAACAATTTCATTATTCTCTACAATTGCAAGTCCAGCAGAGTCATATCCTCTGTATTCTAGACTTAATAATCCATTTATTAAAACTTCTTTGGCTTTTTTGTTGCCAACATAACCAACTATTCCACACATAAAAAAACCTCCTTTAAAATTGCGTGCACAAAATATACCGTATGCAAAGCATATGGTTTAAAGAAAGTTAATCAAAATATTTAAATTACATGTAATTAGCCTCTGTTTTCTAATATTGCTATTAGTTTTTAGCTAAAAACTGATGACAGTAATTATGCCAGGAGGCATCCGCCGAGTATTTCGATAAACCTCCTCCTCGTCAACAATTAAAAATTGTCCAGGCGCTAAATAAAAACAAACTCCTTTCTAAAATGTTAAATAATTTGAAAAACTTTAACTATGGTATAATATACACTTAAAATTAAAATATTGCAAGTCTAATGATCAAAATAGTTAATATTTAAGATTATTGTATTAGAGTTTTTTTTTTGGTATAATAAAATACGAGAGGAAATAAAAATGTTTGATATAGAAGCAGAACTAAAAAAATTGCCTAATAAACCTGGAGTATATATTATGCACGACAAGAATGATAAAATCATATATGTCGGAAAAGCAGTTGTATTAAGAAACAGAGTAAGGCAATATTTTAGAAAGAACAAAAAAACAAAAAGAATTCAAAATATGGTTGCATTAGTGGACCATTTTGAATATATAGTTTGCGACAATGAGGCAGAAGCTTTAATATTAGAATGTAATCTAATAAAAAAGAATATGCCTAAATTTAATGTGCTTCTAAAAGATGACAAAACATATCCATATATAAAAATAAATGTAAAATCAGATTATCCAGACATTTATATAACAAGAAGGATATTAAATGATGGAGCAAAATATTTTGGACCATATGCTAATGCAGGTAGTGCAAAGGAAATGATAGAATTTATAAAATCAAAATATAAAATAAGACAGTGCAAAAGTTTTAAATACAAAGATAGAGCGTGTTTAAATTACCACATAAAAAAATGTATGGCACCTTGCATGGGATATGTTTCAAAAGAGGAATATAGAAAGCAGATAAATGAGATAATATCAATTTTAGAAGGGAAAACTGCAGAACTTCAAAAAGAGTTGCAAAAAGAAATGCAAGAAGCTTCTCAGAGAATGGAATATGAAAAAGCACAAGAAATAAGAGATAAAATATATGCAATAGAAAGAATTTCGCAAAAGCAAAAAGTTTCTAATATTTCAGAAAATGATATTGATGTAATAGGTCTTGCAAGAAGATATGAAGATGTATGTATAGAAATATTTTATATCAGAAACAGCAAGATGGTGGGAAGAGAACATTTTATTTTTAAAGGATTAGATGATGAAGAAGACGGAGAAATAATATCAAGTTTTATAAAACAATATTATGTAGGAAAGCAAATCTTACCAAATAAAATAATGATAAAAAATAACATAGAAGAAAAAAATGCGATAGAAATGTGGCTAACAGAAGTTGCAGGAAGAAAAGTAGAAATAAAAACCCCGCAAAAAGGCGAGAAACTAAAATTCGTAGAGATGGCGGAAAACAATGCTCTTATAACATTGAAGAATAAAGAGAACGAAAAGAGTAATATTTTAATAGAACTAAAACAAGTATTAGGAATGGAAAAACTGCCAAGGAAAATAGAATGTTATGATATATCGAACTTGTCTGGAACCAATATGGTTGCAGGAATGTGCGTTATGCAAGACGGAGTTATCAAGAAAAATCTATCAAGACGTTTTAAAATAAAAGAAGTGTATAGCCAAGATGATCCTAAGTGTATGAAAGAAGTTGTAACAAGAAGATTAAGACATTCTGTAAGAATATTAAATGATGGCAACAATAGTGGATTTGGAGAACTACCAGATGTAATATTTGCAGATGGAGGAATTACACAAATAAGAGCAACTCAACAAGCGATTAAAGATGTAAACAAAGAAATAGAAGAAACTGCCAAAGAGAAAAATATAGAATTAACAGAAAAAGACAGATTAAATATTTTAGTGTTTGGAATGGTAAAAAATGATAAGCATCAAACAAGAGCATTGATGAATGACAAAAGAGAAGAAATACAAATTTCACAAGAGCTATTAAACACAATAACAATGTTCCAAGACGCAGTGCATGATACAGCAATAGGCTATCACAAAAAATTGAGAGAAGAAGAATTAACGAAATCAGCATTGGATAATATCTCTGGAATTGGAACTGTGAAAAAAGTAGAGCTATTAAAGAAGTTTGGAAGTGTACAAAAAATAAAAGAAGCACAAGTTGAAGAAATTGCACAAGTTAAGGGAATTGGCTTGGATTTAGCTCGAAAAATAAAAGAAGAACTATAAAAAACAGGTAAAAAAGAAAAATTACCTGTTTTTCTGTAATACGAAAATACTCATAAAATCTTCAAACTAGAATATAATTTAGTATCAATAAAATAGGAGGGAAATTTTATGGAGTATTCTAAAGATATAATTATAGGAGTTAATTATTTGGGAGGACAAGCCCGCAAAAATAAAGAGGGGAGATTTATAGAATTAATCAAAAAACACAAATTACTAGCGACAATATCAATAATTTGTGGTATACTAATAGTGTTGGATTATGTACTAGTACATAATTTTATGGTTACATTACAACTACTAAGTTAAAATAATAGGAGAAATAATAATGAAACTAGCAAATAATTGGAACGATTACGAAATACTAGATATGGCAAATGGCGAAAAACTAGAAAGATGGAAAGATATAATTTTAGTAAGACCAGATCCACAAATAATATGGAAAGACAAACAATTTCCAGCAAAGTGGAAAATGACAAATGCTACATACGAAAGGAGCAGTACTGGTGGCGGACATTGGGAGTATAGTAAAAAGCTTCCATCAAGTTGGCAAATAAAATATAAAAATTTAACATTTAATATAAAACCAATGGGCTTTAAACATACAGGAATATTCCCAGAGCAAGCAGTAAACTGGGACTGGATGATGAAAGCAATCTCAAATGTTTCAAAAAACGAACATAGAGAAGTAAAAGTATTAAATCTATTTGCGTATACAGGTGGAGCAACAGTTGCCTGCTTATCTGCAGGAGCATCAGTTTGTCACGTTGATAGTTCAAAGGGAATGGTGTCATGGGCAAAAGAAAATGTAGAGTCATCTGGACTAAAGGACAAGACAGTAAGATACATTGTTGATGATGTTATAAAATTTGTAAACAGAGAAATAAGGAGAGGCAATAAATATGATGCAATAATAATGGACCCACCATCATATGGTAGAGGAGCAAATGGAGAAGTTTGGAAGTTTGAAGAAAACTTACCAGAACTTATAAAACTATGTACGCAAGTATTATCAGATAATCCAGTATTTTTCTTAATAAATTCATACACAACAGGAATTTCGAGTACTGTATTAGAAAACTTGTTAAGAATAAACATAAACAAAAAAGGCGAATTTGAAAATGGGGAGATAGGACTTCCAATGACAAATTCAAAATTAATATTACCATGTGGTATTTATGCAAAATGGACCAAAAATAATATATAGGAAAAAAAGATGCAAGAATATAAAGTAAAAATAGAAAAAAACGAAATAAACTTAAAAGTAATATATGAAGATAATCACATAATAGTAGTAGAAAAGCCTGCTAATATCCCTTCGCAAGGAGATAAAACAGGCGACCTTGATATGCTTACAATTATAAAAGCGTATTTAAAGGAGAAATATAATAAACCTGGCAATGTATACTTAGGGTTGGTTCACAGGTTGGACAGACCTGTAGGAGGAGTTATGGTATTTGCCAAAACTTCGAAAGCGGCAGCTAGATTAAGTGAACAGGTCAGAGAAAAAGTATTTAAAAAGAAATACTTGGTAATAGTCAATGGCAAATTCGAAGAGAAAAAAGGAACTTTAAAAGACTATCTTCTAAAGAATGAAAGGCTAAATAAAAGCAGAGTAGTAGAAGAAGGAACCAAAAATTCTAAATATGCAGAGTTAGATTATGAAGTTTTAAAATATGACAAAGAACAAAATCTATCATTATTAAAAATAAATTTACATACAGGCAGACACCATCAAATAAGAGTACAACTATCTAGCAGAGATCACAGCATATATGGAGATGCAAAATATAATGGCAGAGGAAGTGCAAGACAGCTTTACTTATGGGCATATGAACTAACAATACAAAATGTTATATCAAAAGAAGAAATGACATTCACATCAATACCAGAAAAACAAAAAGCTTGGAAAATATTAGAGGAAATAAAATAGGGCAAGTAATTGCCTTATTTTTTTGTCAGAAAGTTTATGAAAGTGCCAAAAAAATATATGAAAACAAGATTGCATCAGTTTCATAGAAATAGAACCACTATTTATAAGCAAAATGAAAATAAAGTCGAAAAATGTTGTACTATTAAATCAACGAAAGAGAGGAAAGCAAAATGATAGATAAAACTTGCGAAGTCCTACTTAAGAAAATCAGAAAAGAAATGCCAGACATAAACGATGAAAGAGCAGAAGTAATATTTTATGGATTACAACTTATAATTGGGGAAGTGCCAAAAATATTGTTACTATTTGCAGTAGCAATAATATTTAAAATAGGATGGCTCGTAATATTTGCCTATGTAACAATGCTTCCATACAAGACCGTAGCAGGAGGTTTTCACTTAAAAACAAATATAGGATGCCTAATAGGAACATTTATTGTATATTATGGAAATGTCCTAATTAGTAAATTTATATTTTTTTCAACAGATATAAAATACTTACTATCAATAATCATATTAATATTTTCAATTATAATGATATATTTTTATGCACCAGCAGACACAATTAATTTGCCAATATTAAGAAAAAAAGAAAGAAGAACAAAAAAGATTTTATCATATATATTTGCAACTGCAACACTAGTAGTTGCACTAATAACAAAAGATTCTACACTGTCGAATATACTAATATTTAATGTACTAATTGAAACAATTTGCATATCAAAACTTGCATATAAAATAACCAGAAATGAGTATGGTTATCAGGCATATGCAGAACAATAAATTATATAGTTAATATAAACATTTACCGGTAATGTTATGTTATAAACGTAAAAATAAAGGGAGGAAAAATTATGTTAAAACTTGTAGCAAAAATCGCAGAAAAATACGCAAAATCTACTAATACAGCTTGTTGGTTATGGGGCGTATTACATCAACCAAAAATGCCAGCATCTTTAATAAAAAAGGATTAATAATAATTTAATATAACTAAATTCGACAAAGGGGCTGTAAAAAAAGTCCCAAAGAAAAAAGAGATTTGAGTTAAGATTTT
>CAVFFR010000017.1:0-27271 GCA_963621875.1 Bacteroidaceae bacterium | reverse complement strand
TATTTAGGACATTTTCAAAAATTAATATATAGGATTTTATCAAAAATTAATCATACTATTTATACAAATTTAACAAAACAATTGACTAATTTGTTCTAATGGTATATCATGATAACATAAGTATTAATAACCAAAAATGAAAGGAGAACAAAATGGAAGAAAAATACTTAGCTGCTGAGAAATTAGTAAAAAAATACAACCAGGAGCAGCTATTAAGTCAATATGACAAACTAGACCAAAATAAAAAAGCAAAATTATTAGACGAAATATTAACATTAGACTTCAACCAAGTTGAAGAATTATACAAAAGAATAGGATATACAGTGGATTTTTCATCATCAAAAATATACCCTATAGAGTATACAGATAAAAGTGAGATGTCAGAAGAAGAATTAAAGCACTACAAAGAAATAGGAATAAAAGAAATAAAAGCCGGAAAACTAGCAGCAGTAACAATGGCTGGAGGACAAGGAACCAGATTAGGGCATAATGGACCAAAAGGAACATTTGATATAGGATTAGACTCACACAAGCCAATATTCGAAATACTATGTGAAACACTAAAAAAAGCACAAGAACAATACGGAGAATATTGTGCTTGGTATATAATGACAAGCAACGAAAACAACGAAGCAACAGTAAGCTTTTTTGAAAAACATCAATTTTTTGGATACCCAAAAAATAAAGTAATATTCTTCAAACAAGGAGAATTACCAATGATCGACACAGAAGGTAAAATCCTAATCGGAGAAGATGGACTAATAAAAATGGCTGCAGATGGACATGGTGGAATATTCTTATCAATGAACAGAAATGGAATATTATATGATATGAAAACTAGAGGAATAGAATGGGCATTCATAGGCGGAGTAGACAATGTCTTAGTTAATATGATAGACCCAGTGTTCTTAGGATTTACAATAGAGAAAAAAGTACTAGCAGCAGGAAAAAGCGTTGTAAAAGCAGGACCACACGAAAAAGTAGGGGTATTCTGCAAGAGAGACGGAAAACCAAGTGTTGTAGAATATAGCGAAATTTCAAAAGAAATGGCAGAAGCAACAGACGAAAAAGGAAACTTAATATATGGTGAATCACATATACTTTGCAATTTATTCAACATAAAAGCAATAGAGGAAATAAGCAAAAATACATTACCATATCATAGTGCTTTCAAAAAAGCAAAATACTTAGACAAAAATGGAAACTTAGTAACATCAGATAAACCAAATGCATATAAATTTGAATCTTTCTTATTTGACGCATTTGAATCATTAGACGATATGGCAATACTAAGAGTAAAGAGAGAAGAAGAATTTGCACCTGTTAAAAATGCAGAGGGAGTAGATAGCCCAGAAACTGCAAGAAAATTATACACAGACTTTCATAAAAATGTATAATTAAATATAAGAGTTTAAAGTTTGGTTATACAAATTTAAACTCTTATTTTGTAATAGAGGAGGAAACAATGAATTATCTAGATAAATATAATAAATGGTTAAACGATCCATCAATAGATGAAGAAACCAAAGAAGAATTAAAAAGCATAAAAGAAAATAATGCAGAAATTGAAGACAGATTTTACAAAGAGTTAGAATTTGGAACAGCAGGATTAAGAGGAGTAATAGGAAATGGCAGTAACAGAATGAATAAATATACTGTTACAAAAGCAACTCAAGGGTTAGCGAATTACATAAACAAAAACAATCCAGACAACAAAGGAGTTGCAATATCATATGACTCAAGACATATGTCAAAAGAATTTAGTGAATATACTGCATTATGCTTAAATGCAAATGGAATAAAAACATATGTATTTGAAGAACTAAGACCAGTTCCAGAACTATCATTTGCAGTAAGAGAACTAAACTGTATTGCGGGAGTAATGATAACAGCAAGTCATAATCCACCCAAATACAACGGATATAAAGTATACTGGGAAGACGGAGCCCAAATAGTTCCTCCACACGATAAAGGAATAATAACAGAAGTAAATAGCATAGAAAATTTTTCTACAATAAAGAAAATCACAAAACAAGAAGCTATTGAAAAAGGATTATATAATTTAATCGGAAAAGAAATGGATGACAAGTATATAAAAACATTAAAAAATCTAGTATTAAACCTAGATACAATCAAAAAAGTTCAAAAAGATGTAAACATAGTATATACACCTTTACACGGAGCAGGAAATGTACCAGTTCAAAGAATATTAAAAGAAATAGGATTTGAAAATGTTTATGTAGTACCAGAGCAAGAGAAACCAGATGGAGATTTCCCAACAGTAGATTATCCAAATCCAGAAGATGAAAGAGCTTTCAAACTTGCATTAGAGTTAGCAAAAAAAGTAAATGCAGATGTTGTTTTAGCAAATGACCCAGATGCAGATAGACTAGGAGTATATGCAAAAGACTCAAAAACAGGGAAATATCATTCATTCACAGGAAATATGTCAGGATTGCTAATTGCAGAATATGAACTTTCACAAAAACAAGAAAGAGGAGAGATACCAGCAAATGGAGCTCTTATAAAAACAATAGTATCATCAAACTTAGCAGACGCAATAGCAAAAGAATATAAACTAAAACTAGTTGAAGTATTAACAGGATTCAAATATATAGGAGAGCAAATGAGATTATTTGAACAAACAGGAAAAAATACATATATGTTTGGATTTGAAGAAAGCTACGGATGTTTAGTAGGAACACACGCAAGAGACAAAGACGGAATAGTAGCAGTAATGGCACTATGTGAAGCAGCAGCATATTACAAAACAAAAGGCTATACTCTATGGGATCAAATGATGAACATATACGAAAAATATGGATATTACAAAGAACTTACTGTTTCGGTTACAAAAGAGGGCGTAAGTGGTGCTGACGAAATAAAACAAATAATGGAAAACATTAGACAAAATCCAATAACTCAATTAGGAAAATATAAAGTATTAAAATTCAGAGATTACAAACAAGGAACAATAAAAGACTTAGAAACAGGAAGTGTAGAAAATACAAATCTACCAACATCAAATGTATTGTACTTTGATTTAAACAATGATGCTTGGTGTTGTGTTAGACCATCAGGAACAGAACCAAAAATAAAATTCTACATAGGAATAAAAGAAAGAAATATGGAAGACGCAGAAAAGAGCTTAAAAGAGCTTGCAGAAAAAGTAAAAACATTAGGACAATAAAAAACAATGGCAGGAGAAATCCTAGCCATTATTTTTTTCGTGTTTTGCAACATCTTTCCAACCATTAATATTATTTCGTCTAATTGCACCAATAATACTAGCTTTAACATATGGATTTTTTACAGAAAGAGAAACAATTAAATTTTTCATATCTTCTCTTGTAGAATGTCCATCCATAGGGCAAACCTTAGGCATAACAGAAATACTATTTTTTCTAATAAATCTTTTAGTTTCTTTTTCAGGAGTATAAACCAAAGGTCTAATAACAGTCATACCAGACCTGTCCATATAAGTAACAGGTGCAAAAGTAGATAAGCTACCTGCAAAAAACAAATTCATTAAAAAAGTTTCTAAAACATCATCGAAATTATGACCCAGAGCAAGCTTATTACAATGCTCGCGTTTAGCTGCAGAATTAAGAATTCCCCTTCTTAAATTTGCACACAAAGAACAAGGATTTTTTTCTTTTCTATCCTCAAAAACAATAGTTTTAATATCGTACTTTTCTTCAAAAAAAGGAACACCAATATCATCACAAATCTTTTGTAAAAAAGTAGAGTCAAAAAACTCAAAACCTGGATTTACACTAATAGCAATTAACTCAAACTTTTTAGGGTAAAAAATTTGAAGATTCTTTAAAGCTTTAAGCATAGTAATAGAATCCTTGCCACCAGATAAAGCAACTGCAATTTTATCTCCATCTTCTATCATATTATAATCTTCAATAGCCTTACGCATATAACTCAAAATATGTTTCATAATTAAATCTCCTTAATAAACAAAAACTATTATAGCACAAAAAAGCCGGAATATAAAGAGAAAACAGTAAAAAATATTGACTTATGTCAAGCAGAATGATATTATAATAAAGTAAATGTGTCAATAGCTCAGTAGGATAGAGCGCTCCCCTCCTAAGGGAGAGGTCGGGGGTTCGATTCCCTTTTGGCACACCAAAAAATATAGCCATAGCAAAGCTATGGTTATGTTTTTTGCGTTGCTTAAGATAGGGGAATCGAAAAGGAGGAACAGAAAAATGTCCGGGTGGACATTTTTCCCGACGCGGCTCGACGATTCCCTTTTGGCACACCAAAAAATATAGCCATAGCAAAGCTATGGTTATGTTTTTTGCGTTGCTTAAGATAGGGGAATCGAAAAGGAGGAATAGAAAAATGTCCGGGTGGACATTTTTCATATTATTATTTATTTGAATATTTAATTAATTTAGCATGCATAACCATCTTCTCACCATTACTATAACAAGTAGAAAGAGTAAGAATTTTATCATTACCACCAACAGAAGTATTAAAACTGTAAACACTTCTATCTTGCAACATTTTAGCAAAATCAGAAAACTGTTCTGGTGAATCAAAATCTACCTTTAAATAATCACTCGTGGTAGGAATGTGATATACACTAAATACCTGCCATAGAGTATTTTGATTCTTAGTAGACAACTTTATAATATGATTATTCTTATCATTATACCAATTGCTATTTAACAATTTTTTTAAGGAACCAAACATAGTAGTATCAATTCTTGAATGTGCATAAATAATAGTATTTTGACAAAGTGATTGAACACTGTTTCTATAATCTAAAAACACCCAACCAGCCTCATTATAATCTTTATAAAAAGAATGAGTTAAATAATAATCATTATTATTGGTTTGAACGAAAGGATAGTTAATATTAGTTCCATTAACTTGAACCCACCCACAAACATCACTATTAATATTCTCCAAGTCTGAAAAATTCACATCTATTAAATTCATTTTGATATAATCCCAATAAGGATTAGCTGCGTCTTCAGTAGACTCAATAACTGTTTCTTCTCCTGTACTTTCTTGAATATCTACTATATTAGCAATATCAGAGATTTCGGCATTAATATTATTGGAATCTTTTGACCAATTAAAAATTTTATATACAGAATAAGCGATTAAAGTTATAAATATTATACTAAAAATAATAGCCAAAAAATTTTTATGCTTATGATTCTCTTTAGCGTGCTTTGCAACATATTTTGACATAAAAATAAATCCTTTCCGTTGTAGTTTATAATATTATATCACAAATTATATACATATAACATAAAAAAATAAAGGCACATATAAAAATATGCTCTTTATTTTTGTCTATAGATTAACGGAAACCGCCGCCGCCTCCTCCGCCACCGAAGGAACCGCCACCGCCTCCGCCAGAAGAAAATCCTCCTCCACCAGAAGAATAGCTATTGGCTCTAGACTGAGCAGCTGAAGCTTGAGAAATACCATTATATGAACAGGTATGAATAAACATAACAGTATCATATGAATCAAAATGTGATTCTTCGATAACATTAGGATATAAATCTTTAAACTGTTTAGCAACCTTTTTAGCAATTCCCATAATCTGAGCGAATATCAAATATTCCTCAAATAGATTAACTTCAATAGCTTCTCTGTCGTGAATTAAAGAATAATCGTTTAAGTAACGCTTTAAACCAGCAAGGTTAGAGGCTTCTTCTCGAAGCTCGGGAGTTGAAACAAGGTATTTATAAGAAATGATACCTAAAAACTCTCCTTTAGCATTTTTAATTAAGCCTTGCTCTTTTAATTTCTTCTTTTCATTAGCATACATAATATCAAACCAACCAAGAATTTTATGATAGTGATTTCTACACCATTTCTCTAGTTCTTTTCCTTCAAGAACACCATCTTTACTTGCTTGATAAAGCATATCAAATAATTCTCTTTCATTAGAAATAGTGATTACATCAGGATTGCATTCATTTAAAACAACAACACTATTTTCTCTATTAAAAATTCCACCAGATTCTTTCTTTTCTACCCTAATAAGACCATCTTTAAGCCACTTTAAAATAACTGCACCTAATAAATCAGTTTTATTTTTTATTATTCCATATAAAGATCCAATACAATAAGCTCTGTAAATATCTTTATTACAAGGTATATCTCTATAATAAGAATCGCTTTTTTTAATTAATTTCTTACCTTCTTTATCAAAACTAGCATCAGATTTATGGTATCCCATAATAGAAGAACCAACACCAATTACTAAAAGTATTATGAAAGGAAGAAGATTCAATATTGGATACAATATTGCTCTAAAACCTAAAAGTCCAGATGAACCAGACGACCCACTACCGGTATAAGAAGTTGCACCTTCTTGAGCCATATCAAAGTAATGACTAAAGTCATAATCTAATTCATTAGTAGTATTAAAAGTTCCTAAAGGAAACTTTACTAAAATGGTCATATATTCGCTAGAAGCCAATCGACCATCTGACTGCATTTCGATATATCCATCATAAACATAAGCTGTTCCACCATAATTTCCATATCCCCAGACATCAATATCATCAGCGATAGGAGAATCGGTATAAATCTTAATATAAACACTTCCAATAGGACTTGAAAAATCATAAGGAATTAAAGTCCAATAAATCATTTGGCTATCTGATAGTTCTGCAACAAAATTTGTAATAACATACTCTACAGTATAAGTATGATTTCTATAGCTACCAATTCCCCAGCAAAGTTCAACTCCGTTTGAAATCTTGTTTATTCCACATTTATTTGCTTTGCTAGATAAAGAACCAGATGTATTCCAAGAAGACAGACTAGCATAAGTATTATTATCTTCACTAACAGTAAGGTCTTTAATTACAGAATTTCCTAAATTATAATAAGGATGATAAACCTCCGTACCTTGTGTTGGATAACAATCCCAAACTTCTGTAACATGTGCGTCTCCACTACTATCAACATAAATATCCATTGAAATTTTGTCAATAGAACTTGCAAAAACATTTTTTCCAAGTGAAAATAATATTAAAGCAAATAAAGTGATAAAAAAAGTTTTAAAAAATCTTTTCATCAAAAAATCCCCTTTCGTTTTAGAAACGAATCTAAAAAACTATAACTATTATTACATAATATAAATAAATTATCAATAATAAAACCAAATTTGATAAAGAAAAAAATATATGCTAATATAATAGCAAGGAGAACAAAAATGGATGAAAATATAAAATTTATGAAAGAAGCTTTAAAGGAAGCAAAAAAATCATATCAAAAAGACGAGATACCAGTAGGAGCAGTAATTGTAAAAGATGGAAAAATAATTGCAAGAGGTCATAATATAAAAGAAACCAAGACCGATCCTACAAAGCATGCAGAAATAATAGCAATACAGAAAGCTAGTAAAAAATTGCAGACTTGGAGATTATCTGGTTGCACAATGTATGTAACATTAGAACCTTGTAGCATGTGTGCAGGAAGCCTAATCCAAGCAAGAATAGATAAAGTAGTAATAGGAACAATGGATGAAAAAACAGGGGCTTGTGGATCTGTACTAAACCTATTATCAGATTATAAATTTAATCACACTGTACAAATTGAAACAGGAATTATGCAAGAAGAATGCAAAAAAATATTACAACAATTTTTTAAAGAACTAAGGGAAAGGAAATAAAAAACATAAAAACAAGTATACAAATATAAAATGTATGCTTGTTTTTTAGTAAGAATTATTTTTTTGACTCAATTATAATAGTAACAGGTCCATCATTTAAAAGAGACACTTTCATATCTGCGCCGAAAATCCCGGTTTCAACAACTGAAACTTGCTTTTTGCATTCTTCTATAAAGTATTCATATAAGGGAATAGCAACATCAGGTCTAGCAGCTTCAATAAAAGAAGGTCTGTTTCCATCTTTGCAATTGCCATATAAAGTGAATTGAGAAATAATTAAAAGTTCACCATTAATATCTCTTAAGGCTAAATTCATCTTATCATTTTCATCAGAAAAAATTCTCAAATTCACAACTTTCTTTACTAAATAATCCACATCTTGTTTAGTATCTGTGGAAGATATCCCAAGCAAAACCAAAAAACCTGTATTTATTTTACCATTAACTTTATTATCAATTTCAACACTTGCACTCTTAACTCTCTGAACAACAATTCTCATAATGTCCTCCTCAAATTTAATAATCACAATTATAGCACAAAGAAAGAGCAAAATCTAGCAAAAAAACAAATTTGACATTTCGAATTCTTTTGATATAATAATTGAATAAAATATAAATGGAGATGTATCGAAGTGGTCATAACGAGGCTGACTCGAAATCAGTTAGCCGGTGAAAGCTGGCCCGTGGGTTCGAATCCCACCATCTCCGCCAAAAAACAATGGAGGAAAAATGAATACAGATATGAAAGATAAAATAAAAATGAGTATAGCTCTAGCAATTTTATTAACTATTATCATAATAGTATTTATTATAGTTCTACAATATCAATTAGAAGGCGAAAAAAATATGCCATACAAGCTTTCTAAAATTACAGTAATAAGCACTGCAGAGGGAGTTCAAAATCAAGAAAACACAGAAGAAACAGCAAAGTGGAATTTGAATATAAATCAAAATAACGACATATACTTCTTTGTGGACGAAAATGAAGAATTTTCAAAAGACAAAATAATTAACTCTTTTACAATACAAAACATACAAATAAATAAAACTCCAACAAAAGGATCAATAAAAGCAATAATGCCAAGTAGCGTGGATGGAAGACTTTTTATAAATGAAGCCTCTTATGAAATAGAAGATAAATTAGAATATATTGGAGGAAAAGAAAGCAATCCAAAGACTCTAGAAATTGGCAACAAAGGTGGATCTGCAATGTTAAGAATATCTAATACCAATATAGGAAAACTTATATCAGATACGGACGAAGAAATTGTTCACGATGGAAAGTTAATAACAAGAGTAGGAGCAACATTAGAAGAAATAAAATTTAAAGTATCATTCGATATAATAATGAAAATAGACAAAATAAACTATAAAGCAAGAGTAAACTTAGAATTACCATATGGAGATATTTGCCAAGATGGTAAAACAAGTTATGAAATAACAGATATGAAAGATATTGTATTTAAACGAGAAAATAAAAACATATTAAAGCAAATATCTTGATAAAATAATAAAAATAGTATATAATGCAAAAGGTATGAGATATATCTAACTTTTGTATGGAAAGTATCTCGATAGAGAACTGCGAATCTTGTCAGATCCGGAAGGAAGCAGCAATAAACAGAGCTCCTCTATGTGGGATGCTCTCCATAGAGAAGTTAGAAACTCATACCTTTTTAAAATATAAATAGTGGGGTGAAAAAGTTGGAATATACGGCTTTATATAGAAAATTTAGACCACTAACTTTTGATGAAATAGTTGGGCAAGAACATATTGTCAGAACATTAAAAAACGAAATCATTAATAAAAGAATAGGACACGCATATTTATTTAATGGAGGTAGAGGAACAGGAAAAACATCTGCTGCTAAAATTCTAGCAAGAGCAGTAAACTGTTTAAATCCTAAAGATGGAGAGCCTTGCAATGAATGTGAAATATGCAAAGCAGCATTAGATGGTTCATTAACAGACATAGTAGAAATGGATGCTGCATCAAACAATAGTGTAGAAGATGTTAGAGCGATAAGGGATGAAGTAAACTTTTTACCTACAATAGCAAAATATAGAGTATATATCATTGATGAGGTACATATGCTTTCTACAGGAGCTTTTAATGCTTTGTTAAAAACATTAGAAGAACCACCCGCACATGTCAAATTCATACTAGCAACAACAGAACCACAAAAGCTACCAGCAACAATACTTTCAAGATGTCAAAGATTTGACTTCAAAAAAATATCAAATGCAGACATAGAAAAAAGACTAAACTTTGTTTGCAAAGAAAGTAAAATAGATATTACAAACGAAGCAAAACAATTAATAGCTGTACTTGCAGAAGGTGCAATGAGAGATGCACTAAGTATTTTAGAAAGATGCTTGCAAGAAGAAGGAACAATTACAGATAGCGTAGTTAAAGAGCTAGTAGGAATTCCAAAAACAGAAAGTGTAAATAAAATAGTAAAAAGCATATTAGAAAAAGATACTCAAACAGCACTTCAATCAATAGATGAAATAATAGCAGAAGGAAAAGATATAACAAACTTTCTATGGGAAATAATAAAATATGTAAAAGATATTTTAGTATATAAAGTAAATAACAAGCTAGAAATATACAATGAAGATGAAAAAGCAAAAATAAAAGAATTAGCAGATAGCACAGAAAAAGACAGGTTAGTATCAATTATCTTTGAACTATCAAACTTAGAAAATGATATAAAATGGTCATCACAAAAGCTAATAATGTTTCAAGTTGCAATAATAAAACTTTGCAATGAAACATCTACCGCACAAGCTACAAATGGAGCACCAATAATAAATTCCAAAGAAATAGAAGATCTACAATACAAAATGAATAGGCTGGAAAAAGAATTAATGTTAATGAAGAATACAAAAACAATTGTCAACAATTCTGTACAAAATGTGGAAAACAAAATTGCAAGCCAACCAAAACTAGAATTTAAACCAGAAATAAAAAAAATAGACACAGTTAAGCTAGGTGAGCCAGTAAAAAATTGGCCCCAAATAGTAGATCAAATTAAACAAGCAGGAAAGATTTCACTTTATACAAATTTATTAAATTCAACAGCCAACAAAATAAACGATATGACTGTTGGAATAAAGTTTGAAAGAGGAATAACACCTTTTGGAAAAACAATACTAGAGCGTCCAGAAAATATGAGCGAAATAGTAAAACAAGTATCAATAGAAATGGCACAACCAATGAGAGTTGTACTATTAGATAATAATGACACAATTGCAGCATCATCAGATAAATTTAGTAATATTGCTAAAGAAATTGATGCACCAATAAATATAATAGAATAACAAGGAGGAACTTAAAATGTCAAAAAGAGGAGGATTCCCAGGAATGGGCGGAGGATTTGGAGGAATGAATCTAAATCAATTAATGAAAGAAGCTAAAAAAATGCAATCAGATATGGAAAAATCACAAGAAGAATTAGCGGAAAAAGAATTTGAAGCTTCAGCAGGTGGAGAGGCTGTAAAGGTAAAAGTTTCAGGAAAAAAAGAAATAAAAGAATTAAAAATAAAACCAGAAGTACTTGATCCAGAGGATGTAGAAATGTTAGAAGATTTAATTACAACTTGCGTAAACAACGCACTAAAACAAGTAGATGATGCCCAAGCAGCATCACTTGGAAAATACAACATACCAGGATTAATGTAGTAGGAGCAATATATGTCATATTATTCACCATCAATAGAAAAATTAATAGAAAGCTTTGAAAAACTGCCAAGTATAGGCAATAAGACAGCTGCTAGACTAGCATTCTACATATTAAATGCAAGTGAAGAAGAAACAAACGAATTTATTTCAAACATACAAAATGCAAAGAAAAACTTAAAATATTGTTCAAAATGTTACAACATTTCAGACAGTGAAATATGTCCAATATGCAGTAATAAAGCAAGAGACGAATCTGTTATATGTGTTGTAGAAGATGTTAGAGATGTTGTAGCAATGGAAAAAACACACGAATTTAAAGGAGTATATCATGTTCTACACGGTTCAATTTCTCCAATGAATGGAGTTGGACCGGATGACATTAAAATTAAAGAACTACTAGCAAGACTAATGGACGGAAAAGTTAAAGAAGTAATACTTGCCACAAACCCACGAGTAGAGGGGGAAGC
The DNA here is from genome assembly GCA_963621875.1 of Bacteroidaceae bacterium. Taxonomy (GTDB): domain Bacteria; phylum Bacillota; class Clostridia; order TANB77; family CAG-508; genus CAG-245. The sequence goes on along the minus strand of CAVFFR010000017.1, from coordinate 15,454 downwards.
AACAGCAATGTATATTTCAAAATTAGTAAAACCGCTAGGAATAAAAGTAACAAGAATAGCACACGGAATTCCAGTTGGAGGCGATTTAGAGTACACAGATGAAGTAACCTTAAGTAGAGCACTGGAAGGAAGGGTACAATTATAATAGCTGATGTAATTTATTTTACATCAGCTGTTTTTGTATCTTTAAGAATAATATCACAAATATCTCTTGTAGAATGTTTTTTAGCCAAAAGTCTAGTATTAAGCTTCATTTTATGCAGTTTATCTTTATCAGACAACAATTTTGAAATTTCTGCTTCAAAATCACTATTTTTTCTTAACCAAACAGCAACTCCAGAATTTTCTAAAAATTCAGCATTTTCTTCTTCTTGACCAGGAATAGGATTAATTAAAACCATTGGCAAGCCAGAAGATAGGCTTTCTGTAGAAGTAAGACCACCAGGTTTTGTGACAACCAAATCAGATATACTCATAAGTTCTGGGACCTGATTTGTATAAGAGAGTACAGTTACAAGATTTTCAGAATGCTCTTGTTCTACTAAAAAATTAAATTCTTCACGCATCTTTTCATTCTTTCCAGCGATGGCAACAATCTGGTGATCTTTTATATTATGAATAAAAGCAGACAATATTTTTATTGTTACTTCACGACCAAGACCAAACTCTCCACCACCAAAAAACAATATAACTTTTTTATTTAAGTCTAATCCAAAAGAATGCTTTATTTCTTCCTTGTTATAATGCATTAAAAATCGATTAGATAAAGGAATACCAGTTGAAAAAACTTTATCTGAATCTATTCCAGTATTTATTAATTTTTGTCTTAATTTTTCATGAGAAACAAAGAAGTAATCAACATAATCAGAACCAATTAACCACTGCTCGTGAGGTGCAAAATCAGTTAAAATTGTTGCAAGCTCGCAATCAATTAAAGCTTTCTTCTTTAGATAACTAACCATTTGACTTCCAAATGGATGAGTTGAAATTACAACATCAGGTCGATACTCTTTTAATAATTTTAATAATTTTTTAGCCATTAAATTGTTTGAGGTTGAGCTGATTCTAGCAAGTGGCCCTTTTTGAGTATGAGCATAAATATCACCCCAAACCCAAGGAAACTTCTTTGCCATTTCCTTATAAGCTGTAGTAGAAATAGCATTTATTGGTTTATTAACATATAACATACAATCAACTAATTTCGTTTCACAATCAGAAAAATTTTCGTCAATACATTGTTTTATTGAATTTGCTGCAGACAAATGTCCACCACCAAAAGATGCATAAAATAACAAAATTTTTTTCATTTAAAAATTCGTTCCTTTCCATATAAATGTATTACATTTTAATTACACAAATTCTATCATAATATGCAAAAAAATAAAAGTAAAATGAATAAATTTAGAAAACTTACCAATAATATTAAAAATATGTATTGTGAAAAGGAGATTTTGATGAAAAAAACATTAAAAATAATTTTTTCAATAATTATAATTTTAAGTGTCGTATTAATTGGAAACTTGTTTTCTAAGAATTTATTTATAGAAAAAGCAGTAGCAACTAGTAACTCTGGAACAACATCAGATGTCCAATTGTTAGCAAGAGCAATAAATGGTGAGGCAAGAGGAGAACCTTACGAAGGGCAAGTTGCAGTTGGAGCAGTTATACTAAATAGAGTAAAAGCTTCAAATTTTCCAAACACAATATCAGGAGTAATATATCAACCAGGAGCATTTACAGCAGTAGCAGACGGACAAATAAATGTTGCACTAGAAGATGAATCTACTGTCGTAAAAGCGGCAAGAGATGCTCTAAATGGCTGGGATCCAACTGGAGGAGCTATATACTATTTCAATCCAGATACAGCAACAAATAAGTGGATTTGGTCAAGACCACACATCAAAACAATAGGAAAACATAGATTTTGTAAATAATGGAGGGATTTATTTTGAAAGATAATAAAAAATCAATAATAATTATTGCAATAATATTAACAGTTGCAATTGTAAGTGCAGTGGGATACTATGCATACCAACAAAATCATAAATATGTGGTAGCAGTAGAAAACAGCTATAATATGTCATTTTTTGAGTTAGTAGATTATGTTCAAAACGTTGAAACATATTTAGCAAAAGCACTAATATCAACAACTCCTGAGCACGGAGCAGAAACATTAACAAATGTTTGGAGAGAAGCGGGAATTGCACAAACATATTTATCACAATTACCAATAAGCAGTAACGAACTTGAAAAAACTTCAAAATTTTTAAATCAAGTAAGTGATTATAGTTATTCTTTATCAAGAAAAAATATTAAAGGAGAAACACTTTCACAAGAAGACTTTGACAACATAAAAAAATTGCACACATATAGTGTGGAGTTAGAAAATTCTTTAAATCAATTATCAGCAGACCTAAATGAAGGAAGAATAAAATGGGGAGAATTAACTAAAAAAGGAAATAATGTATTTGCAACGCAAGTAACAAACATTTCGCAAGACAGCTTTTCTAGTCTAGAGGAAAATTTCCACGAATATTCAGGACTTATATATGATGGAGCGTTTTCAGAACATATGACATCAGCAGAGAAAAAGGGGTTAACGGGTGATGATATTGATGAAGAAAAAGCTAAAAATATAGTAAAAGAATTCTACGGAGAAGACAAAATAGATAATATTAGTTCAAATGGTTATTCAGAAAATGCAGAAATACCATCATTTGATTTTTCGGTAAAAATGAAAGACTCAGACATTACGGCGACAATATCAATAGCAAAAAAGGGTGGACATGTAATATTCGCAAATTATAACAAAACTGTAAATGCGGAAACAATATCACAAGAAAAAGCAGACGAAATAGGAAAACAATTCTTAGACGCACACGGTTACAAAGATATGAAAGAAACATATTATCTAAAACAAAACGGTGTTGTTACAATAAATTACGCATATTCCCAAACAGCAGAAAATGGCGAAACAGTAGTAATGTATCCAGATTTAATAAAATTAAAAGTTGCATTAGATGATGGAAGCGTTTTAGGGATAGAAACAACAGGGTATTTAAACTCTCATCATACAAGAGATATACCAACCAATTTAATTACAAAAGAAGATGCAAAAAAAGTTTTAAATAAACAATTAGAAATACAAAGTGAAAATTTGGCAATGATTCCAACAAAATGGAAAACAGAAATATTATGTTGGGAATTCAAAGGAAAAGTAGAAGATAATGAATTTCTTGTTTATATAAATGCTCAAACAGGAAAAGAAGAAGACATTTTAGTAATTGTAAACACTCCAAATGGAACATTAACACATTAATGCAATAAACTTCTAGAATTAAAAGAATAAAAAAGCAAAAAATAATAACAATTAAATTTATAGGAGGACAGAAAAATGACAAAAAGAAAATTAATGTCTGAAAATTTAAAAGAAGAAATTGCAAAAGAATTAGGAGTATATGAACAAGTAAAACAAGATGGAAGCTGGGGAAATGTACCATCAAAAACCTGTGGTAATATGGTAGCAAAAGCAATAGAAATGGCAAACAAAACAACAAACAAATAGCTAGGAGAGGGTAAACCTCTCTTTATTTTATAGCAAAATTCATTGCAAATTTCTTGTGGTAGGAATATAATAATAAAAAAAGTTGGAGGGCAAATTATGAATATACAAATAACTGTAAGAGATATAATAAATGTTACAAAGGGAAAACTCATATATGGAGACGAAAATCAAATATGCGAAAACTTTGCAAGAAATACAAAAGAAATAAACCAAGGAGATATATATGTAGGATTTAAAGGTGAAAAATATGATGGTGGAAAATTCTATGAAGAAGCAATAAATGCGGGAGCGGCAGGATGTATAATTAATAAAATAGAGGGGCTAGAAATAAAAAAAATACCTAATAAATTTGTAATACAAGTAGAAGACACAATAAAAGCAATAGGGCAAATTGCAAAACTAAAAAGAGAAAAATATAATATACCAGTAATAGCTGTAACAGGCAGTGTAGGAAAAACCAGCACAAAAGACATCATATATAGTGTTGTATCGCAAAAATATCATACATTAAAAACACAGGCAAACCTAAATAATCACATAGGAATGCCACTTACAATATTAGGTCTAAAAAATCACGAGGCACTAGTTATAGAAATGGGAATGAATCATTCTGGAGAATTAAGTTATTTAACAGATATTGCAAAGCCAACAATTGCAGTAATTACAAATGTTGGAACAGCACATATAGGCAACCTAGGATCAAGGGAAAACATATTAAAAGCAAAGCTGGAAATATTAGACGGGCTTCAAAAAGAAGGATATGTTGTAATAAACAATGACAACGATTTACTACATAAATGGCAATCTGAAAATGAAAAATACAAAATAATTACATATGGAATAAATAATCTAAGTACATATATGGCAAAAAATTTAGACTATTCTGGAGAAGGAAGCAGTTATAAATTAAATGGTAAAGACAAAATAGAAGTTCCAGTTAGAGGAGAAGCCTTTGTTTACAACAGTTTAGCAGCTGTTAGTATAGGAAAAATATTAGATATACCAATGGAAAAAATTGCAAAAGGCATAAAAGAATTTGAACTTACTAAAATGAGACTAGATATTCAAAAATCAGAATATGGTTATACAATAATAAATGACTGTTATAATGCTAATTATGATTCAATGAAAGCAGCACTAGATTGTTTAAACAAAATGAAAGGAGAGAGAAAAATAGCAGTACTAGGAGACATGGGAGAGCTTGGAGAATACTCAAAAGAACTACACGAAGAAGTTGGAAAAGTGTGTGCTCAAGATAATGTTGACATACTAATAACTGTAGGAACAGAAGCAAAACAAATAGCAGAAACAGCTAAACAAAATGGAGTAGAAAGAACATATTCATTTGACAAAATAAAAGATGCAATTGACAAATTAAAGAAAATATTAGCAGTCAATGACATTGTTCTTGTAAAAGCTTCACATTATATGAACTTTGAAGAAATAGTAAAAGCTTTATAGAAAGGAAAGAATAAATTGGAACTAATAGACACAATAAAAAAAGATTTAAAAGAAATTCTATCAGAGAGAAGGTACATACATTCAATTGGAGTAATGGAAATGTGTGGAGAGCTTGCAAAGATATACAATGTAGATATAGAAAAAGCAAAACTAGCAGGGCTACTCCACGATAATGCAAAAGAAATGACAAAAGAAGAAATGTTCAAATATGCAGAAGAAAACAAAATTGAAATAAATGAGATAGAAAAAATTAACTTTTCCATATTACACGGAAAAATAGGAGCTGATATAGCAAAGAAAAAATACAATGTGGATAAGCAAGTTGAAGATGCTATAAAGTATCATACTACAACAAATTTAAAGATGGATACCTTAGCAAAAATTGTGTATGTATCAGATAAAATAGAAATGAATAGAAAATCAGAAGATTATGACATAGAGTATGAGAGAAAACTTGCAAAAAAAGATTTAGATAAAACTGTACTATATATAATAGATTCAAACATCAAATCATTAATAGAAAAAGGAAAGCTAATAGAAAGCGATTCAATAGATACAAGAAACTATCTAATAATTAAAAATTCCGAAACTTAAGTTTAAAGCTATGTTTTTTTATAAAAATCCAGCTTTTCTATTCCAATACAAGAAATATTGTGATATAATACAAACACCATAATATTGGAGGATGTCAAATGGTTTTTAAGGACTATTATAAAATATTATGTCTAGAATCGTCAAAAGTAACTATAGATGATATAAAAATAGCATATAGAGAACAAGCAAAAAAGTATCATCCAGATGTAAACGTAGGTAGCCAAAGTGCTGAAGAACGATTCAAAGATATAAATGAAGCATATAAAATTTTAACAAATCAAACCACTAGGAAAAAATATGACAGAATGTGGAACTCTCATATAGGCAAACGCAAAAATAAGGCAAAACAAAATAAAGAGAGAAAGATAACTCGTCAAGAATTGCTAAGTGTATTATTTGGTTTAGAAAATAAAAAAGAAGAATTAAAAGAACATAACACTAAGAAAAAAGAAAAACTCCCTCAACAAGGAGAAAATGTAGAAACGGAAGTTCAGATTTCTGTTATTGAAGGTTTTTTTGGACTAACAAAATCAATTTCATTAAGAACTGTAGAAGGAAAAATGAAAACCTTTAAAATAAATATTCCAGCAGGCATTAGAAATGGTGAAAAAATCAGGCTAATGGGACAAGGCAGACCTCGGAAAAAATGGAGGAAAAAACGGAGATTTATTAATAAAGATAAATATGTCAGAAGACAAGAAGTATAAACTTATTGGATCTGACATATATACAACTGTAAACATATGCCCATGGGAAGCGGTACTTGGTACAAAAATAAGTGTTGATGCAATAGACGAAACCATAGGAGTATTTATTCCACAAGGAATTCAAACAGATGAAGAAATACAAATAGAGAGCAAAGGATACAAGGACTCAAAGGGAGGCCGAGGGAAGTTCATAATTAGGATTAGAATTATGATATCAAAAAACATTTCTGAAAAAGAAAAAGAGTTATATAAAGAAATTAAGAAAATATCAAAATTTAATCCAAGAGATATATAACAAGGTTACATAAATGTTGACATATTCTTATAAATATTGTATAATATAAGAGTATGCGAAAGAAGAAATATGGAAAAAGAAGCCATATTAGAAAGAGGTGTAAAATGGACCAAATACGTAGTAAACACTTTAGTATAACGGATCCACAAAATGTAAGTACAGTAATTTATCAAATTAATAGAAATGAGGGTGGAACACCTAAGTTTACTTTAGAGCGACTAAAAAGCAGAGAGGAACTAATAGGAGATAATACAAGAAGAACATTTTTTGTAGACAAAACCCAAGAAAACGGGAACCAATTAGTAATTTTATCTTTTGGCAAGGACAAGGTTGTAGTAAACAGCGGAATATTAAATAATGATGAGGTTAAAATTTCAAAAAAACCAACCCCAGCAAAATTCAATACTTTGTATTCTGAACAAGAAATAGAATACAAAGACATTAATTACACACCAAATTTGCAAAGACCAATAACAATAATAGATCCAGAAACAACAGAAGAAGTAAAGCCAATATTGTATTTTGATAAAGAAACTAACGAAGTAAAAGGAAAATGTAAATTAAAACCATATAAATCTTATTTCGCTTTTGAAATAAGACAAGATAATAATTAAGGGGGAACTTAAATGGATAATGAAGTAAAAGAGCCGACAAATGGGGGTTCGTTCAATTACATAAGTGATTTAAAAGTAGATGAAAATGATAAAGTAATTGGTGGAAATGAAGCATATACAATAAAAGTAGTTGACAATCCAGCAAAACAAGAAAAAGAAATTGTTGGAGATAACCCAATTTCATTAAAGCTAATTCAGGATAGAGAACAAGACGAAAGATAATACTCAAGAAAAGGTGATTATATATGGATAAATTAGCAAGAGCATTAGGAGAAAATAAAAAATTTTTAATACTATTTCTAGTACTTTGGGTAGTTCTAGAAATAGTATTAATTGCGCCTATGGCCGTAGCTATAAGCCAAAGCCATAATTTGGAAGAAATAATAACTAATTCAATAAATGAATTATCAAGCTTTAAAGGAATAACAAAAGCATTCCAAACAAGTTCAATAGGAACCTTTGGTAAAGCTACCCTATGGTTTACAATTATATTTGGAGCTTGTTTCTTAATAGGAGTGTTTAGATCAAAATCAAAAAACAAATTTAAAGATGTAGAAAGTGGTTCAAGTGATTGGAGTCAAGGTGGAGAACAATATAAAATACTAAGTAAAAATAAAGGCATTATATTAGCTGAAAACAATTACCTACCATTAGACAAAATGGGTAATGTAAATGTACTAGTAGTCGGAGGTTCTGGTTCTGGTAAATCAGCTTGTTATTCAAAGCCTAATGCGTATCAAATGTTAGGCTCATACATATTTACAGATCCAAAAGGAGAACTATACGATGATACAGCAGGTTATCTAAAAGAACATGGATATGACATAAAAGTACTAAACTTAGTAAACCCAGCTAACAGCGATGGATATAATCCATTAATGCATATAACAAGTGAAGTAGATGTTGATGTTATCGCACATACAATAGTAAAAGGACAAGAAGCAGAAGGCAAATCCTCAGATCCTTTCTGGGATGATAACGCAGAGATGTTACTAAAAGCATTAATATATTACTTAATAGCAACAAGACCAGAAGAAGAAAGAAACTTAGCATCTTGTGCAGAACTTGTAAGAGCAGCAAATAGTAATAATGGAACTAGTTTATTATCAGAGCTAATGAGTGAATTACCGTTTGATCATCCAGCGAGAACGAACTTTAAATCTATCGAAATAGCTTCAGACAAAACATATAGCTCAATATTAAGTACTTTGCAATCAAAACTAGGAAAATTCGACTCTAAAGAAATCGCAGAAGTAACATCAACAAACACAATAAACTTTGAAGACATTGCAAACCATAAAACAGCATTATATGTAATATCATCAGATACACATACTGCATACAACTTCTTACTAACAATATTCTTTGCTCAAATGATACAACAATTATATAACTATGCAGATCAAAATGGAGGAAAACTAAAAACTCGTGCTTACTTTATACTAGATGAGTTTGCAAACATTGGACAAATTCCAGACTTCGATAAGAAAATATCAACAAGTAGAAGTAGAGGAATATCATTCAGTGTAATATTACAAAACTTAGACCAATTAGAAGCAGTATATGAAAAATCATATGAAACAATAATGGGTAACTGCGATACACACGTGTTCCTAGGAAGTAACTCATTCAAAACAGTAGAATATTTCTCTAAACAATTAGGAGAAACAACAATAGTAAGAGATACAAAATCAACAAACAGAGATAAAAATTATTATAAACAAGGCTACAGCACATCTGATCAAGTAATGGGAAGAGCCTTAATGACTCCAGATGAACTAAGAAGAATGGATAATGACCTATGTATAATCTTTGAAAAAGGATTAAAACCAATAAAGGCAAAAAAATTCTACTATTTTAGAAAGCCTATGGTAAAAGAATTCCAAAAATATGCAATAAGCCATAATAACTTTGATTCGGGAGTGAGGGGAGAATGGAGAAAATTTGATCCAACAAACCCATATGTTGAAAATAAAGGACAAACTCAAGAACAAAACTTAAAAATAGAATCATTAGACGATCTATTTGAGGATGGCCCAGTAGAAAATATAAAAAATGAAACCAAAATAGAGCCAATAGTTGAACAAAAAATACCACAGCCAACGGTTGCAGTAGAAAAAGAACCTCAACCTAAATACCAAGAGGCACCAACACTTCCTATGGAAGAAGAACAACAAGAGGATTTGTTCACAATAGATTTACAAAAAGAATTAGAAGCAAAATTTGATGAACTATTTGGTCCAGTGGATAACAATAATAACTAAAAGCAAACCAGCATTTCTCAATGCTGGTTTTTATGGTATATTGGAAAATGTCAAAATCCAAACATTCTCACCAACAGGAAACAAATGTTCTAAAAACTATTGACTTGGAGTAGAAACTATGATATAAATTTATAAGAAAAGAGAGTGATGAGATGAAATTTATACATATGGCAGATATGCACTTTGATGCACCATTTGTAACGTTAGCTGGAAAAGAGAATCTAGCTACAGAGAGAAGACTAGAACAAAGAAATGTAATGAAACAAATAGTGGAATACATTAAACAAAATAATATTCCATATTTATTTATTGCAGGAGATTTATATGAGCAAGAATACATAAAAAAAACAACAATAGAATATATAAATAATTTGTTTAAAGAAATACCAAATACAAAAATATTTATAACACCAGGGAATCACGATCCAAACATAAAAAACTCATTTTACCAAAAATTCAAATGGAATGAAAATGTACATATATTTACAAACAAAATTGAAAAAATAGAATGTGATAAAGTGGACATTTATGGTTATGGATTTAATGATTTTCAGATGGAAAGACCTAAACAAAACATCGAGATAAAAGATAAAAATAAAATAAATATTTTTATAACACATAGCAGTTTAGACGGAGAAAAAGAATATATAAAATATAATCCGTTCGCTACTAGCGAACTAAAAAAATTAGACTTTGACTATGTTGCACTAGGACATATTCATAAAAAAAGCTATAATGATTACAAAAATCAGAACATAGTATACCCTGGCTCAACAGTGTCTTTAGGATTTGACGAACTTGGAGAAAGAGGAATAATAGAAGGAGAAATATCAGAACAAAAAGAATTAAATTTAAAATTTATTCCAGTAAAAGAAAAAACATTTGAAGAAAAAGAAATAGATATAAGTTTATTAAATTCAGAAGAAGATCTAATAGAAAAAATAAGAGAAGAAAATTTAGAAAATGATAAATTTTATAAAATCATACTTATAGGCAAAAGAAACTTTGACTTAGACGAATCAAAAATATTAGATATATTAAATATACAAAATATAATCAAAATAAGAAATCAAACACAAATAAAATATGACATAGAAGAAACAGCCAAACAAGTGAGTCTAAAAGGACTATTTGCAAAACAAATACTAGACCAAACTAATCAAGCAAATGAAGAAGAAAAGCAAAAATTATTGGAAGCATTCGAAATAGGTATGGATATATTAAATAAGAGGTGAATCTATTGAAAATAGATAATTTAAAGATAAATGCATATGGCAACATAAAAAACAAAGAAATTAGCTTAAACAAAGGAATAAATATTATACACGGAGCAAATGAGAGTGGAAAATCAACCTTATTGAGCTACATTGTTAATAGTTTTTATGGAATATCAAAAACAAAAAATGGAAGGGAAATATCAGACTACGAAAAATACAAACCCTGGGAAGGTAGTGAATTCTCTGGAAGAATAAAATATACATTAAATGACAATTCACAGTATGAAATATTTAGAGACTTTACTAAAAAGAATCCTAAAATATATAACGAAAGACTAGAAGATATTACAGATAATTTTGAAATAGACAAAAAAGATGGAAGCAAATTTTTCATAGAGCAAACAGGAGTTGATAAACAAACATATTTATCAACAGTCGTTTCTATGCAACAAGAAGTAAGATTAGAAGAAAAAGAGCAAAATCTTCTTATACAAAAAATAGCAAACCTAGCAGGAACAGGAGAAGACAATGTATCATATAAAAAAGCACTAGGAAAGCTACAAGACAAAATAAGGGATGAAATAGGAACAAACAAAACAACTCAAAAACCAATAAATATAATAGAAAAAGAAATAGAAGAGATAAATAGAAAAATAGAAGAAATTAGACCATACAAAGACAAAAAGTATGAAATAGACTCAGAGAAAGAAGAACTAAAAGAGCAGATAAAAGAACTAGAAATAGAAAGAAAGATTCTACAAGAATTAAGAGAAAGTGAACTAGCAGAGAACGAAAACAAAAAAGAAATACAAATAAAAGAAAACAATATAAAAGAAAATGAGTCAAAAGTACTAACACTAAAAAATAAAATGAAAGAACTAAAAGACATAGAAAAAAGTATTGATGAAAATGTTAATAAGCTACAAGAGAAGATAGAGAGTAAGAAACAAAAACAAGAAGAAAGCAAAGAAACAAAAAGCACTTCTAAAAAAACAGTATATTTAGTAATAGCAGTTGCTCTAATAATAGTAGCAGTGGTATTTGCTACGATATTAAAAAACTACGTATTAGCAGGAATCCCACTAGTATTTTCTATAATAGATGTTATAATATTAGCAATTACTCAAAACAAAAAGAAAAAAGAAATACAAGAACAAAAAAATAAACAAGAGGAAAACAGAATTAAAATAGCACAAGAAATAGAAAATTTAACAAAAGAACTACAAAACAGTGAAGAAGAAAAAAGAGACTCAAACAGTCAAATATCAATGATAAAAGGTCAAATATTATTACTTGAAAATAACAATGAACAAATATCATCACAAGTAAATAAAATAAAAACAGATTTATTAAATGCTCAAAATCAAGGAAAAAATCAAATAATAACAAAATATCAAACTGAGATACCAATAGAAAAAATAAACAGCATTATAGAAAACAACGATTTACATTCATTAGAAGAACAACTAAACACAAATAAAATAAAATTAACAGGATTAGAAATAGAAGAAAAAACAATATTGCCACAGCTAGATAATTTAGTAAACTTAGAAGAAAAATTAGAAGCAAATATGCAAAATAAAGCAGAACTATTACAAAAAGAAGAAATAATAAACTTAGCAATAGAAAATTTAAACAAAGCATATGAGGAAATGAAAACAACAATAACTCCTAAATTTACAAACAACCTTTCAGAGGGAATAAAAGAGATAACAAATAACAAATACGAAAAAGTTGCAATAAATGATGATAATGGTATGATAATTGAAAATGCGAGAGGCGAATATATAGAGGCAAACAAGCTAAGTACAGGAACAATTGACCAGTTATATTTAGCTTTAAGACTATCCATGATAAAAGATTTATCAAAAGAAACTCTCCCAATAATACTAGACGAAACATTTGCATACTTTGATAATGCAAGACTAGAAAAGATAATTCAATATTTAAACGAAAAAGCAGAAGAACACCAAACAATAATATTTACTTGTACAAACAGAGAAAAAGAAATACTAGACAACTTAAAAATAGAATACAATTACATAGAATTATAAGAAAGGACATAAAATGAAAATAAATGTAGTAATGGTTGAGCCAGAAATACCACAAAATACAGGCAATATAGCAAGAACATGTGCAGCAATAGGAGCAAAGCTTCATTTAGTATATCCATTAGGATTTGAAATAAATGACAAGCATTTAAAAAGAGCAGGACTAGATTATTGGGATAAACTAGAAATAGAAGAACACGACTCATTAAAGAGTTTTTTGGAAAAATACAAACCAGAAGAACACAATATGTTCTTTGCTTCAACAAAATCTAAAAAATGCTACTCGGATGTGGATTACAGTAAAATGGAAGAAGTATTTGTGCTATTTGGAAAAGAAACAAAAGGACTACCAGAAGACTTACTTCAAAAATATATGAACAAAGATATAAGAATACCAATGAGAGAAACATTACGTTCTTTGAATTTATCAAATTCAGTAGCAATAATAGTATACGAAATACTAAGACAAGTAAACTTTGATGGCCTACAAGAAATTAGCCAGTACTTTGACTAAGAGGAAATAACTTTTCAAAAATCATGAAGAATTTATAACATTACAGAATTTGTTAAAGAAAAAACAAGCAGTATTGACTTATGTCAACTGATGTGATATAATAGTTGCATTCATAGTAACATTATTTTTATGTTGGGAGGCTATAATATGACTCGCGATAGCAAAGTCAACTATGAAACCAAGACGAAGACTATTCTCTTGACTATAACAGAATCCTGCAATCTTGCTTGCATTTATTGTTATGAGGATTATAAAAGCAAGCGGACAATGAATTTTGAGACAGCCATTAGAGTAATCGACCGAGAACTCAACTCCTTACCGGAGGGAATCACGCTTGATGTAAGCTACATGGGAGGAGAACCATTTATTAACTTCGAGCTCATGAAGAGAATCTATGAGCATTACGAAAGCCTTGGAGTAAGTAATATTAAATATACTTGTTCCTCGAATGGTACTCTGGTACATGGCGAAATCAAGGAATGGGTGAGGAAACATTTTCCGAAATTTTCCTACAATTTGAGTTTGGATGGAACCAAACAAGTACAAGATCATAATCGAAGCAATTCGTTTGATGATATTGACTTGGAATTCTATTTGGAACTCTACGGAGGAGAAGGTATGGTCAAAATGACCTTACACCCAGAAACCATTTCTCATTTGGCAGAAAGTGTTAAATATATGCACTCAATTGGACTGCATCCTGTAGCCAATTGTGCATATGGAGTGGACTGGACCCAAAAGGAAGTTTTGGATGTTTACAAGGAACAATTGGTACAATTGATCGGGTTTTATTTGGAAAATCCTGATATCAAACCTTGTTCCATTTTAAATGACAACATCAAAGCTTTGGCATATGATACTAATTACAAACCTTGGTGCGGAATAGAAAAAATGACGGTATTTAGTACTTCAGGAGAAGGCTATCCTTGTCATTTTTTCCAGGATGTAACTATTGGCAAAGAATTAGCTGAAAAGATGCCAAAGTTGGATGTTACCAGACTCATCGATTATATGGATCCAGAATGTCAAACCTGTAAATTCATTAATTTGTGCCCAACATGTTTTGGATCAAATTATAAGAAATCAGGTACTTTCTCCAAGAGGGATGTAAGTGTTTGCAAAACAGTAAAATTACAACTCTATGCAAACGCAATATTCCAACTTGAGAGGATTAAAAAGTATGGGCTCGGAAATCTTGGCTTGAGTGATGTAAGCCAAAAAGAGTTATATGAGGGAATCTGCAAGATTTATCAGAACATAGATCCTGATAAACTCTAGAAGATCCTTTTCATATAAAATCTAAAAAGGAGGAAAGCTCAAATGAAAGCCGACTTTGTCATTGACCGTGTTGCGTTGATGGACATCAAGGTCCCTGCTGTCGAACTCAGTTCTGTTACTGAGAATTTGGTGGCCGAGGAGCTCACTATGAACTGCGGTTGTAGTGGTAGGTGCCTGTCTACGACGACCTAAGCGGTCAACCCCCACCAGCTTATAACAGCTGGTGGGGGTACTATTAATATTACAGAAATTAAAACACAAAATACATTATAAAAAAAACTAACTTACAGATGAAAATCTGATAAATTAGTTTTTTTTATTTAAATTATACTTTCAGTTGTTAATAGTGGAGCACAGTTGCTCTACTGTTTGAGGGTAAAACTTATTTTATTCTTTATGTATGCAAAACATTTTTTAATTAAATATATAATTTAATTAAAATTAACTATCTTAATTTATAGCATAGCTGTAAGAAAAAATCAATACTAAAAAATGAGAAAATGGAAAGAATAAAAATATTAAAAATTATACTTTTTTTGAGCAGAACTAGTTATAAACAATTAATTTTTTTATTAAATTATATATTTAATAAAAGAAAAAATTAATAGTCGATTTATAAAACACAGTGTTTTATAACAACAATATACTAAAGTGAAGGAGAGAAAAATATGAAAAAGAATAAGACTCAGAAAAACAACAAGGAAAAGCAAAGTAAATTATGCAAAATTAACAATGGACAAAAAGGTATAACCTTAATAGCGCTAGTAGTAACAATAGTAGTACTTTTGATATTAGCAGGAGTAAGCATTAGCTTAGTGCTGGAAAATAATGGAATAATCGGTAAATCAAAAGAAGCAAGAGAAAAATATGCACAGTCAAGAGGAAATGAACAAG
>CAVFFR010000016.1:0-28336 GCA_963621875.1 Bacteroidaceae bacterium | reverse complement strand
AATATACACAAAATTTATGAACAAAAAAATTTGCCACGGATTACTTAACAGATACTGAAAACACCCTTGACATATGTTAGTATTGACCGTTTGAAAGAAATATGGTATAATAAAAGAGTGTTAAAATATAAACGATAATAAAAATTGAAATATAAGGAGAATGAATTATGGAAAATAAATTATATGTTTTTGGACATAAAAAACCAGATACAGACTCAATAGCATCAACAATAGTATTTACTAATTTACAAAAAGCATTAGGAAAAAACGCTGTTGCATATAGATTAGGAGATATAAACAAAGAAACTCAATATGCTTTAGATACATTTAAAGTAGAAAAACCAGAACTATTAGAAAGTGTAGAAGAAAATAGTGAAGTTGCATTAGTTGATCATAACGAGTTTGCTCAAAGTGCTGATGGAATAGAAAAGGCAAAAATAAAAATGGTTGTAGACCATCATAAAGTAAAATTTGAAACAACAGAACCTTTATACTGTATAGAAGAACCAGTTGGATGTACATCAACTATATTATACAAATTATATAAACAAAATGATGTAGAAATCGAACCTAAAATGGCTGGACTAATGCTTAGTGCAATAGTTTCAGATACATTATTGTTCAAATCTCCAACTTGTACAGAAGAAGATAAAGAAATAGCTAAAAAATTAGCTACAATAGCAAATGTTGATTTAGAATCATATGGTAAAGAAATGCTAAAAGCAGGAACGGATATCAGTGAATTTACACCATTCCAAGTAATAAATATAGATTCAAAAGAATTTAATGACAAAAATGCAAAATTTGAAATTTCTCAAATTAATGCTGTTGATTTAGACTCTGTATTTAGTAGACAAGCTGAATTAGAAGAAGCAATTAATAAAGAAATAAAAGATAAAAACTTAGATTTCTATATGTTTGCAGCAACAGATATACTAAATGCTAATTCAAAGATTATAGCTATGGGAAATAAAGCTGGAACAGTAGAAAAAGCATTTGGTGTAAACTTAGACAACAATACAGCAATGTTAAACAATGTTGTATCAAGGAAAAAACAAATGTTACCAAACATTTTAAATAACTTAGATTAATAATATAACCCCCTACTTTTTAGTAGGGGGTTATCATACGAGGCTGCCTTTTAGTTTATCTATATTGATAATCTGCTTTATCGTTTTCCCAAGAATTTGGTTCATAAACAGTACCAACAAACCATATTTCATCAGTTTTCTTATCTCTTATTAAATACATAAATGCCTTGTCTATTTTGACTTCAATTGGTTGCTTTTCATCAGATAAGGCCATACTATCTGTCATATAGATAACAGTTACCGCTGCTGCTTTTATCCCTTTTTCAGTAAGGTCAATATTAGCTTTGTGCAATTCAATTATTAATATTATCTGCACTTTTAAAAGCATCGTATTTTATTTCAGCATTATAATTGTTAAGTAATTTATTCTTATATTCATCTTTTACATACTGAGAATAAGTATCTCTAATATATAAAGCATTTGCTAAAGATAATACATCATTTATATTATCATATTTTCTTAAATTAGTATTTCCAATTACTTTTTCAATTTGAGATTTTGTATTACCGTTTGCACCTTCATTAAGCATTTGTAATGCATATCTTATAGAAAGAGGACTATAAATCATGTTTTCTTTTTTATTTTCCATTTTCAAGAATTTAAAAGAGAGGTCTGTATTAGAATAATCGGTTTTAGTATCAAATTTTACATCTGATGGGACTCTCCCGCATGGCTATCAACTGTCCTTTGGGACAGTTGCTTTAACGCCATTTTTCGAGTCCTCCATCAAATGCAAAATAAAAATATACACCCTTCGGTGCATATTTTATTTTGGTACCACTGATGGGACTCTCCCGCATGGCTATCAACTGTCCTTTGGGACAGTTGCTTTAACGCCATTTTTCGAGTCCTCCATCAAATGCAAAATAAAAATATACACCCTTCGGTGCATATTTTATTTTGGTACCACTGATGGGACTCTCCCGCATGGCTATCAACTGTCCTTTGGGACAGTTGCTTTAACGCCATTTTTCGAGTCCTCCATCAAATGCAAAATAAAAATATACACCCTTCGGTGCATATTTTATTTTGGTACCACTGATGGGACTCTCCCGCATGGCTATCAACTGTCCTTTGGGACAGTTGCTTTAACGCCATTTTTCGAGTCCTCCATCAAATGCAAAATAAAAATATACACCCTTCGGTGCATATTTTATTTTGGTACCACTGATGGGACTCGAACCCATATGGTTTCCCGCTGGATTTTGAATCCAGTGCGTCTACCAATTCCGCCACAGTGGCATATATTTATATACTTACTAAATATAGCACATTTTTTAATGAATGTCTATATTTTTTTGAATTTAATTTACGATTAATTATAAAGTACTAAAATATTCACCATTTTTCGACAAACTTCATAAAATCTAGTATACAACAAATTAGTTGTATATAAAAAGGAGGAAGGAATTGTAATGAACAAAAACTGTAATTGTATGTGTAATTGCAATATGAATCAAGAAAATAGCCCTCTTGAAACAATATGCGATGCTACGCAAAATAACGATACAAATATGTGTGGATGCAACAACAACTATAATCAGTGCAAATGTGGATTTAATGAAGAAGAAAGTGTATTTCCATCAAATCCAATGCTAGGTCAAAGTTATGTACCAATTCAAAAAATGACAAATACTTTTACACCATGTTGTGGACTAAAAAATGGAACAATATTTCCAGAACTAGTTAGTCCATATTACCCATGCCAGAGTATAGAAGACATTGAATATTTAAGAAGTCGCAACACTATTGGAAAGGGGTGTAATAGATGAATTTTGACAATATAAATAATTGTGAATATGAACCAACAGGAATAAATGCACAGTTCGGTTACAACACACCAAATATGATGAATAATAATGGATGCTGTTGTAAAGAAAGAGATGAAATTGGAGAGAAAATGTTATCAGAAATAAGATGTTTAAAATTTGCTATAACAGATTTAGGAGAATATTTAAACACTCATCCAGATGATGAAAAAGCATTATGCTTGCATAGAAAATATTGCAATCAATTAAAGGATTTATCAGACAAATATCAAAAAGTGTATGGACCACTTAGCATCTATTATCCTTGCAATAGTTGGAGATGGCTAGAAAATCCATGGCCTTGGGAAAGGAGTGAAGATTAATTATGTGGACATATAATAAAATTTTACAATATCCTATTAATTTAAGAAATAGAAATCCAGAAATGGCGAAGGTAATTATTTCTCAGTATGGCGGACCAGATGGGGAGCTTGCAGCTTCATTAAGATATTTATCTCAAAGATTTGCAATGCCAGACCAAAAAGCGAAAGCCACTTTAAATGATATAGGAACAGAAGAATTAGCCCATTTAGAAATGGTAGGGACTTTAGTCCATCAGTTAACAGATGGAGTTTGCCCAGAAGAATTGAAAAAAGCAGGATTAGGGCCATATTATACTGATCATGGGGTAGATATATATCCTCAATCAGCAGCAGGGGTACCATTTAATGCAACTTGTTTGGCTTGTAAAGGAGATGCTATAGCAAATCTACAAGAAGATTTAGCGGCAGAGCAAAAAGCAAGAGCAACTTACGAAAAATTAATAGACTTATGTGCAGATGATAAAGATGTCGTAGATGTATTGAAATATTTAAGACAAAGAGAAATAGTGCATTTTCAAAGATTTGGAGAAGCACTAAGAGGAGTACAGGATAAAATGGCAGAAAAGAAATTTTATATGAATCAAATGAACAGCAATTGTAACTGTGGAGGATCTAAAAGTTAGAAATTATGTAAATATGAATTGCAATGATAAAGTCCAATAAGCTAGTAATCGCAATTTTACTTGTTGCTGATGATTTGACAAAAAAGAAGAAAATTTGAGGTTATGGACACTGTGAAAATAATATAACATTAGATAATCGGCGAAAGCACACACATTCGCTGATTTCTTGTTTTGAATAAATTTATATAAAAAGAATAATAATGTATTTATATAGAAATAATAACAAGGGGAATTATGAAAAATAAAAAATATAATTTCATAAAAAAATTATTTTATAATATGAAGGAAGACTATATAAGTGAAGTTTCTGCTCAATGCTCATATTATACAATATTGTCATTTATTCCATTTATAATTTTGGTAATAACATTGATACAATATACAAAAATAGAGCCAAAAACATTATTTGATTTTATTTCGAAGATTGTTCCAGATAATATGAACGAAATTGTTTTAAATATAGTTCAAGAAGTATATTCAAAGTCAATAGGAACAATTTCGATATCTATAATATTTACAATATGGTCTGCGGGACAAGGTTTATTTGCACTAACAAAAGGAATGCAAAACATATATAAAACTGATAACGATAAAAAGCCTTCTTATTTATATATAAGAATAAAGTCTATTTTAGAAACAATAGTATTTATATTACTAATTGTAGTAGGATTAATATTCTTAATATTCGGAAATAACTTAAATAATAAATTAAAAGCTTATACAATAGTAGCCACAATATGGGCAAAACTGATATTTACTGTAGCAACATTTATTATATTTTTATTAATTTATAAATTTATGCCAAAACATAAAGTGACAATAAAAAGTCAAATATATGGAGCCATATTTTCAGCAATATCGTTAAATATTGTATCTTTTATATTTTCAAAATATTTATATATATTTAAAGATTTTTCAATAACATATGGAAGTTTAACAACATTAATGTTAATAATGATGTGGACGTACTTATGTTTTTATATAATTTTCATAGGTGCAGAACTAAATAAGACAATAAAAAACTATAAACAGTTCACAAAAAATTCACAATTATATGGTATAAAATAATAAAATATTTTAGGAGGTATTAAAAAATGAATAAAGAAGAAAGAAAACAAAAAGTTGAGGAATTTAACAAAAAAATGAAAGATCTAAATGCAAAAGTAAAAGATGGAACAGATACAGTAATTATAGCAGGAATGGAAGCAAAAGATGTTCTAGATGATAAAATTCAAGATGCAAAAGGAAATCTAGAAGCGGCAAAAGAGCAATGTAGAATAGTATCAGAAAGAGGAAAAGGTAAAATATCAAGTGAATTAATAAAGGCACAAATGAATTTTAAAGTAGCAAAAGAAAACATACAAGAAAGGAAAGAAGCAAGAGATAAAGAAAAATTATCAAAATATATAGATGACGAATTGGAGTATGCAGAGCAATCAATAGCACTTGCTTTACTAGCAGCAGAAGAAGCAAAAGTAGCTTTTTTGGAAGCGGTAGAAGCACAAAAAGAATATGATGAAAAATATGGAGAAGAATAACCAAAAGAGGACGTATTGTCCTCTTTTAGATTTATATAGCAATTAAAAGAAAATAGTGGTATAATAGAAACATCAAAGTAAAAAGAGGACAGAAAAATGTATATAGATTTAAAAGAAAAAGATTTTACAAAATTAGAAGAACCAGCGAAAATTATTAGAGATGGTGGCGTTGTAATATTTCCAACAGAAACAGTGTATGGAATAGGAGCTAATGCGTTAAATGCAGAAGCGGTAAAAAAAATATATGAAATCAAAAAAAGGCCATTAAGCAAACCAATTAATTTACTAGTAAATAGTATAGAAATGATAGAAAAAGTTGCAAAAGACATTACGCCGCTGGAACATGCAATAATAAATGAATTCTTTCCTGGACCATTGACAATAATTTTGCAAAAAAAAGATGTAGTACCAGACATTGTTACAGCAAATGGAACAACTGTAGGAGTTCGTATGCCAGCAAACGAAATAGCTCTTGAGTTAATAAAAAAGGTAAGTGTACCACTTGCAACATCAAGTGCTAACATTTCAGACAAACCAAGCAAGACCAATATAAAAGATGTAATGAGTGTTTTTTCGGAAGTAGTAGACTGCTGTATAGATGGAGGAGAGAGCAAAATAGGAGTAGCGTCAACTATTGTTCAAGTAATAAATGGAGTTCCACATATTTTAAGACAAGGCACAATAACAGAAGAACAAATAAATAAGCTAATATAAAATTCCCCCCTGTATAGGTGGGAAAATTTATTTATGTTCTAAACATTTATTAACAATATCTTCTAAGTCTTGAGTGTCAACAATAGATTTTATACTAGCATCTAAAATTTCTTGTGCAGTGAAATTTTGTAAATTCAAATTATAATTGTATTTTAAAGCAATTTGCCTTATAAATTCTCTAGTAGTTCTACCATTACCTTCTCTAAAAGGATGTAGAACATTTAATTCTGACCAATAATATGCTAATCGCTTAGCAAAATCTTTTTGTGAAAGATTATCTAACTTTTCGTTTCTTAATTGAGCAAGCAGACGATCTAATTCGCTGTCAATATATTCCCATTGAGCAAATTGAAAATAGCCTTTTGCAATATTTTCACTTCTGAACAATCCAGCAAATGAGTAAATATCTTCAAAAAGAAATTTGTGGATTCCAACAAAATGAGCAACATCAAAATTGCCGGTAATTCCTTTTTTTTCTAATGCCATTAACTTCAAAGCAACCATACTTTTTTCATAATTGTCTAATCTATTTGCATCTTTAATATTAAGCTTATTGACCAAAGTACTTGTACCAGGGTAACAATAAACAGAATTTCTAGCTTCGTACATAACTTTATCCTTCCGTTTGATAAATAAAATCTAACAATAAATTCGTACATTTTGTATGTACGAATTAGTTATTAATTTAAGCACAACAAAAGATTAGAAAAACATACTCTTAACCCTTTGCATAGCATCTTCCATCGAAATTTTGTTATCTGCAAAATCGTTTAATAACGAAATATCATTTTGAGTTAAAGTTTGATTTTCCATTTCCATTGAAGTTTTTATATTATTAATTATTCTTATTTTTTCTTCTTCAGGAATCATAATTTTATCTCCTTTTTAAACAAAATCACTACATATCTATTATACCACAAAATAAGGAAAAATACTAGTATTTTTAAGAAAAAGTGGTTATTTTTTTAGATTTTTCAAAATTAAAACTTAAATAAAAAAGTAGGATAGTTATAAAAAACAATAAAAACCAGTGAAACTAAAAATAAAAGTTTTGGGAACTATTACTGTCGAAAAATGTCGTTAAAATACAAACAAAATTTTGCAAAAAGTATTGACAGAAAATAAAATAAGGAGTAACATATATACGAACAAAGATTTGTAAGGAGGTATATATGATTTCAACATTACATATAAAAAATATAGGAATTATAGATGATTTATTAATAGATTTAAACAACGGATTAAATGTATTAACAGGAGAAACTGGAGCCGGAAAAACACTAATAATAGACTCTCTAGGAATAATTGCTGGAGGTAGGTTTTCTAGGGATATGATAAGAAAAGGAGAAAGTGTATCTTTTGTTGAAATGTGCTTATATATGCCAGAAAATGAACATGCAATAGATGGAAATATAATAATATCAAGAGAAATAAACACATCAGGAAGAAATTTGTGCAAAATCAATGGAAGACTTGTAACGGTAAATGAGTTAAAAATGTTTATGAAAAATATTATAGACATACATGGACAATATGATAATCAAACTTTGATGGATACAGAATTTCATACAAAATATTTAGACAAATTTATAGGAAAAGAAATGACCAATGATTTAATTAAATATAACCAACTATTTACTGAGTATAAAGAATTAAAAACAAAATTAAAGAATAATTATGGAAGTGAAATAGAGAAACAAAGAAAATTAGATTTATTGCAGTATCAATATAAAGAGATTAAAAATGCCAAACTAAAAAATGGAGAAGATGAAGATTTAGAAAACAAAAGAAAGTTAATAATGAATTCGGAAAAGGTGGCAGAAAGTCTAAATTGTGTAAGCAATAATTTAGGAGAAACAGCTATAGATGTTATAAATGACTCAATAAGAGCGTTAGAAAAAATAGAACAAGTAGATGAAAAATACAGTAAGAAATTAACAGAATTAAAAAATATTTACTATGATGTACAGGAATTGTCTAGAGATGTAGACGATATGAAAAATGAAGTGTATTTTGATGAGGAAGAAAGAAACGAAATAGAAGAAAGACTGGATGAAATACATTCACTAAAAAGAAAATATGGAAACACTATAGCCGATATATTAAATTATGAAATAGAATTGGAAGAAGAAATAAATAGAATTGAAAGTTTAGATGAAGAAAATCAAAAAACAAAAGATCAAATTAGAAAGATAGAAAAAGAAATGGATAATTTATGTGCAAATATCACAGAAAAAAGACAACAAAATTCAAATATATTAAATGCAAAAATAAATAAAGAGCTTATGGAATTGGAGATGAAAAATGCAAAGTTTAATGCTAAAATAATAGAGAGTAGCAATTATACTAATTATGGAAAAAGTTATGTTGAATTTGTAATAACAACAAATTTAGGAGAAGATGAAAAACAATTAAACAAAATAGCTTCAGGAGGAGAAATGTCAAGAATAATGTTAGCAATAAAAACTGTTTTATCTGATATTGATGAGGTGCCAATATTAATATTTGATGAAATTGACACAGGAATAAGTGGAAAAGCAGCAAATTCAGTAGGAATAAAATTGAGAAAAATATCGGAAACACATCAAGTTATAATTGTTACACACCTAGCAACTATTGCGGCAAAAGGTGAATATAATTATTATATATACAAAGAAGTAAATAACAATAAAACTAATACAAAGATAAAACTTTTATCAGAAGAAGAAACAATAAAAGAAATAGCAAGAATTGCTTCAGGAGAAGTAACAGACATAGCAATATCTCATGCAAGAGAACTCAGAATAAAAGTAGCATAAAACAAAGTTTACAAAAAATTCACAAACAGGTAAACATAAAAACAGTGAAGGATATTTACATATTACATTTTGTAGTATATAATATAAACATTGAAAGCAAAGAAAGGAGTGTATGAACTCTTAAGGTCATACAAGAATAATATGTTTAATTTTAATATAGACAAAAGAGTAATATATATAATTATTATAATATTAGTTATTTTTTCTGTGGTAGGTTATGCTAGAGATCCAATGCAATTGGTAGCTCTATTATTAACTTTACCAGGAGTAATAATTGCTATAACATTTCACGAATTTGCTCACGCATTTGCAGCTGATAAATTAGGAGATGATACTCCAAGATATCAAAACAGGTTAACGCTAAATCCTTTAGCACATATAGATCCAATAGGATTATTGATGCTTATATTCGTTCACTTTGGTTGGGGAAAACCTGTGGAAATAAATCCAACAAATTTCAACAGAAAAAGATCAATGTCTGCTCAAGAAGCAATAGTAGCTGTTGCAGGTCCTTTAATGAATTTGGTAATTGCAATAGTGCTAACCATAGTATTGTGCACAATAGGAATATTTGCACCTGGTTTTGTTTTAACAAAAGTGGGAATATATGTAATGTTAACAATACAGTTAGCAATACAAGTAAATATAGGATTAGGAATATTTAATCTAGTTCCATTACCACCACTAGATGGTTCTAAAATATTAATGCACTTTTTACCATATAATGCAAAAACTTGGTTTAAAAACAATGAAAATATATTTTACATTATATTCTTGGTATTATGGGTAACTAATTTAGTAAGTTATATAATTGATCCTGTAATAAGTGTAACGTCAAATGGTATATTTGCACTTGTTTATGGAATATTCGGATTATTTGGATAGGGGAGAAAATGAAAGATATATTAATTATGGGAATAGAATCTAGTTGTGATGAAACTTCTGTTGCTATTGTTAAAAATGGAAGAGAAATATTATCAAACATAATAGACACACAAATAAGTATACACGAAAAGTTTGGTGGAGTAGTTCCAGAAATTGCATCAAGAAACCATATAGAGGCAATTTCAAATGTTATGAAGAAAGCTTTAAAAGAAGCCAATATTGACATAAATCAAATAGATGCGATTGCTTGCACATATGGACCTGGTTTAGTAGGAGCATTGTTAGTAGGTGTATCATATGCAAAAGCTTTAAGTTATGCACTAGAAAAAACGCTTATAGGTGTAAATCATATAGAAGGACATATTGCAGCAAACTACATATCGCACAAAGAATTACAACCGCCATTTCTATGTATGATGACATCAGGAGGAAATACACAAATAATATTTGTGAAAGACTATACAAATTTTGAAATATTGGGTAAAACCAAGGATGATGCTATAGGAGAAGCTTTTGATAAAGTCGCAAGAGTTATAGGATTGGGTTATCCAGGTGGTCCAAAAGTAGATAAGTTAGCGCAAGAAGGTAAGCCTAATATAGAACTACCTAAAACACATTTGGAGAATCTAGATTTCAGTTTTAGTGGAATAAAGACAGCTGTAATAAATTTAAACCATAAAGATCCAAACATAGACAAAGCGGATTTAGCAGCAAGTTTTGAAGAAACAGTTACAGACTTATTGCTAGAAAAAATACAAAAAGCAATAGAAATAACTAGAGTAGATAAAATAGTATTAGCAGGAGGAGTTTCGGCTAATAGTTGCATAAGAAGAAAATTTGATGAATTATCACAATCAAAAAAGATAAAAATATACTATCCAGAATTAAAACTATGCACAGATAATGGAGCAATGATAGCTGCTGCTGGTTATTATGAATATATAAAAGGCACAAGTTCTGGATTAGAACTAAATGCAATACCAAATTTAAGTCTTAATGAAAATGAAGAATAGAAATAAGGGGAAAATAAATGGCTATATACGCTATATCAGATTTACATTTATCGTTTAATACAAACAAGCCAATGGATGTATTCGGCTGGAATGACTATGAAAATAAAATAAAAAAAGACTGGAACAAAAAAGTAAAAGAAGATGACTTAGTTTTGCTACCAGGAGATTTTTCTTGGGAATCAAAATTAGAAAATACATATAAAGATTTTTTGTATTTATCAAATTTACCAGGAAAAAAAATACTATTAAAAGGAAACCATGATTTCTGGTGGACAACTCTTAAGAGTATGAGAAATTTTTTAAATAGAAATGAGTTTAAAAATATAGACTTCTTGTATAACAACAGTTATGAGTATAAAGAAAAAATAATAGCAGGAACAAGAGGATGGAACTTAGTAACAGAGACAGAAGAAGATAAAAAAATAAAAGATAGAGAATTACTTAGACTTGAAAGCTCTATAAAAAATGGAATAGAGTGTTTTGGAAAAGATAAAGAAATAATAGTATGTCTACATTATCCACCTATATTAAAGGAAAATACGAAAAGTGAATTTACAGAAATATTAGAGAAATATAATGTGAAAAAATGTATATATGGACATCTACATGGAAAATCACAAATAAATGCAGTGGAAGGAAAATTTAATGGAGTAGAATATACAATGGTTAGCTGTGACTATACAGGCTTTAAACTTAAAGAAATATGCTAAAAAAGCTTGCAATATCTGAAAAATATGGTATAATAAACTAGCTATTTATTTGTAAAGACAGAAAGGATATGAATTAAATGAGTATAAAAATCGAAAAAACAGATAACAAAAACGAATTAAAACTAGAATTTAAAATTGAAGCTAAAAAATTTGATGAAGCAATAATGAAGGTATATAGTAAAAGTGCAAGATACTTCAACATACCAGGTTTCAGAAAAGGAAAGGCTCCATTTAATATAGTAGAAAGAATGTATGGAGATCAAATATTTTATGAAGATGCCTTCAATGAATTAGTTCCACCAATATATGAAAAAGAAATAGAAGAAAATAAGATAGAAGCTGTAAGTAAACCTCATATTGATATAGTTAATATGAAAAAAGGAGAAGACTTAGTATTTACAGCTGTAGTACAAACAAGACCAGAAGTTGAACTTGGGAAATATAAAGGAATAGAATTAAAGAAAATAGAGTATCCTGTAACTGATGAGGATATTAATCACGAATTAGAACATATGCAAGAGCACAATGCAAGAACTATTTCAATAGAAGATAGAACAGTAAAAGACAAAGATATTGCTGTAATAGATTTTGAAGGATTCGTTGATGGAAAGCCTTTTGAAGGTGGAAAAGCAGAAAAGCATGAACTAGGAATAGGAAGCAAAACATTTATACCAGGGTTTGAAGACCAAATAATTGGAATGAAAATTGACGAAGAAAAAGATATTAATGTAAAATTCCCAGAAGAATATTTTTCAAAAGACTTAGCTGGAAAAGATGCGACTTTTAAAGTTAAATTACACGAAATAAAAGAAAAGAAATTACCAGAATTAGATGATGAGTTTGCAAAAGATGTTTCAGAATTCGATACCTTACAAGAGTTAAAAGCAAGTATAAAAGAAAAGATGCAAGCTGAAAGTAACCATAAGGCAAAACATGAAACAGAGAACGAAGCAATAGAAACAATTGCAAAAAATACTAAAATAGACATTCCATCAGGAATGATAGAAACAGAAATTGATGCAATGATAAGAGACCTAGAACAACAATTGGCATATCAAGGAATAAATGTAGAACAATATCTACATATGATGAATAAAACAAGAAAAGACCTAGAGGATAACTATAAAGAGCAAGCAGAAAAGAATATTAAATCTAGACTTATATTAGAAGAAATTATCAAAGCAGAAAAAATAGAAGCTACAGACAAAGAAATAGCAGATAAAATTGCAGAAATGGCAAAAAATTATGGAAGAAAAGAAGAAGAATTAAACAAAAATGAATCTTTAAAAGAATATATTGCAAACACAATAAAAACAGAAAAAGCCATAGAATTAATCGTAAAAAATGCAAAAATAAAATAAAGCAAAATAAGAAATAGTTAGGGGGTTATTTATATAATATATAAATATAATTATGCTCACTAACTATTTGACTTTTTATAAAAAACAATTGCTAATAGCATTAAATTAGCACAATATAGGAGGAATTTAATTATGTTAGAAAAAAACAGTTTAGTACCATATGTTATAGAACAATCAGCAAGAGGAGAAAGATCATATGATATATTCTCAAGATTGTTAAAAGACAGGATAATATTTTTAGGAGAAGATGTAAATTCTGTTTCAGCAGGATTAGTTGTTGCACAACTTTTATTTTTAGAGTCAGAAGATCCTGATAAAGAAATAGATTTATATATAAACTCTCCTGGAGGTTCTATTACAGATGGAATGGCAATAGTAGATACAATGAATTATATAAAATGTCCAGTATCTACAATATGTGTTGGAATGGCTGCAAGTATGGGATCTGTACTATTAGCGTCTGGAGAAAAAGGAAAGAGATTTGCAACTCCAAATTCAGAAATACTAATACATCAACCATTAATTGGTGGTGGGGGACTTTCTGGGCAAACAACA
Organism: Bacteroidaceae bacterium; assembly: GCA_963621875.1. Lineage (GTDB taxonomy): Bacteria > Bacillota > Clostridia > TANB77 > CAG-508 > CAG-245. The sequence continues at coordinate 14,916 of CAVFFR010000016.1, read as the reverse complement.
GAAATAAAAATACATGCAGACCATATGGTAAAAACTAGAGAAAAATTAAATAAATTGTTAAGTGAAAGAACAGGTCAACCAATAGAAGTAATTAATAGAGATACAGAAAGAGACAATTATATGACAGCTCAACAAGCTTTAGAATATGGACTAATAGATGGAATATTAGAAAAAAGAAATTAGCTAAATTTAAATTTTAAAGGAGATAACTTATGTCAAAAAATGAAAAAGGCAGAGCTATAAGATGTTCGTTTTGTGGAAAAATACAAGATGATGTTGATAGAATAATAGCTGGCCCTGGAGTATATATATGTGATGAATGTGTTAAAGTATGTTCAAATATAATAGAAAACGATTTATATGAAGATAGTGAATTATCATACGAATTAGAAGATATTACAGAACTTCCAAAACCAGAAGAAATTAAAAAAATATTAGATGAATATGTTATAGGCCAAGAAGAAGCTAAAAGAACTTTAGCTGTAGCCGTATACAACCATTATAAAAGAATTAATAATGAAAAAAATATAAAAGAAAAAGATGATGTAGAAATACAAAAAAGTAATATTCTTTTATTAGGACCAACAGGGTGTGGCAAAACTTTGCTTGCACAAACACTTGCTAAGATATTAGAAGTTCCATTTGCAATAGCAGATGCTACTACATTAACTGAGGCAGGTTATGTTGGAGAAGATGTTGAAAATATTTTATTAAAACTAATTCAAGCAGCTGACTATGATGTGGAAAAAGCACAAAGAGGAATTATATATATAGATGAAATAGATAAAATATCAAGGAAATCAGAGAACCCTTCTATAACTAGAGACGTAAGTGGAGAGGGTGTCCAACAAGCACTATTAAAAATAATAGAAGGAACAGTAGCTTCAGTTCCACCACAAGGAGGAAGAAAACACCCACACCAGGAATTTATACAGATAAATACACAAAATATATTGTTCATATGTGGAGGAGCATTCGACGGTTTAGAAAAAATAATAAAAGAAAGAGTTGAAAAGAAGACTATTGGATTTGGGGCTACAATTACAACAAATAAAGAGCAAGACAGATATGCAATATTTGATCAGTTATTGCCACAAGATTTATTAAGATTTGGTTTAATACCAGAGTTTGTTGGTAGATTACCAATAGTAACAACTCTAAAAGAACTAGATAGAAATTCTTTAATAAGCATAATAACAGAGCCAAAGAACTCTCTAGTAAAGCAATACAAGAAATTATTTAAATATGACAATGTAGAATTGGAATTTGAACAAGAAGCATTGGAATCAATTGTAGACAAAGCAATAGAAAGAAAAACAGGAGCAAGAGGATTAAGGGCAATAATAGAAGATGTAATGAGAGACATTATGTACGAAATACCTTCAAACCCTAAGATTGAAAAATGCATAATAACAAAAACAACAGTGGAGAATAAAGAAGCTCCTAAACTAATAATTAACAATAATAAAGAAATCCCTAAAAAAATTAAAACTTCAAGAAAAACAACTAGAAAAAATTTAGGAACAGCATAAAAAGAAAAAATAAATAAACTAATAGAGAAAAAATAGGGGATAGTATGAATAAAGAGAATATAAAGATAAAAAATGTAATATCAAATATAATTACATTGATAATTTTAATAATAGCCATTGTTATATATAAGCAGTATGACTTTAACTTTTTTATAAAGGGAGTACAAGAAACTGGGAAAACTAGCTTTTCAAGGGACTATAAAGTAAAAGCATCAAACTCAAAAAGTTATAAAGTTGAGAATAAGCAATATAATGATGCAATGTTTTATAAAGAAATAGAAGTAACGCCAAATACTCCATATAAAGTGACTTGTAAAATAAAGACGGAAAATGTTGTAGGAAAAGATAGCAAAAATCTAGCTGGTGCTCAAATATGTCTAACAAAGACTGAAGAACATTCAGCAGTTTTAACTGGAGACAATGACTGGACTTTAGTGGAGTTTATGTTTAATTCAAAGAATAACAATAAAGTGGAAATCGGATTTAGATTAGGAGGAAATTATGCAGAAGCTTCTGGAACTGCTTGGTTTTCTGACATAACACTTGAAAAAGGAATGGCTGAAGATAGTAGTACTTGGAACTTTGGATGCTTTCTTATAAATTCTGCTGATGTAATTATTGACAATGAGGAGATAAAAGCCACTTTAAGTAATGACGAAAAAGCAACAATATCAAGAGATTTAATAAGACTTGAAAGATCGATTAAAGAAATGTCAAATAACAAAATGGACATAAACTATGAGATAATAGAAATAAATGACACATTGACATCTTTATCATATGATGATGTTAATGGATATTATATAAGTGAAGTAGATGCGTATAAGTTAATAGCACCATATGTTTTACAAAAAGAATTTGATCATGTTTTTGTTTGCACAAATTTGCCACTTGAAAGCGAATTAACAAACGACGAAAACATTGCAGAGTGGATAGGACTAGGAAATATGATGTTTTTAGGAAAAGGCTTTTCTAATATAAGAATTATACCTTTAGAATATAAATATTCTAGTCAAAACACATTCCCAGAAGAAGTATTTTTACATGAATTCTTACACACGTTAGAGAGAAATGCAGAGGAATATGGATATGAAAGACCAAATCTTCACGACTATAAAGAATATGGCTACGAAGACGACAGATATGATGGTCAAAGAAAATGGTATATAGATTATATGAACAAACAAATATATAATAATGGAGAATATGTTGGATTACCATCAGAGATATATACTTTAAAACCTGTTAAAGAAAGTAATTTCGAATATTCATATAAATTAGATTCATTAGATGAACCACAGAATATTATAGAAGAAATAAAAAGTGTAATAGAAAAAATAAATTTCTTATTTAGAAATAAAGAAATAGTATACAATATTGAAGGAGTAACAAAATAAAAAATGAAACTAACAGACTTTGATTATTACTTACCAGAAGAATTAATAGCACAAACACCTATAAAAAAAAGAGATGAATCAAGATTAATGCTATTAGATAAAAAAACAGGAGAAACAAAACATACAGTATTTAAAGATATTATAAACTATTTACAGCCAGGAGATTGCCTTGTTAGAAACAATACAAAAGTTATTCCAGCAAGATTGTATGGAAAAAAAGAAACAGGGGCAAATGTGGAATTTGTTTTATTAAAAAACATACAAGGCGATATATGGGAGACAATGGTAAGACCAGGAAATAAATTACATTCTGGTGCAAAAGTTGTATTTGGAGATGGAATATTAAAGGCTACAATTCTAGAAACTCTTAATGAGGGAACAAGAAAAGTAGAATTTGAGTATACAGGAATATTTAATGAAATATTAGATAAAATTGGATTAATGCCACTTCCACCTTACATACATGAGAGCTTAAAAGATAAAAACAGATATCAGACAGTATATGCAAAATATAATGGCTCAGCAGCAGCTCCTACCGCAGGACTTCATTTTACAGATGAATTACTAAAAGAGATAGAAGATAAAGGAGTAAAGATAGCAAATGTTACTTTACATGTCGGAATAGGAACTTTTAGACCAGTAAAAGAAGAAAACATAGAAGAACATCATATGCATACAGAACATTATTATATAAAACAAGAAGATGTAGAAAAAATAAATACTGCAAAAAAAGAAGGACACAGAGTAATTGCTGTTGGAACAACTTCTTGCAGAACACTAGAAACAATTGCAAATGAAGACGGATATGTGAACGAATGTGAAGGAGATACAGGAATATATATATATCCAGGATATAAGTTTAAATGTATTGATGGACTAATAACAAATTTCCATTTACCAGAATCAACATTATTAATGTTAGTGTCAGCATTAGCAGGTAGAGAGAATGTACTAAATGCATATAATGAAGCAGTAAAAGAAAAGTATAGATTTTTCTCTTTTGGAGATGCAATGTTTATATACTAAAATATAAAAATAATAGAGGGAGTAAAATATGCAAAAACCAGCAATAACATATGAACTATTACATACAGATAAAAATACGGGTGCAAGAAGGGGAATAGTACATACTCCTCACGGAGATATACAAACTCCAGTATTTATGCCAGTTGGAACGCAGGCAACTGTAAAATCAATATCACCAGAAGAACTAAAAGAACTAGGTGCCCAAATAATATTATCAAATACATATCATTTATATTTAAGACCGGGAGATGAGCTTGTAAAAGAAGCTGGAGGACTTCACAAATTTATGAATTGGGACAGGCCAATACTAACAGACTGTGGAGGTTTTCAAGTATTTAGCTTAAGCGATCTAAGAACAATCTCAGAAGAAGGCGTGGAATTTAAGTCACATTTAGATGGAAGCAAACATTTTTTTTCACCAGAAAAAGTAATGCAAATAGAAGAAAATCTTGGAGCAGATATTATAATGTCATTTGATGAATGTTGTCCATATCCATCAACATATGAATATACAAAAAATTCGATGGAAAGAACAACAAGATGGGCAGTAAGATGCAAAGAGGCGCACAAAGGACATGAAGAAAAACAAGGTTTATTCGGAATAATACAAGGCGGATTTTATGAGGATTTAAGAAAAAAATCTGCAGAAGATTTAATAAAGTTAGATTTTCCAGGATATGCAATAGGAGGAATTAGTGTAGGGGAACCTAAAGAAGAATATATAAAAATGTTACAATATACAGCACCACTAATGCCTGCAGATAAACCAAGATACTTAATGGGAGTTGGTTCACCAGATTATCTGATAGAAGCAGCTTTAGCAGGAATTGATATGTGTGACTGTGTTTTGCCAACAAGAATAGCTAGAAATGGTACTGCAATGACATGGAATGGAAAAGTAGTTATAAGAAATGCTACATACGAAAAGGATTTTTCTCCATTAGATTCAGAATGTGATTGTTATACATGTAGAAATTATACAAGAGCATATATTAGACATTTAGTAAAGACGAAAGAAATATTAGGAACAAGATTAATCTCATATCATAACTTATATTTCTTGACTAAACTGATGGAAAGAGTTAGAATAGAAATAGAGAATGATAATCTTTATGACTTTAAAAACAAATTTTATATGCAATATGGTTATACTAAAGAATAGAAATAGGGGGAATAATAAATGAATTTATATGAGGAAAGCCAATTTAAAAATAATAGTAAATCGCAAGATAAAAAACTAATAATAACAATTGTAGTATTATTAGTTGTATTACTATTTATATCAATAGGAATAGTACTTGCTATAAATTATTTAGAGAAAAAAGAATTAAAACTATACATAGATGGAACTAAAACTAGTTTCTCAGAAAATATGTTTATTATAGATGAAGATGATATATATGTATCAATAGATGGATTAGCACAAAAGGTTGGATATGTAACAAATAATGGTGAATATAAAAACAAATTTGATGAAGATACAACCAAATGTTATTTAGACAATAATTACGAAACAGCTTCATATATTTTAGATTCAGATATTATGTATAAAAAATTAGCAGAGAATTCAAGTTCTGCGTATAAAAGCGATTATGAATACTATCAATTAAGCAAACCTGTAAAACAAATAAATGGCAAACTTTATACAACTCTTGACGGAATTGCAAAAGGATGCAATATAGCAACATCTTATGACAGTGAAAATAATAAAATAAGTATATATACACTTCCTTATTTATTAAAAGCATACTCAACTAAAATAAAAGATGCAGTTGCAGCAGAAGACATGACCTTCGAAAATCAAAAAGCTATATTATATAATATGATAATAGTAAAAAATGACTCAAATAAATACGGAGTAAGTGATCTATCAGGAAATACTATTATAGGCAAAAAGTATAAAGAAATAACATTTATAGAAGGCACGCAAGAATTTGTAGTAGTTACTGACGAAGGAAAAGTAGGAATAATTAATAAAGATGCAGAAACACAAATAGAACCTGAATACAATAGCATAAGACTTATAGATGATAAAGAGGGAATATATATAGTATCAAAAAGTAATAAATATGGTGTTGTTGATAATAAAGGAAATGTTAAAGTATTTATTGAATATGATACAATAGGTATACCAAATGTAAATTCATTCCAAACTGATGATATAGAAAATAAATATCTATTATATGGAAAATACATTCCAGTACAAAAAGATAAAAAATGGGGATTGCTAGATTTAGATGGAAATGTAATAGTAAAAATAGAATATGATGCACTAGGATGTGAAATAACGACTTCAAAAGATTCAGTAGCAGTTAATAGCTTGTTGCTAATACCAGAATATGAAGCAATTGTTGTATGCAAAGATAAACAATATGGAGTATTTGGAATAGATTATTATAAAAAAGAAGGAAAATTATTAATAGAAACAGCTGTCACAGATATATATTCAGTAAAGAATGGTGGAAATAAAGAATATTACTTAACATATCAAGGAAATAAAATGCATGTTATAAACTATATAAAAACCGTTGTTGGAGTAAATCCAATAAATGAAGAAAACAGTGATGATAACTTCTATCAAAATCAAAATAACCAAAACACAGATATGAACAATACAGAAAATCAGGAAGCAAATTCACAACAAAATGAATCAGAAAATAACAATGAAAACACAACAAATGCACAAGAAAATAATCAAATTGATCAAAATGAAAATGTGAATGCTCAAGTATCTACAAATTAATTGTAAATTTGCAAAATCATAACAAATTATAGCCAATATAAAATAGTAAGAGAGGATAATATGGAATACATTAAGTTTATAGTAACAATAATAATAATATTAGTTATATTCTTTATAGCTGAATCACAAAGAAAAAGTCAGGATAAAGAATTAAAAAAAATGCAATCCGAAATAAAAAAAGATGACAAAATAATAACTTATTCAGGAATGACTGGAACTGTAATAGAAGTATTAGAGGATAGAGTAATATTAAAAGTAAATCCAAGTATGCAAGAAATATCAATTGAAAAATGGGCTATAGCAGGACTAGATACTAGAGACTTGCAATACAATAAAAAAGAAAAATAGAACAAAAAATAAAATATTAAACATAAAAAAACTCCAAGTATAATATATTGTAATAATTAATTATAGTTGGAGGTTTTTGTATGAATATAAAAGATTTAACCAAAAATATGACAAACGAAAGAAAATCAAAAGAAAATAGAAATTTTGTTAGAATAATAAAAGGAAGTTTGTTATCAATAATACTAACTACAATTTTCTTAATAATCTTCTCTATCATTTTGGCATATACGAATATACCAGAAAACACGATGATTCCAGTAATAACAATAATAACATCAATAAGTATATTAGTCGGAAGTATAATAAGTGTATCAAAAATTGAGAAAAAAGGAATATTAAATGGAGCACTTGTAGGTTTAATATATATAGTAACAATTTATATTATATCAAGTTTAGTAAAAGGAAATTTTGGAATAAATATAAATAGCATAATATTGATTGCATCAGCAATGATTGCGGGAATGTTAGGAGGAATAATAGGTGTCAATATAAAAAATAGATAAATATGAAAAAAATAAGCTAAAATAGTTGATATTTTCTTATAAATAGAGTAAAATTAAGCGGTATGGAGGAAACGATGGTAACATTTGAAGACATAAAAAACAATAGTGAGATAAACAATCTGATAATTAGTTCTCAAAAGCAACTAGATGTTCTAGGATATACAGAACATTCAATGAGACATATAAACATTGTATCAAATAGAGCAGCAGAAGTGTTAAAAAAATTAGGATACGATGAACATAGAATAGAATTAGCGAGAATAGCAGGTTATATGCACGATATAGGAAATGCTGTGAATAGAACAGATCATGCACATTCAGGAGCAATTTTAGCATATCAGATTCTAAAAGAAATGGGAATGAATATGGAAGATAGAACAGAAATTATGATGGCAATAGGAAACCATGATGAATCAACTGGAACTGCAGTAAGCGATATATCAGCAGCGTTAATACTTGCAGACAAATCAGATGTTCACAGAAATAGAGTTAGAAATCAAAATATGTCAACCTTCGATAAACACGACAAAGTAAATTATGCAGTTACAAATGCAGACTTTATAATAAATACTGAAGAAAGAAAAGTAACATTAAGTTTGGCTATAGATAGAAAAATATGTTCAGTATTAGATTACTTTGAAATATTTTTAGACAGAACTATGATGAGCAAATATGCAGCAAAATATTTAAATATATGGTTTGAATTACTTATTAATGATATAAAATTAATGTAAAAATGGAGGAAAATAAATTGAAAAAAAAGAAACAAAACAAAATATCACTAAAAATACTAGGAAGAATTTTAACAATAACTATAATAATCTTATTGGCATTTATATCTTTTGTGGGAATATACAAAACAGATAAAAATTCAATGAAAAATATAATTCCAGACTATGAATTAGGAATGGAACTTTATGGATCAAGGCACATAGTTGCTAAGGCAGATACTTCTAATTCAGAAGATGTACTTAACTATGACAATTTTGTTAAATCAAAGAAAATAATAGAAGATAGATTAAACTTCCTAGAAGTAAATGACTATTTAGTAAGACTAGATGAATCTACTGGAGAAATAGGCATAGAAGTACCAGAAGATGCAACTACAGATTATATTGCAGAGTATATGGATATGCAAGGTAAATTTGCTATATCAGACAATGATACAAGTGAAGTATTATTAGACAATTCAAACTTAAAAAAAGCAAGCATACAATATGGTACAAGCTCAGTTGGAACAACAGTATATTTAGTAGTTGAATTTGATAAAGAAGGAAGTTCAAAATTACAAGAAATATCAAAAACATATGTTGCAACAACAGACAGCGAAGGAAACGAAGAAATTAAAAAAATAAAAATGACAATTGATGACCAAACAGTAGTAACAACATACTTTGGTGAAGAACTAACAGAAGGAATATTACAAATGCCTATAGGCACAAGTACTGATACAACAGACATTCAAAATTATCTAAAACAGGCATCTAATATTAGTGTATTTATGAACAACGATCCACTACCAATAAAATACACAGTGGATATAAACAGATTTGAATATTCTGACATAACAGCAAACACATTAAAAACAACAGTAATAGTATTAGCGTCGATATTTGCAGTAATGCTAATATATATGATAGCTAGATATAGAGTAAACGGATTACTAGGAGCAATAGTAAACATAGGATTCTTAGCGTTAGTATTATTAGCAATTAGATACGGAAAAGTAGCCATTACACTATCTGGAATTGCTGGAATAGTAGTTGCAACAATAATAGAATATATAATAACAATTTTAGTAGTAAGAGAATATAAAGAAAGTTCAGATCAAGCGGTTATAAACAAAAATGTAAAAGAATTATTAGCAAAATCAGCTAAAGCTATAGCTCCAATATTTGTAATGGCAGTAATATTTGCACTAATAAAATGGGAACAAATAGCAAGTATCGGAATGGTATTGTTCTGGGCAATCTTAGTAATGATAATATATAATGCAATAATATCAGCTACAAAATTTTTTATAGTAAAGAAAAAATAGAATTATAAATATAAATGAAGATCAGAAAGGAAAAGAGAATGAAAAAAATAATTTCAATATTATTAATGTGTTTAATAATTGCTGGTGTAATAATAGTAGCAACAATAGGCTTCAATGTGGGTACTAAATATTCAGAAACTACACAAATAAGTGTTAAAATAGGAAAAGAATTTGAAATAAAAGATATACAAAAAATAGCAAACGAAGTATTTGAAAAACAAAATGTATTAGTGCAATATGTAGAATTATATAAAGATATGGTACAAATAACAGTAAAAGATGCTTCAGAAGAACAAATAAAAAATTTAAATGAAAAAATAAATGAGAAATATGAAATCAACAATGAAATCTCAGATATACTAGTAACAAAACAATCAAATGTAAAATTAAGAGATATAGCAAAACCATATATAATACCAGTTGTAACAGTAAGCATAATTACAGTATTATATGTAATGGTAACATTTAGAAAATTAGGAATCGGACAAGTTTTATATAATACATTAATGAATATGGTTTCAACACAAGCAATCCTTGCTGGAATTTATGCAGTGATAAGAATACCAATAAATAGACTTACAATGGTAATAGCTATAATATTATATATGGCTTCAATTGGATTAAATATAATTTATCTAAACAAAGTAAAAACAAATAAAGAAGAAGAAAAATAACAAAAAAATGTTATTAATAATAGAATATATTATTAGTAACATTTTTTTTTGTGAAAAAGGAGGAATTTATATGTTTAGAAAATTATGCAGGTTATTTAGAATAGACAAAAGCGATTTTTCATATGAAGAAGCAATGGAAATATATAAAAGAAATAATGGAATAATTATAGATGCGAGAAATCCTGAAGAATATAGACAAAAACATATTAGTGGAGCGATAAACATACCAGTGTATGAAATGGATAATATAAAAAATGAGATAATAAACAAAGATGAAATAATACTAATATATTGTAAAACTGGAAAAAGAAGCAGAATGGCAAAGGAAATATTACTACAAGAAGGATATGAAAATGTCTATACATTTGATGCAAAAATATAAACAATTCGAAATAACAAACTATAAAAGTCATTCTCTATAAAAGGAATGTATATTTATTTTAGCGTACAAATCCCAACTGCGAACCAAATGTATAAAGAAAACCAGCAAGGTTTGCTGATTTTCTTACATTTGCTACCTTGTCGGTCCCCACACAAGTTTGTACTCAAAATAAATATAGCATTCCTTTTTTATTTTTGTTTTTATGTTGTAGTTTGTTATTTCGAATTGTTTTTTAGTTGAATAAGCTTATAAGTATGACATATATTACAGTCATCACAAATAACGATTCGATTTTCAAAAATCAACTTAATAGTATTTATAAAATCATTAGAAGGACTAACAAGATGAACAATAATCCTTCGAGGAAGTAAAGATAACAAGGAATTCAAAGCATAGTCATTAGAAGAAAAAGTAATATCAGATAAATACTTAGAATCTAAATTATTTTTAGTTAGAGAAATAATATTCTTATTTTCATCCAACAAAATAGATTCATCATTTGCATATATTAAATGAACAATTTCAACCGCTGGCTCTTTTGAATCAATATACATTCTAAGAAGTTTTATAAACTCAGCATATTCGCGATTTATAACAAACTGACTAACAGCAAAGTCTACAATATTATCCAAACAATAAAGATAGTCTTTAGTTCTAAAAGTAACAAATCCATCAAGCACCAAAGATTTATTATATGAAATATATTTTAAAATATCATTAGACAAAAATTCTTTTCTATCCTGAAGTTCGTTCAAAGTACAGTTTTTATTTAATGGAGTATTTGTTTTTAAAGTATCACAACATATATGGTGTATTGTATCGATGTCATCGTTTGAAAAGTAAAAATAATTTAAAGCAAGTAAATTATGGACAATATTAGGTTCATAGATTTTAATAATGCAATTAGTCAAAACATCAGTCATCTCATTATAAAAAACGGGAACACTATTTCCTAAATAATGTACAATAATATTAATATATTTAGAAAATTCCCTTTGGGCAAATACAACATTATCTAAAATAATATTATCAAGACTTTGCATTAAAAAATTAGCAATATCATTTTTAGTCGTCTTAATACATAACGAAACCATTACAAAACATTCCCTCCGAAATTTAATATAACATTAGTATTTGCTAAAATACATTTGATATACCATAATATTCTAAAGAATTTAAAATGACACAAAAAAAACTGTTGGTAAAATACCAACAGCTTGATTTATCTATAAATATTATAATCGATTTCAGGGAAGATACAGTCAATTTGACTAATTGAATCTAAAAATTTTTCATCAATTGTATCATTTTTTATTTGAAAATATAATTTAGTAAATCTTCCAACATGTTCCTTGATCCTTTTCTTAGCATAATCAACCATTGTACCATTAGTAATAATAAATAGCCAATCACTACTTTGCATAAGTAAAAGTTCTCTAGCACATTGATTTAAAGCTTTTCCTCTTAACGAATCAGTTGGCTCATTTGGAAATAAATTAGCAAGTTCAACCATTTTATCACCAGCAGCGTGTAAGTGTCTATGAGCGTAATCATTAGTTTGGTTAAGCCAAACTTCACTGTAACCATTTGCACCCCAACTAGATCTACAAGGAGTAGAAATTTGCATCTGAGGATACTTTGAAATGTACTCGCTAGGAGTTATTAAATCAAAATCACACTTATCATAATAAATTTTCTTAAATAAGGTATAAAGCCAATCTGGACCTTCATACCACCAATGGCCATACAACTCAGCGTCATAAGGACATAAAATAATAGGTGGGTTTTGGGTAAAATTAGCTGCCTCAGTAATCTGCTTTTGCCTAGAATCAAAGAAATGACCAGCTTGTTTTTCTATAGAATCTTGAGCCCATTGCACATTATAATAATCTTTTTCACAATTCTTGCCAGTAATACGATAATACTTAATACCAGTAGGAACTCTTGCACCATTACAAGCGATATAAGGCTTTATATAATCATATGGAGCATCATAGCCAATATCTCTATACCACTCTCTATAATTGAAATCGCCTGGATAGCCATTAATAGAACTCCAAACTTGTCTAGATGATTCAACATCACGACCAAAAGCAACAATTCCTTCTGGAGAAACAATTGGAGCTAAAGTTCCATAAACAGGAATAGGATTAGCATATAAGATTCCGTGAGTTTCAGTAATTATATACTCAATTCCAAATTCTTTTAAATATTTATCAGCTTCAGGAATATAACCACATTCAGGAAGCCAAATACCTCTAGGCTTCTTTCCAAAATACTTTTCATAACAATTTACACCAACTGCAATTTGAGCTTTAACAGTTTTTTCATTGACATATAAAATAGGAAAATATCCGTGTGTTGCACCACAAGTGATGATTTCCAAAACACCAATATCTTGAAAATACTTAAAAGCATTGATAAGATTACAATCATAAACATCTCTAAATATATGCAAATCATTAGAATATCTATCAACATAGTATTGAGATAAATTTTTAAGAGCAGGATTATCAGCATTTCTAATAATTTCCTTTTTCGCAAGCTCAATATGATTTAATAAATACTTAATATATCTTTCTTGTAATAATTTATTGTCAAGCATATTTAATAAAGGTGGAGTCATAGACATAGTAATTCTAAAATCCACTTTTTCGTTTTCTAATTTCTTAAAATTTGAAAGTAGGGGAATATAAGTTTCCGAAATTGCTTCAAAAAGCCATTGTTCTTCCAAATAATCTTCACTCTCAGGATGATATATAAAAGGTAAATGTGCATGTAGCACAAAACAAACATATCCTTTTGGGTTAAGTTTCATAACAAAATCTCCTCGTAAAAAATTAATAAAGAATAAGTGTCATAGAGTGACACTTATAATCTCTATTTAAAGGTCGACGAAGAAGATGGATTTCTAAAATCAAATTTCCAAGCATTGCTATTAATAAATACATCTTCATTAAAATGACCTTGCAAATCGTATAAACTATAAATTCTTCCCATATTACGAAGAAATGATATAGAAGTGATGTCCTTTGCAGTTATAATATTTGTCTTTACATCTCTAAAATAAACAGTCTTTAAATTCTTATCAAATAGAATATGATCATTAGGTGAGTCCATAACATTAGATGATGTCACATATAAATAATTATTTGGAATATTAAATTCTTCATTATTATATTTAGGTCTACGTCCTAACTCAACAGAATATTCGCAGTTAGAATCATTAACGTGTAAATACCAGCTATTAGCGAAATCATCGATGTCAATTTCATAAGAATAATTCATAGTAATATTATGAACTACTAAAACAGGCTTTGTATTATTAAAGAAATTGTCACCATAAGTTTCTGCATAATGTGTTCTATCAGCATCTGAAATGTCCCAATAAACAAATAGAGTAGTAGGAGTTTGAGCTAGTACTTTTACAATAGTTTGATTATATCTATAAGGCAAGTCATAATATTCCAAGATTTCTATCTTCTTTGTTAAATTAGAAGTTGCAGTTATTTTTTGTGTTCTTGATGTCGACTTTTTTGCTGTTGATTCTTTAGTAGACTTTTTTGTAGAAGCTTTTTTTGTAGTAGACTTAGTAGCCGTTTTAGAAGTTGTTTTCTTAGTTGTTTTAGTAGATTTTTTCTCAGTAGTTTTTGTTTTGCTAGATGAAGACTTTTTAGTAGCCTTAGGTTCGGACGTTTTGCTAGCTTTTTTAGATGTTTTTTCTTCAGCTATTGTAGAGTCAGTCTTTTTAGCACGACTCTTTTTAACAACAGGTTTTTCTTCAACGATTTCAGGCACAACTTTTTTAGTAGAAGACTTAGTTTCTACTTTTTTCTCTGCTACTTTTGCTACTACAGTGTCTTTTTCGGACTTTTTTGAAGTAGTCTTTTTCTTAGGAGCTTTTACAGCAGAATCTTCTACAGATTTTTCCTTTTTTGCAGTTGACTTAGAAGCCACCTTTTTAGTTGGCTTTGATACTGTTTTCTTTGTTACCTTTTTCTGAATCTCTTTTGCAACTTCTTCTACATCATTTGTCTTACTTACTGTTTTTCTTGGCATATTTTCCTCCTTTGTTTACGCTCATATAAAATCTTATTATATAATATATCAAAAATAAAATAAATTCAATAGAAAAGAGAAAATAAATTGTGAAAATTATGTGTAAAATAAAAATTAAATTTCTGTTTTTATACTATAATTTGTGTATAATTTTAAGTATGTCAATAATTTTTGAAAATGTCCTAAAAAAATTCAAACATTAACGGGAAAATTT
>CAVFFR010000015.1:0-29184 GCA_963621875.1 Bacteroidaceae bacterium | reverse complement strand
TTAAATTCAAGCATGAAAAAAGTCCTCCTTTCTAGAAAGAGAACTTTTAAAGTTTGTTTTATATAAAATAAAAACTCACGAACTTTTAAGTCCGTAAGTTGATTTCAAATGGAGCGATAACTTTACTTATATTCGAAAAATTATACTCCCAAAGTTGTTTGATTAAATCAACTAAATAAATTATAGCAGATATAAAATTTATTACAATAGTTTTGAAAGAAAATTTCCTAATAATATATTAAAAAAATTAAAAATATGATAAAATTAAATTACAATAGGAGGTGAAATTATGTGGATTTACATTATCATTGCAATTATCGTTTTAATTATTATTTATGCTTTTGCTTTATATAATAGTTTTGTAAAACTAAATAATAAGGTAAAAGAAGCATTCTCTACTATGGATGTTTATCTTAAGAAAAGATGGGATTTAATTCCTAACATTGTAGAAACTGTAAAAGGATATGCTAAACATGAAAAAGATACTTTAAAAGAAGTTGTAGAACTAAGAAATAGTGCTTATGACAAAATGTCTGATGATGAAAAGATTAAGACAAATGAGCAACTATCTAGTGGTATTAGTAAAATTATGGCTTTAGCAGAAGCATATCCTGATTTGAAAGCTAATGAAAACTTCAAAGATTTAAGTAAAGAGTTATCAAAAGTTGAAGATGATATTGCTAATTCAAGAAAATATTACAATGGTGTTGTTAGAATTTATAATAACAAAGTTGAAATGTTCCCAAGTAATATTTTTGCTGGATTGTTCGGTTACAAATCAAAAGCAATGTTTGAGGCAAGTGCAAACGAAAGAGAAAATGTAAAAGTTGAATTATAATTATGGAGGGGTACAATGAAAAAAATTATTAAGGGTATTTCCTTATTTGCTGTAATTATACTATCTCTAGTATTTGCTTATCCATCAAATACTTATGCTTTAACAGAACAAACTTCTTTTGTAAATATTAACAATACTCAAAGTTTAGAAGTCGGAAGTTTATCTTTTACTAATATTTCATTTAAAGATTTTTCTTCCATTTCTACCCAAGCATTCGGCTTAGCAGGTATAGTAAGAAATAGCTCAAATAATGAAATTAACTATACTTCTACTGCTTATTATTATGATTCTAATTATAATTTGATTGCTCAAGGATATAATTCGGCAACAGCAATATCAGGATCTAATAGTTTTAGCCAAATGTCTAATTTAAGTATTTTGAATGGACATAGTGTTAATGATATATATTATTATCGTTTATCAATTGAAACTAATGATAATACAAATTCGTCACTAAATAATACGACAAGTCTAACACCTAGTAAGAACTATCAATATAGTTCTTATGATTATGTTATTGATAAATATGATATTAATATAATTGTTAATGAAAACAATACTTTTGATATAACTGAGACAATTACTGCATATTTTAATGTTTCGAAACATGGAATATTTAGAACTATTCCATTAAAGAATACAATCACTAGATTAGATGGTACAACATCAACTAATCGTACTCAAGTAACAAATGTTAGTGTTGATAATGAATATACAACATCAAGAGAAAATGGAAATTATAAATTGAAGATTGGATCAGCTAGTAGAACTTTAACAGGAGAGCAAAAGTATGTAATTAAATATACATACAATTTAGGAAAAGATCCTGGTAAAGATTACGATGAATTATATTACAATATAATTGGAAATGAATGGGATACGGTAATAGGAAATGTAACTTTTTCAATTACTATGCCTAAAGAATTTGATTCAAGTAAATTGGGGTTTTCATCAGGAACAACAGGCTCCACTGATAATAGTAAAGTAAAATATAATGTTAGTGGAAACAAAATTACAGGTAGTTATAATGGTATTTTAGGTGCTGGTGAAGCTCTAACTGTAAGATGTGAACTGCCAGAAGGATATTTTGTTGGAACTGGACTTGATATAAACATAATGAACTATATTTTATTCTTAATTCCACTTATATTTTTAGCAATAGCAATAATATTATGGTATAAATTTGGTCGTGATGATCAAGTTGTAGAAACCGTAGAATTCTATCCGCCACAAGGATTTAACAGTCTTGAAGTAGGATTTTTATATAAAGGACAAGCAGATAATAAAGATGTAACATCTTTATTAATATACCTAGCAAACCAAGGGTATATAAAAATTACTGAAACCGAAGAAAAGTCTTTATTCTCAAAATCTAAAGGTTTTAAAATAACAAAATTAAAAGAATATGATGGAAATAATATTAATGAACAAATATTCCTAAATGGATTATTTACAAAAAGATCATCATTTACATCTTTATTTAGTAAAACTCCTGAAACACCTACTGATAATATTAATGAAGTAACTTCAATGGATTTATATGATAATTTCTATATCACTATGAGAAGAATATTATCTAATATAAATAATAAAGAAAACAAACATAAATTGTTTGAAAAATCTGCATCTAGCAAAACAGTCTTTATAATATTAATGATAATAGCTACTTTCTGTATGATAACAATACCCACTGTTTTTACATATGGTGAGGCAGGAATGTTAATAGTCGCTCTTTTATTCCCAGGCATCGGATTTACTGTGATGTTTAGTATGTTATTCGGTGGAACAAAAACAATTTATGTTAATGGAAAAGCTACTCATTCATCAATTGGTACAAAATTATTTGGACTTATATGGGGAGGAATGTTTGGAGGTATGCCTTGGGCATTTACCGTACTACCAGCATTATTACAAGATCCAACATATTTAATAGGATATATAATTGGTGTAATTTGTGTTCTAGGAATGGTTATTTGTTGTTTGAAATACTTACCAAAAAGAACACCTTATGGAAATGAAATGCTTGGCAAATTAAAAGGATTTAGAAACTTCCTTGAAACTGCCGAAAAAGACAAATTAGAAACTATGGTTATGCAAGATCCAACATACTTCTATAATATTCTACCATACACTTATGTATTAGGGGTTTCTGATAAATGGATTAAAAAATTTGAGTCAATATCATTACAAGCACCATCTTGGTATGATAGTCCTAATACCTTTGATATGGTAGCATTTGGATCATTTATGAATAATACAATGACATCTGCACAAAGCGTTATGTCATCAAGTCCATCAAGTGATTCAGGTGGAGGAGGATCTTCAGGAGGAGGATCTTCTGGTGGTGGATCAGGTGGAGGTGGAGGTGGCTCTTGGTAGCCATTTTTCCTCAATAAAGTAATGAGAGGTGTTAAGTTTGAATACTGTTAAGTGCCCTAATTGTGGCAATGAGAATTTAAGTACAAATATTAGATGTGAAAAGTGTGGCAAACAATTAATAACTGAAGATCAAATGCAAACTATGGATTTAAAACCATCACTTAATATTCAACAAGATCCCGTTCAGGATGCCAAAATTGAATCATTTGCAGAAGTGTTTAGTGGTATTGGGACCACTATTGGAGGAGCAATATTCAGTGTTGTTTCATCAAAGATAGTATTTAAAGGTGCAGATAACATTACAAAAATTGTTGGTATTCCATTTCTTATTTGTGGTATTGCAGTATTAATTTATGGTATTTCAATGATAATTAAAGGTATAAATACAAAGAAAAATACTAATGATTATGTTAATGGAAAGCTGAATATGGACAAAGTGAAAAAAAGTGAAAAAAACTTTGAAAAAGTTGGGAATATTGTTAATTACATATATATTTTTGGTTTCCTATTATTTTGGTTTGGTTTTTTAATTGTATTTGATACAGTAGCTATTAAATCGTGGTCTGACGGTGGGAATTCAATGTTCTTCTTTTCTCTAATTTTTTGGGCTGTAGGTATCTATATATTAATAAACAATATTAAAAAAAGCAAATAAGGTAAAATATATTAAAAGACAATACTAGGTCATATTTCTCTAGAATTGTCTTTTTCTTTTTGTATATCTTTATTCAAATTATTAAGATTATTTTGTATGCTTTCGGCTCTTTTAGTTATTTCTTTACAATACTTATCATACTTATAAAGTTCTTTAATTTTAGGCTGTATATCATTAATTTCAGCAAGTATTTGAGTTTGCTTTTCTTCAGTTTTTGCTCTATGGTATCTTTTCCAAAGATTTTCTCTCATACCTTTTAATTCACTTAATTCATTAGAGTTATTTTTAGCAAAATTATCCAAATCTTCTTTTGTAACGATATTTTTCTCATGCATAAATCTAACTTGTTGTGAAATTTGCTCTAATTTATAAACTTCTTTTCTAATAGAGTATGGAAGATATTGTTTAGGATGTTTCCTTTGGAATACTCCTAGTAGATAACAATAGTATAGAAACAATCCATATATTCCTTTATGGTGGTTATTAGTTTTAGAGTATTCTTCAAAGATAGATTTTTGTGACTACGAAAATATACTTTATAACCTAATGATCTCATTCTCTCAAATAATTGTTTTAAAGTTACTGAATAACTAATAACATTATCTAAATCTTCTTTAAGAGTTTTGTAATATTCATCATTTGAAATACTTTTGGTATAAGTCCTTTTATAAAACTTATCTTCATCCAAAACAGATAGTCCATATTCAGCACATAGTGAATCGGAAATGTTTCTTAACTTTGCTAGATTAGTTCTATTGTTATTATATTTCTTACCATCTTTAAACGAAACAGAGTTGATTATAAAATGATTGTGGATGTGATTTGTATTTTGATGTGTAGCAACAACCACTTCATAATCTTTAAACATTTCACTAACAAATTTAACTCCTATCTCGTGAGCAATGTCAGGAGTAACTTCTCTTTCTTTAAATGACTGATAACCATGATATGCAAGATTGCCATATTTCTTATTAAAATAATCTTTTGTATCTATCATATCATCATAGGGATAATTTTCATCACAATTTAGTGTACTTACATAACAAACTTTTTCTTTTTTAAAATTATAATCTTTTTTACCTTCTAAATAATCATAATCAACTTTACCATAATCATCATTTATAGTCTTTTCAGGATTGATAATATAATTTATAGACTGCTTTAAATTATTCTTAATACTCCAGATTGATGTTGTCGCCATTATAGGTTTATCCTTTCTATTGACATATTACCGAATTACTTTTAGTAATGAAAGGCACCAAAGTAAAAAGGTGTCACATAACAAGGACACCTTTGAATAATTGATCATTTTATACGACAAAAACAACCAATATTATGGGAGTATCTAAACTCTCAAATCAATTTAATGCCTTGCTATGTATTCTGATAATTCAGATAATGGAACTTTATTTTGTAAGTTTCCTAAATAAAAATATTTCTGTTCATTAAAGAACAAGTATAACTGGTTATTTATTATAACCTTATGAGGTTCAACATACGCTAGATTAGTATGTTCAACAATTCGTAAGCAACCTTCGTAGATTTTATATTTCTGCTTACTAAATTTGCAAGACCAATCGATTTTGGTTTTGAGTTCATCACTCATATTGATTTTCTTTTTTGCGATATTAATCATACCACATCACACCCTTTCTTTGCAATAACAACAAAAAAATCAACTTGCGTTGATTTAATCATTAACGTCACATTGGTGCGACGATTTTATCTTATGGAGCCACTAAGCAGAATCGAACTGCTGACCTACGGGTTACGAATCCGTTGCTCTACCAACTGAGCTATAGTGGCATATTATTTTTTATTATAATATCTTTTTTTGCTTTTGTAAATATGTAATTAAAGATTTATTTTTAATTAAAAATGCAAACCTGTAATTATAACAGACTTGCATTTTTTTAATGTATTATTATCTATTGTCGCATCCACAGTTAGTAAATAATAGTAAGAATATTATTATAAAGAATAGGATTCCACTATCTCCACAGCAACCGTTGTTTCCGCCAAATAATCCACCAAATGGTCCATTATTTCCACAGCCACAGTTTCCTCTTGAAGCATCATCACATCCGCAGCCACAGTTTCTATCGTCTTGCATTTTCCATCCTCCTTTTTAATTATATATTATATAGTATGTTTTTTTACAAAAGTGTGTTACAATATATATAGATTACAATTTGAAAGGATTTTTTATGGATCAATTAATTGATATGAAAGATGAAGTAATTCCGGAATTACTTGTCCCTGCTGGTGATTTTGATTGCGTTAGAGCAGGTGTTCAAAATGGTGCTAATTGTATTTATTTTGGTGCTAATATGTTCAGTGCTAGAGCCAGTGCTAAAAATTTTAATTTAGAAGAATTAGCACAAGTTATTAGATATTGTAAAGTTAGAAATGTAAAAACTAATCTTACTTTAAATACCCTTTTAACCGATACTGAATTTGATGAAGCTGTAAATATTGCAAAATGTGCTTATGCGTTTGGAATTGATGCTATTATTGTTCAAGATTTGGGTTTTGCGAAATTTTTAATTAATCACTTCCCTAATCTTGAAGTACACGCAAGTACTCAAATGTCTGTGCATAACCTAGAAGGTGTATTAGAGCTTGAAAAACTTGGTTTCTCAAGAGTTGTTTTATCAAGAGAAGTTCCTATTAATGAAATAGAATATATTAGAAATAATTGTAAAGTTGATTTAGAAATGTTTGTACATGGTGCACTTTGTATGTCATATTCTGGTCAATGTCTATTTTCTAGTTTAGTTGGAGGTCGTTCTGGTAACAGAGGCAAATGTGCTCAACCTTGTAGGCTTCCTTATAAGCTTTTAGAAGATCATTCTGGTAAAACAAAAATAGTTGATGATGGTTACTTGTTAAGTCCTAGGGATTTATGTTCATTAGAACTTTTACCTCGACTTGTAAAACTTGGTGTAAATTCATTTAAAGTTGAAGGTCGAATGAAGACTCCCGAGTATGTTGCAACTGTTACTAGAATTTATAGAAAGTATATTGATTTGGCATTATCAGGTAAAGAATATATTATTGATGAGTCAGATAAAAAGGATTTGTTACAAGTATTTAATAGAGGAGGTTTTTCTTTTGGTCATCTTCTTTCTGAGCCTAATCAAGATTTGATTTATAAAGAAAAGTCTAATAATATTGGATTATTTTTAGGTAATGTTTCTAATTATAATTCAAATAAGGGACATATTACTTTGAAGTTAAATGAAACTGTTTGCATTGGAGATACTATTGCAATTGAGGGCGAAACTGGTAAATATACTGTTTCCGAACTTATGAATAAAAATACTAACTTAAAATTTGCCTCAGTTGGAGCAATTGTAAAGTTAGGTAGAATGAAAGGAAATATTCGTCCAGGAGCTAGAGTTTATAAGCTATCTAGCAAAGATTTATTTAATTCTTGTAAGAATAGTTTTGCTAAAGGTACAGAAATAAAAAAGGTTCCTATTTCTTGCGTCCTTAAAGTAAAAAAGAATAAACCTATTACTATAAAACTTTCGGCTAATTGTTTACCATTTTACAATGATATTTCTATTGAGTATAAATCTGACATATTTCCAGAAGATTCTATATCTTACCCTATTAATCCAGAAAGGTTACAAACTCAACTATCAAAACTTGGAAATACGCCTTTTACTTTATCTTCATTTGAAATAGAATTAGATGAAAACTTGCATATTCCAAGTATTAGTGCAATAAATGATTTAAGAAGAAATGCAATTTCTATGCTTGAAGAAAAAATGTTAGCTAATTTTGTTAAGACCAGAAATAAACCGTTAAGTTTAGCAACTAAACTAGGCAGTCCTTGCAATCCATCTACTAGAAAAATAAGTTTGTTGCTCGAGAATATTAACTTAAAATATGATTATTCAGAGCTTAACAACATAGATAATATTTACATACCATTAAAGTACTTTAATAATAAACAGTTTTCTGAAATATTACACAGCCTATCTAATAGATTTAATATGTTTGTATATATGCCTACAATTATAAAGCCTAACTACAAGAATTTATTATTAAATGTGTTAGAAAATGTTTTGCAGGAGTTTAACATTAAAGGTTTTGTAATTTCCAATATTGCTGATTTTAAATTTTTAGAAAGATATCTTGAGGAATACTCTTTTGTTGCAAATTATACAATGAATATTTTTAATAGTTTTTCAATTGAGAGTTTAAAGAAACTTGGTATTGACATTGTTACTCCATCAGTTGAACTTAATAAAAATATTTTGGAAGAAATTTGCTCTAGTAGTTGCCTACCTGTCGAATTAATAGCTTATGGTAGAACTGTATTGATGAATTCATCTTATTGTCTTTTAGGAAAGAGTAATAAATGCTATCCAGAGTGTGAGATGAGATGTGTTAATGGTAATGCATATTATTTGAAAGATCGTTTAGGTTTTACTTTTAGAGTAATTCCTGATAATATTCAAACAGTAACATCTATTTATAATAGCAAAATAACTTCTATTAATACTTCAGATTTTTCTATATCTTCTGTTAGAATTAATATTTTAGATGAAAATATTGATGAAATAAATAATATTATAAATGTTGTAAAATCTGGAAAGAAACTAGAAGGCTCAGATTATACTAATGGTAACCTAAATAAAGAAATTTAATATCTATATGTAATATCAACCTTAGCATTTTTGCTAAGGTTGATACTCTTTTTTGTTATTCTATATCTTTATTAGTTGCTCTAAAATTAATCTATCCAAATAGCCCTCTCCTTTTTACCGGTGGCTGTTCATTCATAGTTTTTGCCAGTTCTACTAAAAGATCTCTTTGTTCTTTTGAAAGTCTTTTTGGCACTTGTACTTGTACTGTGAATACTAAGTTACCTCTATTTCCAGAATTGATACGTACAAATCCCTTGTCTTTAATTGTGAATTTAGTCCCAGTCTGTGTAGCTTCAGGTATTTTGTACTTTACTTTTGTGCCATCTACTAAAGGAATTTCTAGTTCAGCACCAAGAGTCGCTTGTGTAAATGTAATTGGCACTTCACAATAAATGTCATCGCCATCTCTTGTAAAAATACTATGTTTTTTCAAGCGTATGGTTATGTATACATTTCCTTTTGGTCCACCATTTTTACCTGGTTCGCCTTCTCCTTTTAATACTATCGTTTGACCGTCATCAATTCCAGCTGGTATTTTTACATTTATTTTAGCTTGTTTTCTAACAGTTCCTTTTCCATAGCAAGTGTTGCAAACTTCTTTTATAACTTTCCCTGTTCCATGACAGTTCGAGCAGGTTGCTTGAACTCTCATTTGTCCTAACAATGTTGTTTGAACTTGTGTTACCGTTCCTTTTCCTCCACAGACAGAGCAAGTCTCTGGATGTGTTCCTGGTTTTGCTCCCGTTCCAGAACAAGTAGGACATTCTTCATTTCTAGTCATATTTATTTGTTTGCTTATTCCTGAGTATGCTTCTTCAAAAGTTAAGTTTACACTACATTTTAAATCTGCTCCTTTTGTAGGTCCATTTGTTTGTCTTGAAGATCTTCCTCCACTAAATCCAAATAGATCACCCAAGTCTCCAAATATATCTCCAAATCCATCAAATCCTGAAGATGTATACGAATAGTATCCGCCTTGCCCTCCAAATGGTCCACCAGCTCCATTAAATCCTTGTGGATCTGCTGTTCCAAATTGATCATACATTTTTCTTTTTTGAGGATTCGATAAGGTTTCATAAGCTTCGTTCACTTCTTTGAATTTTGCTTCTGCTCCTGCTTTGTCGTCAGGATTTGCATCTGGATGATATTGTTTTGCTAATTTTCTATATGCTTTTTTTAGTTCTTCGTCTGTCGCTGTTCTACTAACTCCTAAAACTTCATAATAGTCTCTTTTCTCTGCCATTATTTCCTCCCTCGCCCAATAGGGACTCCCTTTTTCGCCCAATAGGGACGCCCTTTTTTGGGCGATTTTTAATTTTTCGCCCAAAAAGGGGCGTCCCTATTGGGCGAATTTTTATTTTATTTGTTGTCATTATCGTCTTCTACTTTGTAGTCTGCATTATATACATTTCCGTTTTCGTCTGTTTGTGTTTGTTCTTGTGCACCTGCTGTTTGACCAGCTGCTCCGTTTGGATTTGCTTGGCTATATAACTTTTCAGACATTGCATAAAATACTTGTTTTAATTTTTCTGTTGCTTCTTTTATTTTTTCTACATCTGAACCTTCTAATGCTTTTTTAACATTTTCAATTTCAGCTGTTGCTTTAGCTTTTTCTTCTCCATTTATTTTGTCACCTAATTCATCAAGTGTTTTTTGGCAATTGTAAGTTAAGCTTTCAGCTTCATTTCTTGCTTCTATTTCGTCTTTTTTCTTTTTATCCTCTGCAGCGTGTGCTTCTGCATCTTTTACAGCTCTGTCTATATCTTCGTCTGTTAAGTTTGTTGAAGCTGTAATAGAAACTTTTTGTTCGTTTCCTGTTGCCATATCTTTTGCAGATACATGTACTATACCATTTGCGTCTATATCAAATGTTACTTCAATTTGTGGTACTCCTCTTGGTGCTGCAGGAATTCCTGTTAATTGGAATCTTCCTAATGTTTTGTTGTATGCAGCCATATCACGCTCTCCTTGTAAAACATGTACTTCAACTGATGTTTGACCATCTGCTGCTGTTGAGAATATTTGTGATTTCTTTGTTGGTATTGTTGTATTTCTTTCGATTAGTTTTGTAAATACTCCACCATATGTTTCAATACCTAATGATAATGGTGTTACATCTAATAATACTAGGTCTTTAACATCTCCAGAAAGAACTCCACCTTGGATTGCTGCACCGATTGCAACACATTCGTCTGGATTTATTCCTTTGTCAGGATCTTTTCCTGTTATTTTCTTTACTGCTTCTTGAACGCATGGAACTCTTGTAGATCCACCAACTAATAATATTTTATGAATATCATTTGCTGTAACTCCAGCATCTTTCATAGCTTGCTCAACTGGTACTCTTGTTGCATCTACTAGATCGCTAATTAGTTCTTCGAATTTTGCTCTTGTTAATGTAATGTCTAGGTGTTTTGGTCCTTGAGCATCTGCTGTGATGAATGGTAAGTTAATTTGTGTTTGTTGCATACCAGAAAGCTCTATTTTAGCTTTTTCTGCTGCTTCTTTTAATCTTTGCATTGCCATTTTATCTGATTTTAAATCTATTCCGTTTGATTTTTTGAATTCTGATACTAAGTAATCCATAATTCTTTCATCAAAGTCATCTCCACCTAAATGTGTGTTACCATTTGTTGCAAGAACTTCAAATACTCCATCACCAATATCTAGTATAGATACATCAAATGTTCCTCCACCTAAGTCGTATACCATTATTTTTTGATCTTGGTCTTCTTTATCCATACCAAATGCTAACGCTGCTGCTGTTGGCTCGTTTATAATTCTTAATACTTCAAGACCTGCTATTTTTCCTGCATCTTTTGTTGCTTGTCTTTGGCTGTCTGAAAAGTATGCTGGTACTGTGATAACAGCTTGTGTAACTTTTTGTCCTAAATAGTTTTCTGCGTCTGCTTTTAATTTTTGTAATATCATTGCAGATATTTCTTGTGGTGAGAATTCTTCTCCTTCTATTTTTATTTTTTCTGATGTTCCCATTTTTCTTTTTATTGAGATAACTGTGTTATCTGGGTTTGTAACAGCTTGACGTTTTGCTATTTGTCCTACTAATCTTTCTCCATTTTTTGAGAATGCAACTACAGATGGTGTTGTTCTGTTTCCTTCTGCGTTAGGAATAACAACTGGCTCTCCTCCTTCCATAACTGCAACACATGAATTTGTTGTTCCTAAGTCAATTCCTATAATTTTTCCCATAATAAAATTCCTCCTTAAATTTATATACAATTTATTTTTTCTTTCTTTGGTTTTGAGGTTTTAAAAATAAGTTTCTTTATTATTATTCCCTCTATTTATAATTTTAAAATTATTAACTTATTAATTTGCTACTATAACCATAGAGTGTCTTATTACTCTGTTTCCTATCATATAGCCTTTTCTGTATTCTTGAGCAACTATTTTTTCTCCAAGATTTTCATCTTGAATCATACTAACTGCTTCGTGAAGCTCTGGGTCAAAGGGTTGACCAACTGCTTCTATTTCTTTTACTCCATTTGCTGAAAGCACATCTTTAAATTGTTTTAATACTAGTTCTATTCCTTTTTTGTATTCTTCATCTTTGCTTTCCGCTTCTGTTGCTTTTTCCAAGTTATCTATTACTGGAAGTAATGCTGATATTATATCTCCCATTATAGAAGCATATAGACCTTCTCTTTCTTTTGCATTTCTTTTCTTTAAATTATCAAACTCTGCAATCAGCCTTGTGTGTCTATCTTTGATGTCTTCAAGTTCTTCTTTTGCTTTTTCTAATTCTTCGCCTGATTCTTTTTTTATATCTTTCTCGTTTTCCTCTATACTAACTTCTTCTTTATCCATCCTTGTTCTCCTTTCCTTCTCCTAACATTTTGTCTTCATTTAATTTTCGACTAATATATTTCATGGCAGAGATTACTTTTGAATAATCCATTCTTGTTGGTCCTATTATTGCAATAGTTCCTAAATCTTTTCCATCTTTCTTATGTTTAAATGTTACAATACTAAAGTCTTTTAATGCTTCATCTGCGTTTTCGTCACCTATATAAACATTTATCTCATCTTGAGCATTTCCACTATTTAGTACATTCATTAATTGTTTTGTTTTATCTGAGTCTAATATGTTTACAAAGTTCTTTGCAAGATCTAAACTTTTAAATTCTGGTAGTTCAAATGATTTGTCTGCACCTTCCATATATACTGGTATATCATCATTTATCGCTTTTTTTATTTGTTCTAGTATTGGTTTCACAACATTTAATAGACTATTCATTTCTGTGTGCATATATTCTTCCATTGGTTTGTCTATTTCTGTTATTGATTTTCCTTTTAATTTGTTATTAAACAAATATGTTATTGTTTCAACTTGTTCTTGTGTTATATCTTCATCAAATTTTATTATTGTTTCTTTTATAAGTCCACTGCCTGTTAGTATAACCGCCATTAATAGTCTTGAACCTAATAGAACAAATTTTATTTCTTCTATATCTTGTGCCTTTGGACCAATTCCAACCGAAGTATAATGTGTTATTTCAGATAATGTTGATGTTGTGATTTTTGTTAAATCTTCTATTTGATTTACTTTGCTCTCTAGTTGGTTTTGAATATATTTTATTTCTTGTCTGCTTATGCTATTGTAGTTTATAAGCTCATCTACATAGTATCTGTATCCTTTTGCTGATGGAACTCTTCCTGCAGATGTATGAGGTTTTTCTAGTAGCCCAATCTTTTCTAGCTCTGCCATATCGTTTCTAATTGTAGCACTACTAAAGTCTATTTTTTGTTTATCTACAAGAGCTTTAGAACTTACTGGTTCTGCTGTTTCTATATATTCTTCCACAATAGCTTGCAATACTTTTTTCTTTCTATTGTCTAACATATTTTCACCTCTTTTTAGCACTTTATACTTTCGAGTGCTAAACTGTGTATATAATACATCCATATTTAGCAAATGTCAATAGAGATTGCTAATTTAATTGTGAATTTTTTGTGTTCAACTTTGTACTTTAACATAAAAAATCGCTAGCAAAACATTTAATATTTTGCTAGTGATTTTCTTAATAATTATGCATTGCTGTTAATTTTATTATTAAATCAGTGTCATCATCTTCTGCAGACTTGTTTTTTCTTATTTTACCGCATTTTTTACATTTAAATATTATTACATATCCTTTTTTACTATCTAGTTCTGCACCAACTGGTTCTAATGTTCCTTTACATTCTTCTTGTCGATCTCCAGGTTTTATATCTACATGTTTTGAGTGTAGACAGTATGGACAATGGTTTCTGCAAGAATAACCTAACTTTGCTACATGCTTGCCACAGTTTTCGCATATAAATTCTTCGTCTATTTCTGTAAAATTTCCTGCCATTTTATTCACCTATTCTTCAAATATACTTCCACCTATAAATTCTCTTAATAGAGAATTTTTTGGTATGTATTGTTCGTCTATTTCTGTAAAATATTTTAAAAATTTTACTAGTCGTTTTGCTTCAGCATATTCTGGTTCTTCGTTAGTAATTTCTTCTAGCAAAGGTAATGCGTGTTTTTTTAATACGCTAAATTCATATATTAATGAAGAATTGAACATTGCATCACAGTTTTCTTGAAATGGGAATATGTTTTTAAATTCTCCTCTGTTTACACTATCCCAAGATTTTAGTGTGTGAAGTGCTGAATATCCTCTATAGCTGTTATCTCTTACGATTCTTCTTATTAATCTTGTATCTGTTGTTGATATTCTGTTACAGTAGTCTATATTTAATACTGTTAAGTCACTTATATATATTTTATATTTTTGTTCCATTGGTATTGAATTTGTTAATTTGTCATTTAGGCAATGTATGCCTTCTATTACCAAGATTTCATCATCTGCCAAGTGCATTTTTTCTCCATTGTAGCATTTTGTTCCTACTTTGAAGTCAAATGTTGGTACATCTATTGTTCCACCTTCTAACAATGTTTTTATGTGGTTGT
Organism: Bacteroidaceae bacterium; assembly: GCA_963621875.1. Taxonomy (GTDB): domain Bacteria; phylum Bacillota; class Clostridia; order TANB77; family CAG-508; genus CAG-245. The sequence continues at coordinate 14,689 of CAVFFR010000015.1, read as the reverse complement.
TGAATAGTTCTAAATCAATTGCTTCTAAGCATTCAAAGTCATAGTTTCCGTTTTCATCTCTTGGAGTATCTTTTCTCTCCACAAAATAGTTGTCGACTGATATTGTAACAGGTTTAAATCCATTTAGTCTTAACTGGATTCCTAACCTTTTTGCAAAAGTAGTTTTTCCTGATGATGATGGACCTGCTATTAATACCATTTTTATATTTTTTCTTTGTAGTATGGCATCCGCTATATCTGCTATTTTCTTTTCGTGAAGAGCCTCTGATAATAATATTATATCTTTTCCTTTTCCATTTTCTATTGCATTGTTTAAATTATATAAGTTATGTATGTTTAATACTCTATGGATATCTTCGTATTCTTCCAATGTTGCTAATAGCTTTTTTCCGCTTTTTTGATTTGATAACTCGTGCGGATTTGATGCCGCTGGATATATTACTAAGAAGCCATCTTTGTATTTCTTTATATCAAATACATTTGTATATCCTGTTGAAATAGGCATTACTCCAAAGAAGTAGTTATAATAGTTTTCGCAGTAATATAATGAAACCATTTCTTTTTGGTAGTTATCAAATTGAGCCATTCCTCTTTGTGTTTTTTCATTATTATAGAATTTAATTGCTTCTTCTTTGTCCATTTCTACTTTTCTTATTTCTAAATTCTTGTCAATGATTTCCTGCATTTTTGTTTTTATCTTTTCTATCATTTCTTCTGTTATTTCCATATTTTCTATTTTACAGAACATTGCATTAGCTAATTGATAGTTTACACTAAGTAATGCTGTTGGATATGTTTCTTCAAGAGCTTTTGCCATTACATACAAAATTCCTCTTATATAAATTCTATGACCATCTTTTGTACTAGTGTCTAATAGTGCAATTTTGTCAGTGTCTTTGATCTCAAAGTTTAGTGATTTTACTTCATTATTACACATACAGGCAATTATTGTTCTTCCTTGCTTTTCAGCTTCTTCTATTTCATTTTTATATTTTGCAATTACTTTCATATTGTTCTCTCCAATCTTTTTATTTTGTACTTTTATATTGTATCATATTTTTTGTATATTTGGATATACTTATATAAAATTTTATTAAATTTGTAGGAGGAATATTCCATGACTAATAAAAGAATTAATGATATATTAAAGAGTAAGGAAATTAAAGAGATTTACTATAACGAGCAACCTGTTTGGATTCAGGAATTACACGGAAATACTGCTAAGGTAGGTTATATAAATTCTGGTAATACAGAAGATTTGTATATTGATGATTTATACGAAAAAGATTTATATAATTAACTACATTTTAAAATATCGGAAGGTTATCCTCCGATATTTAATTTATATTATTTAATTCCTCTAAGAATTCAGCAACTCCTTCTTCGTTATTAGATTTTATTACTTTATTTGCATATTTCTTTACATTATCTTGTGCATTATCCACAACTACTGCTAGTCCAACTTTTTTTAACATTGAAACATCGTTTTCATTATCTCCTATCGCTATTGCATCTTTTAGGTCTATGTTTAATTTATCACATAGTATTTTTACAGCATTTCCTTTTGAAGATTCAATATTTGCCACATCAAATGATGTTGTATCTCTTTGTTTTTCTTTTTCATCTATTAATTTAGGAGATTGATATTTTATTTCAACATCTTTTAAACTTTCTGCTCTCTGTTTTGCTTTTTTTACTTTATAAAAATCTGTATCTGTAACCACACATTGATTTATATCATTTTTTTGCACAAATTTTTCAATAGGTTCTTCTAATTTTCTTTCTGAACCATCAAAGTGTTTTAACTTAGTAACAACTCTATCATCTCCAACATTCATCATAAATCTTACATCTTCTTGTGTTGCAATTTTATATAATTCTATTATTGAAGATTTGTGCATAATGTCTGTATATATCTCTATTTTATTTTGATAATCGTATATTCCACTACCATTAGAAATTATGATATATCTACTTGCATTAGTTTCTCTACTGATGTTTTCTGTATATTTTCTAGGTCTTCCAGAGGCTATTACAACTAATATGCCTCTGTCCGTTAAATTTTTTATAGCTTGCTTGGTTCTTGTGGTTATTTCTTGGTTATCATTTCTTAATGTTCCGTCTATATCTACAAATACGATTTTATACATTATTTCTCCCTACTGATATTCTACAATATCTATCCACTTACTTAAAAATTCTTGTTCTTCTTTTTTTCCTTTTGTCATTTGTGTTGCTGCAACTATTGGTATCCAAGTTTGAATTTTGTTTTTCTCTATCTCGCTTGCATTTGCAAATATTTCTAAGTATCTATTTGCTATTTCATCTTGTCCTTTCATTGAAAATAATAAGAATGTTCTTGCTGCATCTGCTGACGCATTTCCCTGTGTTGCGTGTGACCAGTCTAGTATGCAATATTCTCCATTTTCTTTTACTATTATGTTGCTCGGATTAAAATCTCCATGACATAATTTTGCGTGGTTTTTCATTCCTTCTAGTCTTTGTAGCAAATCATATCTTACTTCATTACTTATGTTTGTTGCTTCTGTTAGTTTTCTTCTAAATTTATCTTTTATTCTACTTAATAAAGGTACTTTTTTTGATAATACTTCTAGTTGTATTTTTACAAAGAATTGTAGATATTCTTCTAGTTTTTCTGGATGTTCTTCCATTAATTGGCTTAATGGTTTTCCCTCTACATACTCTGTAACTAGTGCCCATCTATTTTCTATTTTCCCTATTTCTATTAGTTTTGGTACATTTAAATCTGTTGCTTCTTCTACTCTTGCTAAGTTCAAAGCTTCGTTTAGTATGTCTGCCTTTGAGTAGTTTTCTATAAATAATTTTATTGTTTTTCCATTGTCTTGATAAATTGTTTTGTTTGCTCTTTCTGATATTACATTGTTTAAATTATATTCCATTTTCTTCTCCTCCTTCTACTTTGTGACCATAATATGCTTGTAAATACATATCTTTTATTTCGCTCATCAATGGGTATCTTGGGTTTGTTCCAGTACATTGATCATCAAATGCGTCTTCTGTCATTTCGTCTAAGGTTGCTAAGAAGTCTTTTTCATCTACTCCATAATCTTTTATTGTTGGTTTTATACCAATTGTTTCTTTTAGTTTATCTATTTTCTTTATTAGGTTTTCTAGTTTTTCTTCATCACTATTTCCTGTAATTCCTACACTTTCTGCTATTTCTGCATATCTTCTTAGTGTATTTGGATATCCGTATTGTGGAAATGTTCCCATTTTTACAGGTGCTTCTTGGCTGTTGTATCTCAATACTTCGTTTATTAACAAAGCATTTGCAATTCCATGTGCTATATGGTGAAACGCTCCTAATTTATGTGCCATTGAGTGACATACTCCTAAGAACGCATTTGCAAAGGCCATTCCTGCCATTGTTGCAGCATTTGCCATTTCTTCTCTTGCTTCTGGATCATTTGCTCCATTTTCATATGCTCTTGGTAAATATTTAAATATTTTACCTAATGATTCTTTTGCAAGTGCATCTGTGTATGGTGTTGCCATCATTGATGCATATGCTTCTAGGCAGTGTGTTACAGCATCTATTCCTGATGCAGATGTTAATCCTTTTGGTGCATCCATCATCATATTGGCATCTACTATTGCCATTTTTGGTAGTAATTCGTAATCTGCTAAAGGATATTTTATTCCTGTTGTTTCGTCTGTAATTACCGCAAATGGTGTAACTTCAGAACCTGTTCCTGCTGATGTTGGAACTGCTATGAAGTAAGCTTTTTCTCCCATTTTAGGAAATGTGTATACTCTTTTTCTAATGTCCATAAATCTCATTGCCATATCTAGAAATTCTACTTCTGGATGTTCATATAATACCCACATTATTTTAGCCGCATCCATTGCACTTCCTCCACCAACTGCGATTATGCAATCTGGGTTAAATTCCGTTAATATTTTTGCTCCTTCTTTTGCACTAGCAAGTGTTGGATCTGGTTGAACATCTGAAAATGTTGCATGTTCTATTTCCATTTCATTTAATTTATCTGTTATTACTTTTGTATATCCGTTTTTATATAAGAAACTATCTGTTACTATAAATACTCTCTTTTTATTCATTACATTTTTTAATTCTTCTAAGGCTACTGGTAAGCATCCTCTCTTTATATATACCTTCTCAGGTGTTCTAAACCAAAGCATATTCTCTCTCCTCTCTGCAACTGTTTTTATGTTTATTAAGTGTTTTACTCCTACATTTTCTGAAACTGAGTTTCCTCCCCAAGTTCCACAGCCCAAAGTTAGCGAAGGAGTTAATTTAAAGTTGTAAATATCTCCTATTCCGCCTTGTGATGCTGGTGTATTTACTAACACTCTGTAAGTTTTCATTGTGCTATAAAAGGTTTGTAGCTTTTCTTGTTCTGTTAAAGTATTTATATATATTGATGATGTATGTCCTAATCCGCCATCTTCTATTAATCTATGTGCTTTCTCTAGTGCATCTGTAAAATCTTTTGCTCTATACATAGCTAAAACTGGTGATAGTTTTTCTCTTGCAAATTCTTCTGACATTTCTACACTCTCAACTTCACCTATTAATATTTTAGTGTTTTTTGGAACATTTATTCCTGCAAGCTCTGCAATACGAGTTGCCTTCTGTCCTACTATTTTCGCATTTAATGCACCATTTATAATTATAGTTTTTCTTACTTTTTCTGTTTCTTCTGGGTTTAGTATATAGCAATTTCTTTTTAGAAATTCATTTCTTACTTTATCATATATTGAATCTAGAACTATTACTGATTGTTCTGATGCACATATCATTCCATTATCAAATGTTTTTGAATGTATTATTGAATTTACTGCTAATAATATATCTGCACTTTCATCTATTACAGCTGGGGTATTTCCTGGTCCAACTCCTAATGCTGGTTTTCCGCTAGAATATGCCGATTTCACCATTCCAGGTCCACCTGTTGCAAGTATTATGTCTGCTGACTGCATTAGCATATTTGTCAATTCTAATGATGGAACATCAATCCAAGCAATAATGTCTTTTGGCGCTCCAGCTTTGATTGCTGCTTCTAGTACAATTTTTGTTGCCTCTATTGTAGATTTTTTGGCTCTTGGATGAGGACTTATTATCATTCCATTTCTAGTTTTTAGTGCTATCAATGTTTTAAATATTGCTGTTGATGTAGGATTTGTTGTTGGTATTACTGCTGCAATTACTCCTACTGGTTCAGCTATTTTCTTAATTCCAAAGTTTTTATCTTCTTCTAGTATTCCACAAGTTTTTACATTTTTATATTTATTGTAAACATATTCAGCTGCATAATTATTCTTTATTACTTTGTCTTCTACAACTCCCATTCCTGTTTCTTCTACTGCCATTTTTGCAAGTGGAATTCTTGCTTGATTTGCTGCTATTGCTGCTGCTTTAAATATTTTGTCTACTTGTTCTTGTGTATACTTTGAAAATTCTTTTTGTGCTTTTATAACTCTGTCAAAAGCCTCTTGTAGACTTTTTATACTGTCTACGACTTTACATTCATCACTCATATTTTTCCTCCTAGTTTATTAAATATCTTTTGCTTATTTCATTAGCATAATATCATTATTGTAATTATTTTTCAATAATTTTTCTTCTATTCGCAATTAATTTTTATTTGAATTTATCTCTTTGCCTTCCAATATTCTTTTTACAAAATCGTTGTCATTATATATTTCTATTGCCTCTGGAATGGCATCTATTGTAAATTTAGTACCTGATAGCTTTTCACCATCAACATTAAATGTGACTTCTTGTTCAAATTCTAATTCAATATGTTTGCCTCTATATTTATGCATTTTTCTTTTGCCTTCATGTTTTCCGTTTTTTATTTTTAAAAGTAATGGTATCATTTTTAATTTTGCCATTTTCTCTGCGTAATATATGTCTAGTATTCCATCTGTAAGCTTTGACTTTGGTGCCACATTGTAGCCTCCGCCATAATAACCTCCATTGCAAATACTTATCATGGAGTATTTGTCTTGTATTGTTTTTACCTCTGTTTTTAGTTTCATTTCTTTAAATCTATAATTAAAGAAAGTATATATTATACTTACATTATACATTTGGCTAGCTGGAACTATTGTGTTTCTAAACTTGTCAACATTATTTGCAACTTCTGCATCCATTCCACAACAAGCAACATTTATAAAATAAGTGTCATTTATTTTAGCTAAATCTATTTTGTTTATTCCTTGCGGAAGTGATTTGGTGGCTCTATAAGTATCATTTCCAGACCCTGCTGGTATTATTCCTAATTTATTTTTTGTTCCGATTATTCCTGCAAGAGTTTTAGTTAATGTTCCATCTCCACCAACTACATATATTACATGCTCTGCATTACAATATTCTTTTGCAATGTCCGCACCACTTTTGTCTTTAGTTATATATCTAATTGCATATCTTTTATTTTGCTCTTTGCATATTTTTTCTATATGTGGAATTATTTTTTTATACTTTCCTCTCCCTGCTATTTGGTTTACTATAAAAATATATTTCATATCTTCCTATCCTTTTAGTAATTTTAAAACTTCCCCTCTTAAATAGTCATTTGCTTCTTCTATTTCCATATTGCTTACATCTATTGGCTTACCAAATTTTATGCTTAGTCCTTTTCCAAAAAGTTTATATTTTCCTCTTATTGCAAATGGAACTATTTTACTATTTGTTTTTTTAGATATTGAAACTGCCCCATGTCTAAATTTTAATAAGTCTTCATTAGTTCTATTTCTTGTCCCTTCTGGGAATATTCCAACTGCTCCACCATATTTTAGTATTTCTTCTGCTTCCATAACTGCGACTGGATTTGATTTATTTCTATGCACTTTTATTGTTCCAACTTTTTTAAAAATCCATCCGTGTATTCCTTTAAAAAGACTTTCTTTTGCCATATAATGTACTAACCTTTTCGTTGACGTCATTACCATTACTGGGTCTATTGCATTTACGTGATTACCTGCAAGGATTATTGGACCTTCCAGTGGTATATTTTCTTTATTTATTCTTTTTGGTCTGTATAATATTTTTAACAAAAATATTGCAAGATTTCTAAGGAAATAATATAAAGGTTTATTTTCTTTTTTCATAATTATCACTTTTCTTTCTTGTTAAACATCCATTTATTATAATAAGCAAGTAACTTATTATATGTAGATACTTGCTTATGATTAGTTATTATTTAGTTCTTCTTTTTCTTCATAATCTTTTGTCCTTAGTGCTGTTATAGTTGTTATTATTGCACTAATAATTACAAACAAATAAAAGCTTGTTCCTCTACTTAATAATATTGCACTATTCATCATAGTGGCTGGAAATACTCCTTTAAAGATCTCTATAAAAGCTCCTTCGCTTACTCCTACTGCACCAGGAGATGGTATTCCAGATACTGTTGCATACAGCATTGCTTGCAATGTTACTATTTGGAAGAAATTATAACCCGTGAATCCGAATGCAAGATATACCCAATATGGTATGCTGTAATAAATTATTACTTGTATAAATGTTGTTGCTATAGTTCTTATCATCAGCTTTTTATGTTCTTTTATATAAACTGCACTTTCTTGATATTTTTCCAATTCCTTTTCTAAAGATTCTTGCTTTTTTTCTATATTTGATATCCTAAAGAATTTTAATAATTTTACTGCAAAATTTATTAGTCCTTTTGATAATCTTTTTGAGAATATTGATATTGCTAATAATGTTAATGCAGTTGAGTTTAATAGTATGCCCACAATAACTAAATATATTAGCCCACTTTTTACTATTTCAAAATGAATTATTGTGCTTACTATTCCTAACGCAATTGTTACTATTTGAAAGCTTGTTAGATGTACTAATAATGCTAGCGTAGAATTTGCCACTGCTATCTTTTCTTTGTGCATATAATATATTTCCATAGGTTGGCCACCACTAGCAGCAGGTGTTATAGAACTGAAGAAAAATCCTATTAATGTGTATTTTATATTTCTTAAAAATGTTGATTCTTCTCCTAGTTCTTTTAATATTCTTGTTATATTTATTGTCTCTCCAAGCAAATACAGGCACATAGCTATTATTGCTACTACTATATATCTTTTCTTTACATTTACTGCTATATTTAATATTTCTAACACATTTTGGTCTTTGAATATTAAATAAAATGTTAAGAATATTAATAATACAAAAACTATTAAATTTCTTATCGTTTTATTAATCTTTTTAGTTTTGTCCATTTTTTCCATCCATAAATGATTAATCTATCATTGTTATTTTTTCTATTATTGGTTGATTTGCTTTTAACACTGTTCCATTGCTGTCTTCTACTTTTGTATCAGCACATATTTGGTCTACTATTTCTATTCCGCTTGTTACTCTTCCAAATCCAGCATAATTTCCGTCTAAGAATGTACTATCTTGGTGTACTATAAAGAATTGCGAGCTTGCACTGTTATATGCAGTTGAACGAGCCATTGATATTACTCCTCTTGTATGTGATATGCTATTTTTTACTCCGTTAGCTGCAAATTCTCCTTTAATTTCTTTATCACTTCCGCCCATTCCAGTTCCTTGTGGATCTCCACCTTGAATCATAAATCCTGATATAATTCTATGAAAAGTTAATCCATTGTAGAATCCTTCATTTACAAGTTGTGCAAAGTTTTCAACTGTTATTGGTGCAACGTCTGCATCTAGTTCTAATGCTATTGTTCCATAATCTTTAATTACTATTTCTGCGTGATGTTTACCTGTACTATACACTTTATCTTCCTCCTTATTTTCATCAGTTACTGTGTTACTTTCTTCTTTTTCTGAAACAACCGTAGTATTTTCTGTTTTGTTTTCATTGTTATTTAGCTTTTTTGTTTTTTGGTCGTTGTATAGAGCATACCCAACCATTCCTGCTATTAATAATATAGCTACAAGTATTGTTACAACAACTTCCTTCTTCATTTTTTATTCCTCCTTAATATATTTTATATATTCAACATTATTTTTTTTGCTTTGTTTAACCATACAATTATATATTTGATTTCTTAAATCTTTTTTCTGTTCTTGAGTACTTAAATTTTTATCAGCAAAAAATGGACCATCTATGTAAGTTACAATTTTTATTTTGTTTTTTCTACCTTTTTGATATGTATTTGTTATACAAAATGCTGGTACATTGTATTTTACAGGATATTTAAACGAAACATCTTTAAATGGTCTTATTTTCGTGTAGTATGGCCATATATGTGCCTCTGGATAAATTGTAATCGAATGTTTTTTGTTTATGTTGTTTTCTATTGTTTTCAAAAAGTGTTCCATTCCTTTTTTATTGCAAGGAATTGGAATTGCTCCAAGCATTTGCGATAATACTTTTAATCCTTTCATTGAAACATTCTCTGGGTTTACTATAAAATAATTTCTTTTGGGATAATTTGTAAGACTTGGTATAAATGTATCTGCAAATGGTTGCGTATGATTTGCATATATAAAATATCCTGTTTTTTTATATTTTTTTAGCTTTTCTTTTCCTATATATTTTATTCCAAATTTCATTTTAACATACAAAAGTTTTATAGGCATACTCAATATATTTTGCACTAGAAATGCACATAAATTCCATAGTGGATTCTTATGTTCATATTTATAGTTTTCGTCTATTTTCCTTGGAACTATTTGTGCTTCCGAAAATTCATCATTTAATTCGTCTTTATAATAGATAATTTTTTCTTCCATTAGTTCTCCTGATTAGCTGTAAGTTTTTCTTTATCACATTTATACTCAAGTGGAATTTTGTAAAAGTTTTCATATATTTTTTTCCATACTTGATAGTTTTTATCTCTCATAATTTCGGTATTTTCTTTTTCTGTTTTATTAGTATCTGGATAAATTGGTTCTTCTATATTTACTATATACTCTTGAACAGGGAAGCCATCTTCTCCAATTATTTCACTATCTTGCATTGTTATAAATATTGGAATTATTGGAACATTGTTTCTTGTAGCCAACTTATATGCTCCATCTTTTAATGGCTTTGGTTTTTTATAGTTCCACCATAAACTCTGCTCTGGATAAATTAATATGAAGTCACCTCTTTGTAAAATTGTATCAACCGCTTTCATAAAATTTATCATTGTTCTTTTATTTGAACTTAGTGGTAATGTATCTGCATTTCTGAATAAGAAACCATAAAACCCGGGAAAATTTGTGTAATTTCCTTCTCTTATTACTTTGTATAGTTTTTTACTTTTTGATTGTTTTGTGCTTCTAAAAACTTCTTCAACCGCAAATGAATCAAATGGATTAAAGTGGTTACAGGTTATCATTGCTCCTGTTTCTACACTTTGAAGGTTTTCTATTCCTTTTACTTCTTTAATAATTAATCTATTATTTTTAAGTATTTCGTTTAAAAATCTTTCTCCAAATTTATTAGCTACTGTTCTTTTTATTTTGCTTGTACTTTTCTTTTTTAAATAGTCGACATTCTCTGGCGTTAGAATTATTGTGGGTGGATCTTTTTCTGGATCTACATCAAATCTACCCTCTTGTTCAAGCTTATCAATTTCCTCTAAAATTTCCAGCCTATCTTGAGCCTTTTCTATTATTTGTTCTTTCATCCCTATCTCCTATATTTTCTATCATCACCCACGCAATCACATTCTTTTTGTGCTAGTGCTCTTAATCTCTTATCTGATTCCATATCTTCAAATTTTTCTTCTTCTGTATAATTGTTTTTTATTTCTATTATCTTGTCAATATATTCAGTTTTCTGAGCATATTCCCAGAAATATTCTTTATATAAAATATCTTCGAAATGCCAAGGTTTAAATGCTAAATTGTAGTGTATTATATGTAATTTATTTCTTTCTACTGTATCTCCACCTATTGGCATTCTATCCCATGTATTTTCTAGTATTTTTACTCTACCTTTGCATAATCTGTTTAGATAATCTTGATCTTGTGCAACAGAAAATTTTACTGTTCCTAATAAATACAAAAATTTCTCTTGAAAGTTTATTTTTCTCATTGCATCTAAATTCATTAAAAGTATTCCCGCATTAAAGTAATTGTGATAATCTGCTACTCCAACAACCTTTTCAGCATATTCTTGAAAAACTTCTATTGTTTGTATTACATCATCTGGTGCTGCTGCTACTAAATTATCTTCCATATCTGTATTATATAGTTCTGCTATATCAGATAGTATTACAATATCGCTATCTAGGTATAAAACCTTGTCATACTGTGGATACAAATCTGGTATAAATAGTCTAAAGTATGTTGTTTTAGAGTAATAATCTCTTGTATAAAGTTTATCTTTTACTTTGTTTATATAATAGTTCAAATCAACAAATTCTATACTTATATTTTCTTTTTCGTATTTTAATATATTTTTAATATTTTCTTCTGTTATGTTTGTGTATAGTATTTTAATTACATAGTTATTAGCATCTGATGAATTTTCTTTTAAAGATTGCAGTGCTACTGCTAAGAATGGTATGTATTTGTCGTCTGTTGCAAAAAATATTGGTATAACTTGTTTTTCTTTTTTCATTGTTTTCTCCTAACCCTTGGTTGATATATGTTCTTTTGAGTTTTGGTATTCTTCTTTCCATTTTACATATTCTTCTAAGTCATTATCAAATGTGTGGCATCTTAAAACTTTATGCACTTCTTCTATTTGCCATTGTTTGTAGTTCTCCGTATGTGGATATGGAAACCACAACATTCTTTTACAGAAATGGCAAATTACCGTACTTTTCCTATTAAAAGATGCTTGTTCATTATATTTTCTTGGAAGTAATTTTTTCTTAGTTGTTGACCAGAATATTGCATCTTGATCTGCAAATATTAATTTCTTTGTTTTAATTAAATTTCTTGCTTTTTCTAAAAGTTTGGTCTCTTTTATTTTATTCATATTTATCAATAACATCCCTGCATTTATATAATCAGGCCTAATTATTTTTGAACCGTATTTTTCTCTTACTGCTGCATATTCATATTCAGTAATATCAGTATTATAAAGTTCTGATATGTCTTTATTTGCCATCATATCAATATCTAAATATAGTATTTTTTCTGGCGTATTTGGTATTAAATCTATAAATAGTCGTAGTAATGTATAGGGTGTACAATAAGCATTTTCATTTTTGCACTTTCCAAATTCTTTTTCATATAAATCTGTTACATCTATCTTAGTTATTTTATTCTCAGGATTTTTAGTTTTCACAACCTTATTTAGAAAGTCTATTTGCTCGTCTTTTATTGCTGTATATTCTTTTTTTATTCTAGTAACTTCCATTGTTAATATGTAACAATTTATTGGTTCTTTAGTTTTGTTTGTTATTGATATTAGCTCTGTTAAAGCTCCATCAAATACCTTCTCATTTCCACTCAAAAGTAAATTTATCATTTTATCTCCAACTTATAATTTATCGTGATATTATTATACCCTATATAAATATTTTTTTCAACATTTTTTGCGCTGTATGTTTTATTTTTATAATTTTTCTAATACAAATAATATTTCTCAAAAAGAAAGAACTAGCCGATTTATAGAACTTCGACTAGTTTTTATATTTAATTATATTCTTATTCCGCAATTAATATAATGTAACACGTGCTCCGCTTCCACTACCATTAAAGTTTTTACCCATTCCACCTCTTTTTGAAGCCGGATAGCTATAACCAACCAAATTACAGTAGTCTCCACCTCCGCCTACGCCTGGCGTACTATCGTTGGTTGTTTTTTCTAAGTTCCATTCCCATACATTTCCAGCAAAGTCATATATATTCATCATACTATTTCTTGCATCTGCTCCTGTTGTTAATAATATACATTCATTTTCTTTTTTTGGATATTCACTTGTTTCTGTTATTTTTTTCCATGTTGCTCCTTTATCTTCTGAATACATAGCTTTTGTATTTGTCACTGTAAAACTTGCATTAGAATAGTTTCCCCAATCAGTACTATTACTTTTTATTGCTTCTTGTAATGAGCTTGCTGTTGCTCCAGGATTTGTTCCTTTCGTTTCTAGGTGTTTACATACCAAATTCCATTGTATTCCAAATAATAAACTACTTGTATATTCACTTGGTGCAAAGGATTCTGCCATCTCTTCCGCTTGATAACATCTTATCCAATTATATGGAATCTTGTTTGCTTTTATTACCGGTGTTTGTCCTGATATAGAGTGTTCTATTGTATATTCGCCTCCATAGTTTCTTGCTGTATTTTCGTCTATGCCTATCTCGTATCTTCCTAGCCAAAATCCCCCATTTGTATATATACTTTTTAGCATTTTATTATACATTGTTGTATATTTTTCTTGATTTATTATTCCACATCCAGAATACCATTCATCAGAATAACTCGTCTTATAATCAACCGAATAATCTATTAAATCTGTCTTTATTTTATCTAATTCCTCTTCTGAAAATTCCTTTATATCTAATCCTGCCGTTTGATATATTTCTTTTTTTCTTGGCACTTCTATCCAAACAAATTCGTTTCCCTTACTGTCTTTTATCACTAATCCATTATCCAAACTCGTGTCATCATCTTTTGAAAAATCTTCACTAGGTAAATATGGTTTTGTTTCTTCCGTTGAATCAGGCAATCTAATTGCATTATCTTCTACTTGTTGATCTATCCAACCTGATATCTTATCTAATTCTTGTTCTTCTTTTGTTCTTGCTTGTTCATATTGTTTCTTTGCATCCTTACTCTTTTGTATTATTCCATTATTGTCTAATATCAGACTTATACTCACTCCTGCTAGTATTAATAGTACTACTATTGTTACTACTAATGCTATTAAAGTGATTCCATTTTTATTTTTTAGTATGTTACTCATTTATTACTTCTCTCCTTCTTTTGTTATTTCTACATCTTTATAGCTATATTATTTATAGCATATCGATTTTAAAAAATCAATACCAAATGCTAAGACGTACAAAAAATGAATGGACACAATAATAAATATTGTATCCACTCATCTTTTATTGTTTATAATTTACGGTTGGCGTTATGCTTGATTCAAAACTTCCTGATTTATTCCAATCTTCATTCCAGCCATCTGGAGTTTTTTCTTTAAGCGGTACTTTTACAGTTATTGACGAACTGAGGATCCGAGTTAGGGAGCCAATATTATGAACTAATAATTCATATTCTGTTATTAAATAGTTGTGATATCCTTCTACTGTTAAGTTATATACAGGTATAGGATTTTGAGTATATTCTTTTTTCTCTATCTTTTCTATTTTCATATTCTCATTATCTTTTGCTACTAATTGGTCACCAACAGATAAGTCATATGCTCTTATCCATCCCTTATCAACTACATAAAATTGGTGTCTTGGTGTAGCTTTTATTACTTCGTTTCCGACCGTTATTTCGTATATTTCGTCACTATATCCTCTAAATAGCGATGTTACTTCTTTTAACTCTCTTGCATTATTGTCTATATTAATTGCATATACTTTATCCCCTATTTTTATATCTTCAATATTTCTTAATCCACTTTCTGTCAATACCTTTGTTCCAGCAACAAAACAATATGTTCCTACTTTTTCTGTTATTTCTCTTACATTTCCAATTTTATCGTTGATTGTTACTTTTATTTCATATGTTTTGGCATAATCTACTTCTGTTATTGTTCCACTAGTAGCAGTGCCCTCATAGCTTACTAC
>CAVFFR010000014.1:0-32697 GCA_963621875.1 Bacteroidaceae bacterium | reverse complement strand
TATTTAATATGAATTTTATAAACATATTCTTTCTTTTATATTAAATAACCTTTCTTTTACTTTGATATTATATTGCTAAATTTAGAAAAAAGCAAGGTATCATTTGACACCTTGCCTAATTGCATATCAATTCTTGGAGAAACCCGGATAAAGCTGCGCTGCAAGAGCATACATCTCATCAAAGTTTCTTTTTTTCTTCAAATCGTACACAGCCACCCAATTGGGCTGTTTTTCAATCTTGTGATAATTCTGTCCGATTACATCAAAATGTAATGTATCAAACATGTGAACCACAATTTTGTTATGCATACGAGTCTGAATGAATGCATAATCGTAGTTTTGTTTTCTGAGTTCTTCCAGAACCTGTAACAAAGCTTTCTTTGCATATCCTCTTTTCTGGCAATCCGGAAATACATAGATTCCATTTACCTTTGCACATTTTTGTGTAGAAAAATGAACCATCATATATCCGACTGTCTTTTCATTGTCTTTAAGTTCATAAACAACTCTCGTTCCGTCTTTGAATGTTGCCTTGTTTTTCTCAATCCAAGTTGAGTAATACGGATATTCCTCAATAAACTCCTCTGTCAAACTCCGCAGACTTTCTTTAATCCTTTCGGATTCCTTCAGCTGAAAAATTTTCATCTTGCATACTCCTTTCCGCTATTCGCTGACCTCATAATTCCAGATATTCAAATGCCCTTTGGCTGGAATCGGCTTTTCAAGTATCTCAACATCTTCCAGAATCCAAGCATATCTTCCCAAACTATATTCTCCGCATAAGAATTCCTGCTTGTCCTTCTGTATCATGTCTAAGAATTCCTGATCCATATATACGCAATCAACCAATCTGCATTTGCATATAATGTTACCATATCCCATAGGTACATTTGGAATCAGTTTAAGTAATTCACTTGTGTGCGCATCACTCCTTTTAATTTTTTTGTCACTTGCATGGATGTAAAGTTCACCTCTGTAAGATGTTTTCCAGCTTCTTGTTTCGATGACCTTCTTTCCTTCTTTAATAAGAGTTGCCCATGGTTCAATAATACTTAAAACTTTCATAGCGTATGACACCTTTCTGATTGATATGTAATTTTTATTTGGAAATAAATTCCATGTTTATATTATACAGCATTATACCTAAAAAAACAATGTTTTACATAACATTTTCAGGATTTATGTAACATATTTTCTATGAGAATTTTTAACATTACTCTGATTTACCATAGCATATTCCATTGTCGTATCTATTTTTATATGCCCTAATAATTTTTGCACTTGTTCTATTGGCATACCTTTATCTATTGCCATTGTAGCCATTGTTCTTCTAAATTTATGTGGATGAACTTTATTTATATTCGCTTCTTTTCCTAAATTTCTAATTAAAATTTCAATTCCTGATATTCCCAACCTGTTATAAGGTTTAATAAGAGATACAAATAGTGCCTCGTTGTTATCAGTTCTCATTTCTAAATATTTTTTTATATACATTTTGCTTTTTGCACTAAAATAAACTTCTCTTTCACTATTACCTTTACCTAAAACAATACAACTTCTTTCTTGAAAATCCATATCTGATATATTTAATCTTGTAATTTCTCCAACTCTCATACCAGTTGAAATTAATAGTTCTAATATTGCTAAATCCCTTACATTTGAACAAGTATCTCTTAACTTTTCCAAATTTTCATCTGTTAATGTTTCTTTTACTTTTCTAGTTGTTTTTACTTTATGAATCCTTCTAACTGGGCTTTTTACAATATAATCCTCATTTTCAAGCCAAGTAAAGAAGCTTGATAAAGTTCTCCTTATATTATCTATTGTTACCATACCAGCTTTTGAATTGCTTTTATAATCGGCTAAATAGTTTCTCAATAGTTCAGTAGTAATTTCATTTATTGGAAGATTTATTGTATCTAACATTTTGATTATATTATCTTTATAGTAATTTAAAGTTCTATTTGAGCAACCTTCAATTTCTTTAGATGATATAAACCTATTTAGAATGTCTTCATTATTCCTCTGTATTTCTTCTTTTTGACTTTGTTCTAATTTCTCAATTTTATAATATATACATATTTCTGTAAGTATTTCTTTTAATTTTATTCTTTGGTTATTGTCTAAAAAATCTTCTGTTGCATTAATTACTTTTTCTACAAATAATTCTCCCATGACAGTTACCTCCTTACATTTTTTTGATAGTTTGCAGTATATAGAACTCTATCTATATTATACAATATTTAATTGACATAATAAAAGATGAGCATATTCTATATACCCATCTAAATGTTTATATTTTTGTTCAAATTTCAAAATTAATCTCAACGCCAAATTACTATTAATCGTTTAAATTATAACATAGAAATATTTTTATTTCTACAATTCTAACACTAAAGGATAGCATAAATTTTTAGTAGGATTTCTCTTTACTAAAATTTTAAAACTATTTCTACTGTTGAATTTTGAGATTTCTATTTGATTTTATATTTTTATTTTCATTTTTCTATATTTTTAGGTTCACTTAATAAACCTATTCTATAGGCTATTTTTATCATATTCTTTTCTATATTTCAATAATTATACTGCATTATCATACCAAATATTTTTTAATTCATAATATAATTCTTCTCTAGCTCTTGATATTGGTATTTTAATTTCTGTTGTTCCAAATAATTTTTTATTTGCTTTTTTTCTTATCCTAATATTTTATCTGTTAAACATACATTTTCGCCTGTTTCATTATCTTTGTAATATCTTCTTTCAAATTTTGTTTTTCCATTTTTCGTTATCAAACTTTTTTCTGCATATCTTACTGATTCATACTGATTTTTTCTTTTTTCATCATCAAAAACTAAATTTTCTATTTGTGTTACTATTTCTGAAAAAAGTTCTTTTCCTAAAATATCTGTAAAGTCTTTTATTGCTCCTGTTAAAGTACTTACATCTGCTCCATTTAAAACATTTTTTAATCCTTCTTTTAATATTTTATTGTTTTTTTCATAAATCTTTTGTATAATTGAATACATAAGAGATACCTCCTTTTTGAATATTGTTTTTGTTGATAAAAATATTCTATCAAATTGGTATCTCTTATTCAATTTTTTTCTTAAAATTTCCCTACTAAAAGTTTATACTAACTACGGTGTATCGTAAAAATACGCTTGCTTGTTTAATTTTTTACGGTACATTGTATTTTTTGATTATTATTTATTATAAAGGTGCGACATTGCTGCGACACTACTGCGACATTGCTGCGACACTACTGCGACACTACTGCGACATTACTTCATTCTATATATCTTTTTAGGGTCTTTATTTGATGTGCCTACCCATTCAATTAATTCTTTACTTTCTAATTTTCTTAAAATTCTCTGAGCAGTTCTTCTATCTCTATCAATGTATTCCGCTATCTGATGAGTCATAACATCACCTTTGTCAAATATAAATTGAATAGTTTTTTGTTCAATAGCATTTAGCTCTTTCCATTTTTGGTTAATATTGTTATCTTTCAACAATAATTCATTTTTTCTTTTACTTCTCATTACAATATTATTTTTCAAAACAAGTTTTAAAGAACTGCCTTTATCTTCAATATATACAGGGTCTTCTAAAAATAAATCGCTCATTTCTCTATAAATTCTCGAAACACCCTCATTAAGTTCCCTCACAACACCTAATTCTGTTAGTGTTCTTGAAATTATAGGATTACGTGCATATCGTTTTTCTTTAATATTTTTTACTGTAACAATCCCTGGTAAATCTCCAGGACTTAATATTTCCATTCTGTCGTCATATATAAATATCTTTGTATGTTCACCACTAATCGCATAATTACGATGAGTTACAGCATTCGTTATTCCCTCTTCCCAAGCAAATTTAGGATATTCTGGCACTGTAACAAACTCCCCATTTGTACCTAAATGAGTAAACTCTCTAAGTTGTGTATCAACAAATTTCTGTGTTTCTTTAATTTGTTTATATAATGGTAATGCAAATGTTTTATCTTTTACTATGTTCAAATCTGCACCTGTTTGCATTTCTTTTCCTTCAAGTTTTATCACTCTAATTCGCGCTGTTGGAAAAAATAAAGAAGGATCTTTTGCAAATAGTAATATTCCTGAATTTGTTAAAAATTCTTTTTGTGACATATCATCTTTTATTAAAAATCTTCTTGCCCTCAAAACATCTAACAATTCACTTTCATTTGCACCTATAGCTGATTTATATATTTCAACCATATCTAAATCAATATCGTTTATACTTGTTCTAATATTTAATTGTTCTTCAAAAGATATTTCATGTCTATCTAATTCAATTATTTTTACTTGGTCAGCAGACAATTTATTAGTAGAATCCCCTTGCCTCAAATATACCTCATCTTTTACATTTCTTATAAGAGTATTCATACTTGGACTAATATGAATTAATAATATTTTATCTTTATTCCCTTTGTAATTTATTACTTCAATTGTTTCATTTTCAAATTTTGGAACAGTTTTTAAATAATCACCTGAAGTTATTTTCAAAAACTTATTATATTTTTCTTTGTAATCTTCAAATCCCTCTACTTTTCCATTATCTGCAATACCTATTACTAAAGTTCCTCCACTTGCGTTTGCGAAACCTGCTACATGGTTAGCTAATTCTTTTATATCTTTTTTAGCACTTTTTCTATCAAAAAATTGATTTTCTTTTTCATTACACATATATTCTATAGTTAACATAGAATTAATTTTAGACCCTTGCATAATCTCCTCCTTATTTTTTTTCTTTTTTACTTTTCTGTTTTATCTTTCCAAATAATATTGCTACTATTAATGATATTAAAATAATTATTAATCCACCAAAATTACTTGTATTGTCTCCAGTTTCTATACTTTCAGCAATTACATTTTCTTGAATCTTTGCATTTTCACTCCAAATTCCTACTTTTTCTTCTTGTGCTTTTTCTTCATTTTCTTGCAATATCCATGCATATTTATAATTATCTTGCAACATATATGTTCTAGCTAAACCGTTACTTATTAACTCTTCTTGAAGTAAAATATCATCTACTCAAACCCATACTAATAGTCTTTCATATTTATCCGTTTTTGAAGCATTATCATCATATTCTATCTCTATTTTATCTGCGTTTTCTAATTTTTCTTTAGTATAATTACTTGCTTCTTTTCCATAAGGTTCTTCACCTTTAGTTGGATGGACAGTTTCTGGTGTATCTATTCCTAAAAATCTTACTGTAATTTCTTCTCCATTTAATTCAATTTTTGCAGTATCTCCATCTACACTTTCACTATATTTTACTTCTATTTTTGTAGTATTTGAATTATCAATAGTATTTATAATATTAAAATTTTCATCGTAATATACTGCTGATTTTATTATTTGCCACTTTTGTTCTTCTTCATTCCACTCTACCTGATGATAATGTTTTACTTCGTTCTGTTTATGATACCCATAATATTTTCCATTACATTCAGTAATTTCGGTTGAATCCTTCTTATTCCATCCTGTTATATTTCCACCATGTGCATATACTCGTATATTAAACAATGTTATTAAAATTAATACAATGATTATAACTTTTTTTATCTTTTTCATTTAAACACCTACTTTTCTCTTAGAGTATATCATACTTAAATTAAAATTTGTAAATTTTTGTAAAACTTTTTTAACATTTATTGACTTTTTATTTATTGCATTCTAAAATGTATTTAGTTTATTTCTTTTATTTTTTTATTTCAAATTAAAGGAGGTGTATGTATATGCCTAATGACTTTCTTGATTTAGTTAATGATTCTTTAACAAAGCTAGACAATTCCATTCACGATAAAATCGAAGGTTCTTTTGTTGATAATTTTATTCACGAATTACAAAACCATCTTGATAAATTACAATCAGCATCTTTAACTAAAGACTTACCCAGTACAACAATTTTAGCTTTTGCCAAATACGACGGGAACTTTGCAGAGTGCTTTGATTACAATGATAAAAAAATCTACTATCTTCCTAAAGATAATATCGTTGGTTCAAAGCCAAAACCTGGTGAAGCATTGAAATGGTATTCACCAGGTAAATTCTATGTAGATTATACTGGAATTCCTGCAGAAGAACATAAAATTGATGGCTATTTATCTGAATGTACAATTGCAAAATAGTTTTTGCCTTTACTCTTTATTTTCAATTATATTTAATTCTATATTTTCTCATATGTATTTATAGTTTTTTAGGCGATTGCTTTTCAAATATATTTTTGACACCAATAGAAGTTGGTGTTAATCTTAAAGATGGATACAACGGAGACATTTCTGCAAGAGATGCTGGTAGAATAGGTGGTAACATGGTTAAAAAGTTAATACAACAAGCTGAAAACCAAATGAAATAGTTTTAGTTTTATAGTTTTATAATACTACTATTATTAGACAGGATTTTAAGTTTTGAAATATGATTTAATTTAAGTAATTATTTTTGTTCTTTATCTCATTATTTAAATTAAATACATATGGCAGGATTTATTATCCTGCCTCTTTTGTTTATCCTATTTTATATTTTAATATTTTATATTCATAGTTTTCGTATTTTTCGATTGCTTTTATTAGTATATTTTTATATTCTTTTGAATTTTCGTTATATTTTGTTTTGCAGAATGCTTGTATTAAAGATGTTTCTATTATTTTTCTGTTATATTTTACTATGTCTGGATTTACTATTATTGTTTTGTCTTTGTTGTTTTTTATAAAACTTTCTTTCATTCTTTTTATTGTATAATCGTTTGGTGCAAAACCAAGCATTACTCTTATTTTTTCCATACTATTAGCAATTTCTATTTCTGCTATTTCGTTGTACATCTTTTTTATTGCTTCGCTTACAATTTCTACTGTTCCTGTATCTTTGTATCTTGTTGGTAAATAAATGTTTATTTCTTTTTCTCCTATGTTTAATTCTGGAACATTTATTTTTTTATAGTTTATATTTAAATTTAAATTTTTTCCTAACACACTTATAGTTAGATATGTTTTTATTTCCACTGGTTTTGTTAAATCTATTATTTTGCTGTTCTTGTGTTTTAGAATACTCATTTAAATTTCCTCCTCTTTTTATTAATAAACTTCTGTTCGCTTTATGTACCTATTTTACATTTTTATTTTTCATTTGTCAATACTTTTTGCAAACATTTTTTTGTATTTTTATTGTTCGTCAAACATAGCTATTTTAAGCCTTTTTCTTATACTCAGCCATAAAAAATCAGCACTATTGCTAGTGCCGACTTTTTTATATTATTTTACTATTGCTTTTCTTCCTGGATATTGTGCAATATCTCCTAATTGATGTTCGATATTTAATAATCTGTTGTATTTAGCAACTCTATCTGTTCTACATGGTGCTCCTGTTTTTATTTGTCCAGCATTTGTTGCTACAGCTACATCTGCCAAAGTTGTGTCTTCTGTTTCACCGCTTCTATGTGATACAACAGCTGTCATTCCGTGTTTGTTTGCTAATTCAATAGCATCTAAAGTTTCTGTTAAAGTTCCTATTTGATTTAGTTTAATTAATATACTATTTGTTACTCCTAAATCTATACCTTTTTGCAATCTCTTTATATTTGTTACAAATAGGTCATCACCAACTAATTGGATTTTAGCTCCTAGTCTGTCAGTCAGTTTTTTCCATCCATCCCAATCTTCTTCTGCTAATCCATCTTCTATTGAGATAATTGGGTATCTATTAACTAAGTCCTCTAAGAAGTCTATCATTTCGTCTTCTGTTTTTGTAACTCCTATTTTCCAGAAATGATATTGTCCTTCTTTTCCTATTTTCTTTGCTTCATCATACATTTCTGTTGCAGCAACATCTAATGCTAAAGCTACTTCTTCTCCTGGTTTATATCCAGCTTTTTCGATAGCTTCCATTATTAATTGAAGTGCTTCATCTTCATCTTTTACATTTGGTGCAAATCCGCCTTCATCACCAACACCTGTTCCTAATCCTTTTTCTTTTAAAACAGATTTTAAGTTGTGATAAATCTCAGCACACATACGTAGACATTCTGCAAATGATTTTGCTCCTACTGGCATAATCATAAATTCTTGTACACTTAATGTCGAGTCTGCATGTTTACCACCATTCATAATGTTCATCATTGGAACTGGCATAACTTTTGCATTTGCTCCACCAATATAATTATATAATTCCATTCCTAAAGATGCTGCAGCTGTTTTCGCACAAGCTAAAGATACTCCTAATGTAGCGTTTGCTCCTAATACACCTTTGTTTTCTGTTCCATCTAGTTCTATAAGCATTTTATCTATTTCTGCTTGGTTATATACATTCATTCCTTCTAGTTTTGGAGCTATAATTGAATTTACATTCTCAACTGCTTTTAAAACTCCTTTTCCTAAATATCTTGATTTATCTCCATCTCTTAGCTCAACAGCTTCAAAGCTTCCTGTTGATGCTCCTGATGGAACCATTGCTACTCCATGAGATCCATCTAGTGTTGTTACTTCAACTTGAACTGTTGGATTTCCTCTTGAGTCTAGCACTTCTAGTGCTTCTACGCTTTCAATTTCTAAATAATCTTTCATAAAAAATTGCTCCTTTCAATTTAATGAATTATACGAAATTCAGCTTACATTATATTATATATTTTATATTTTTTCAATTTATTATACAAAAATTTTTAGAATCCTGTTCTTGGTAATTTTTTCTTTTCTATAATGTTATATATAGTTGAAATTGCTGTATCTTCATCACACACCTTAAAATTGTTTATATATCCTTCTAATATTGTGTAATTTTTTATTTTTGTATCATTTTCTAAGTTTGGACTCATCTTCATAAATATATGTGGTTTTTCTATATTTGAGAAGCCTACTTTCACTGCTCCAAAGTTAATTTTAATTTCTGTTATTTTTTCTCCTTGTTCTAAATATATATTTGATAAATCTATATAATTATTTTCTGTAGTTTTTAAATCTGCTTTAGCTATCATATATGTATCCTTTTGATTTGTTTTATAGCATACATTATATGTAAGTTCTTGGTTATAAGTTCCTGTAGAAATTTTTGTAATTTTTGCATATTCACTTGGTAATATATCATACCAGATAAATTCGGTAAGTTCTGTTTCTCCAGAGTTCATAATCTCGAATTCGTAGTCCACTTCTTCATTTGATTTTACACTGTTTTTGCAAGTTTTATTTATATTTACTCGTGGTTGTTTTGACTTGTTAGTAACATTAAGCTCCACCGTTTCTTCATCTTCTGATATTTTTATTTTGTGTTCTTCTTCATCTATTTTGTACCATTCACCTGCATCAGTTTCTTTAACTATATACTCTCCTAATGGAAGTGCTTTGCTTTCTGCTTTTCCTTCATCATCTGTTACTAGTTCTTCTATAAAATTTCCTTCTAAATCATATATATTAAATTTCACTCCTGTTATAGGACTTCCAGCTTCTGTTTGCAATATTTCGTTTTTATCTTCACTTGTTTTTATAATTCTTATATAGCCTTTTTTCTTCTCGTTTTCTATTTCTAATTCTAATGTTTCATTATGTTTTATTACAACATTTTGGTCTATTCCAATTTTGTATTCTTCTTTTGTTTTTGTTTCTCTTAAAATATATTCTCCAGCATATATGTTTGTGGCCTTTGCTTTTCCTTGTTTATCTGTTTTTAATTTTTTTACTATTTTTCCGTTAGAATTTACAAGTTCAAATTCCACTCCTTCTAACACTGTATTCTTATCATCTTTATCTACTTTTGTTATTTCTATATTTCCTATTTTTCGTTTGTTTTTTATTTCTATTGCATATTTTCCATTGTATTTAGGATGTATTTCTCTTATAGCGCTATTTAATACATATTTTTCGTTTGCTTCAATTTCTTTTATCAATATTGGTCTTGCATATAATTCTCCTACAGTTATCATTCCATTTTTGTCTGTAGTATATGTACCTATTTTTTCTCCATCTTTATATGATATTTCAAATGTCGTTCCTTCTATTGGTTCTTCTGTTTCTTCGTCAATCTTTTTTATTTCTAGTGTAGTACAGTTTCCCTTTATATTCAATGTTAACTCTCTTTCTGCAATGTCTTCTTTGTCTTGAATTATTATATAGTTTTGTTTGTCCGCAGTATTACTTGTTGCATAATATACTGGATAAGTTGTTTCTTTTGATGTATATTTTACCTTGACTTCTAAATCCGTGTTTATTTTTTCTTTTGGAACAAAGATTTTAAATCTTTCACCAACATTAAGAGTTGTTTTTATATTTCCATTTAAGTCTACAACCTGTGCTCCTTCTAAATTAATTCCAGTTATTTTTATTTCTGAATTTGCTTTTTTTACTTGATATTCCTTAGAATAATATTTTTTTCTGTACCATTCTAGTTTAAATTCTCCTAACTCAATAAACTCTGGTTCTTCAGAATTTACATCTTGTGATGCTCCATTATAGCCTATTTCAACAAGTTTATAAATTGCATCCACTACTTTTTTGCCTCTGCGTTGAATATCTTCTAGATTCTGACCATTTATCTCTGTTTGACCCGGTCTAAAATATCCGTAAATATCTTCTAATTTTCTTTCTCTTATAATCCAATATATTGCTTGTTTAGTTGCTAAATATCCATCATCTTCTGTTTCCACTCCTAATTGTGCTAACGACACATATGGATACCCATTTTTTAGCACTCTATGTATTCTTTCATCTGACAATCTATGTTCAACTTTTGTAGAATAACTTTCTTCTTCTCCTGGAAGCCATCCAACTCCATTTAGGTCAGGGTTTACGCAATAGGCTATCTTTTTATTGCCTTCCGTATCAGTGTAATATGTTCTTGAATATGTTACATACATCCATTCATTTCTCGTTGCATTCCAATATTGAATTGTATAAAATCCAAGCGGTCCTCTTTCTATATTTATTTCATCTCCAATATTTATATTGGCTGCAAATGTTGTCATTGGTAATAATAACATTACTATTTGTAAGATTATTATCAATTTTTTTATCTTATTCATTTTTTCCATCCTTTCTAAAGATTGCTTTCCACAGCTTGTACACATAACCTTTGATTTACTCTATTTTTTATGCAAGTTATTAATGTAAGTTTATTTTCACTAGAGTTTTCTAATGTACTCCAATCTGTTTCCAGTATGTCTTTTTTTTGACTTACTTTATATTTTCTATCTCCATATTTATTTTGATAAATTATTTCGTCACCTATTTCTAGCTCATTAATTCTCGCAAAATATGAATATTGATTTCCTCTATTATGTGCTGCTAATCCTACATTTCCGTCATATTTAGCAGTTTCTTCTATGTGTCCTATGTAATCTTTTAGAACCTCTTGAGAACTTCCTTCTTTTATTTCTCCATTTAAATTTATTTTTTCGATTATTAATCTTCCTATTACTCCTTCTTCAAATTCTTCTGTTTTCTCTTGCGTAACTTTTTCTGATGTATTGTTTGTATCTTCTTTGTTTAACTTTTTTTGATTATATGCAACTAATCCTACTAATGAAATTAATAAAATGAGCACAATAAATAAAACAAACAGTTTTTTATACATATTTGTATCTCCTTATTTTTTAATTATTTTTTGAATTTGTTTCAGAATTAATTTTCTTAGATTTTAATTTCATATATCAAAATACATAACTTTATTCTATTATACTAAAAAACACTCTAATGTCAATGCTTTTCGGGTATAATCGTATGTCAAGTTTCGACATATAATACAAAAAAATAAGAGGGACTTTTATAATTCCTCTTATTTCTACATTATTTATGCTTCTGGTTCTACTAAACCATAGTTTTTGTTATCTTTTAATCTGTATATTACATTTACTTTTCCTGTTTCAATGTTTACAAATGTTAAGAATTTGTTTTGTGGTTGATCTCCTAATAGAAGTTTTGCATCTTCTGGTCCCATTGGTTTAATTGGGTAGTATATGGTTTTTACTATTTCGTCTGTTATTTCTGTTTCTTCTAATCTATTTTCTTCTTTTAGTCTTATAGATTCTGTCATATTTTGTTTGTCTTTTTTAGTTTTCATCTTTCTTATTTGACCTTCTAATATGTCAACATCTTTATCTATAGATGCATATAAATCTCTACTTGCTGTTACAGCTCTGAAAGTATCACCCATTACAGACACTTGCATTTCAGCAACTTGATCTTCCCCCTCTTTTTTTATTGTTACATATAAATCTAATTCTTCTTCTTCAAAATACTTTTGTATTCTGTCTGTTTTAGAATTAATATAATTTTTTATAGCTTCTGTAGCTTTTAAATCCTTTCCTGTTATTTTTATGTTCATAAAAATCGCTCCTTTCAATTTATCGCATTGTGTTTTGTTTTGGTATTCTCATTATATATGTTTTCTTTTGTTTTTGCAACTATTTTTTGATTTTTTGCGTTAATCCTTGCAAAATTAACTGTTTCGTGTTACAATAGTATCTGTTACAGAAATAAACTTAATTCGAGGAGGTGCTAAATATGCCAAATATTAAATCTGCAATTAAACGTGTAAGCGTTATTGATAAGAAGACTGCTAGAAATAATATGATTAAATCTGGATATAAATCAGCTGTTAAAAAATTTGAGCAAGCTGTTGAATCTGGAAATGTTGAAGAAGCAAAGACATTATTCTCTGCTGCTACAAAGAAAATAGATCAAGCTTGTACAAAAGGTGTTATTGTTAAGAACACAGCTGCAAGAAAAAAATCTTTATTAGCAAAAAAATTAAATGCTATGAATGCTTAAAATAAAAAATTGTGCACAGTTTTTTGTTTTTTTCGTCTAAGGTTTCAACCTTGGACGATTTTTTTGTTTGGCTACCTTCTCAGAAGTTCTGCTATAAATTTCCACTATATTTCTTGTATTTTCTATGTTATGATTAATATAGATACTTTTTACAAGGAGAATGAATATGTTAAATAGATTAAGATTTTCTTACATAACTCTAATTTCGATTTTTGGTATTAATTTGAATGAAAAAGCAAAAAAAATTATGAATATTGGAATAAAAATCTCTTTTATTTTGACATTGTTTGGAACATTGTTTATGTCTTTATACATAACTACAAATCCTGCTTACATATTATTTGATTTAGGAACTAATTTGTTCAAGTCTGGAACTTGTTTTATTTCTATGTTTATAGTATGTGGATATTCTTTTAGTAAAATTTGCAAAGATTTAAAAAGATGACCTTCTTTGCTTAATTACGAGCAAAATAAAACTCCAAATATTAGGAACTTGGAGTTTTGTTTTTTATTTATTCAATTCTTCTATGAACATTTTGTTCAACATTTGTGGATTTGCCTTTCCTTTTGTTTGTTTCATTGCTTGTCCTACTAAAAATCCTAATGCTCTATCTTTTCCAGCTTTGTAGTCTGCTATTGATTGAGGATTTGCCTCTAATATTTGCATTACTACTTCTTTTATTGCTCCTTCATCAGATATCTGAATCCAGCCTTTCTCCTTAATTATTTCTTCTGGCATCTTCATAGTTTCTTTATTATAAGTAAATAATTCTTCTAGAACTTTTTTACCTATTGCAGAACTTATTGTTCCTTTATCTATTAATTCCACAAGTTGCGCTAATTCTTTTCCTGTAAATGGTATGTTCTCTGGCTCTAATTCTTCTTCGTTTAATATACGAGAAATATCTGATAATAGCCAGTTTGCAACTGCTTTTGCATTTCCACATATTTTTTCTGCTTCTTCAAATAAGTTTGATAAATATTTTGATGCTGTTAATAATCTTGCGTCTTTCTCAGAAAGTTTGTATTCAGACATATATCTTGCCTTTCTGCTTTCTGGAAGTTCTGGCAATGTTTTTCTAATATCTTCTACATATTGATCTGATAATCTTATTGCTACTAAATCTGGTTCTGGGAAATATCTGTAGTCTTGAGCTTCTTCCTTATCTCTCATAGAGAAAGTTTTTCCAGATACATCATCCCATCTTAATGTCTCCTGATATATTTTGTTGCCTTTTTCTAATTCATCTATTTGTCTTTCTATCTCGTATTCAATTCCTCTTGTGATAGATTTAAATGAGTTCATATTTTTCATCTCTGTACGTGTTCCAAATGGTGTTCCTTTTTTGTGAACTGATACATTGACATCTGCTCTAAATGAACCTTCTTGCATCTTACAATCTGATACTTCTATATATTCAAGTGTTGATTTTAGTTTCTTTAGATATCTGTCCGCTTCTTTTGCAGACCTCAAATCTGGCTCTGATACTATTTCTATAAGTGGTACTCCAGCTCTATTTAAATCAACTAGACTTCCTCCACCGAATTCATTATGATTTAGCTTGCCAGCATCTTCTTCTATATGAATTCTCAATATTCTTACTTGTTTGTTGTTTCCTTCATCGTCTTCTATTTCTATATATCCATGATTACAAAGTGGTTTATCGAACTGTGATATCTGATAAGATTTTGGTAAATCTGGATAGAAATAATTTTTTCTATCGTTTTTGCTGTCTTTTGCTATCGAACAATTTGTTGCAAGCCCTGCTCTTACAGCATACTCTACAACTTTCTCGTTTAATACAGGTAAAGTTCCTGGCATCGCCATACAAACTGGACAAGTGTGTGAATTTGGCTCTGCACCAAATTCTGTTGAACAGCTACAAAATATTTTTGTTTTTGTAGAAAGCTCTGCGTGAACTTCTAATCCTATGACTGCTTCATATTCTTCTCTTGCCATTATTTCTCCTTCTTTCTTTTATTTTTTGAATTCTGGTTTATAGTTCTCTCTGAATTTTATTTTTTGTTCAAATGTATATGCTGCATTTAATATTGTGCTTTCTTGGAATTTGTTTCCTATTAACTGCATTCCTATTGGCATTCCAGCTTTATCAACTCCACATGGAACAGAAATTGCTGTTACACCTGCTATATTTATTGATACTGTACATATATCTGCTAGATACATCTCTAATGGATTATCACATTTTGCTCCTATATCAAATGCTGTATTTGGTACTACTGGTGTTAATAATACATCGTATTTAGCAAAGTTTTTATCAAATTCATTTTTTACAAATGTACGAACTTTCTGAGCTTTTTTGTAATATGCATCATAATATCCTGATGATAGCACATATGTTCCGAGTATTATTCTTCTCTTAACTTCTGCTCCAAAGCCTTCACTTCTAGAATTTATAAATAATTCTTTCAAATCTTTGTACTCTTTAGCTCTATATCCATAACGAATTCCGTCAAATCTTCCTAAGTTTGAGCTAGCTTCTGCACAGGCAATTATATAATAAGTTGCTAACGCATATTCAGATACATTTAATGAACATTCTTCCACTATTGCTCCCATTTGTTTATAAGTTTCTATAGCTTCTTCTAGTTTTGCTTTGACATCTTCATTTATTCCTTCTCCAAAAAATTCCTTTGGCACTCCTATTTTTAGTCCTTTTACATCATTTTTTAGAGCTTGTAGATAATCAACTTTTTCTCTGTCAGCTGATGTTGAGTCTTTTTCGTCATTTCCTGCAATTATATTAAGAAGTGTTGCACAGTCTTTAACATCCTTAGTTATTGGTCCTATCTGGTCAAGTGATGACGCAAATGCTACAAGTCCATATCTTGATACTAAACCGTATGTTGGCTTTAGTCCAACTACTCCACAGAAAGATGCTGGCTCTCTTATTGAACCACCTGTATCAGATCCTAATGCCCAAGGAACCATATTTGCTGCAACAGCAGCTGCTGAACCTCCTGATGATCCTCCTGGAACTTTATTCAAATTCCAAGGATTATGAGTAATCTTTATTGCAGAGTTCTCTGTTGAGCTTCCCATTGCAAACTCATCTAAATTTAATTTTCCTAGGCTAATAATTTGCTCATTTTTTAATTTTTCTACAACTGTTGCATCATATGGAGCTACAAAGTTTTCTAATATTTTAGAAGCACAAGTTGTTTTTACTCCTGTTTGGCAAAGGTTATCTTTTAACCCTATTGGAATTCCTGCAAATTTACTCTTTCTTGGATTTGCATCTATTTCTTTTGCTTCTTGCAAAGCTGATTCACAAGTATTTGTTATAAAAGCTTGTACATCATTTTCTTTTTCTTTTATTCTCTCTACATATGCTTTTACTATTTCTTCTGATGTCAATTCTTTTTTATCTAATTTCTCTATCAATTCACAAACTGTAAGATTTGTAATGTCTCCCATTTTCGTCCTCCTTGTATAAATTTATTTTTCTTGCCACTCTAGCATATTTTTTATCTCTTCTTTTACCACTTTTTCATCTCTACAATTATCAAGTTTGACAACATTGATTTGTGGATACTTCTCAGCTATTTCGTCCGCCATTTTCAAATATGCGTTTTGTTGATTTATACTACTTTGTTTATTAAATTTTGCATAAGCATTTTTTGCTTTTCCTGCTCTATTTAATCTCTTTTCAAATTCATTTTCATCGCTTAAATATAATGTAATATAATAAATCTCAAAGTCCATATTAGCAAGTCTATTTAATAATTTTTCATATATATCGCTAAAAGTATATTCTTTAAATCCTAATCTACAATAAATTTCTTCTGTAAAAAATGTTCTATCAAACAATAAATTAATACTCATATTTTGTAATTTTTCTATATAATCGACTAAATCAATATACATTTTTTCTGATTTTGCTCTGCCTGTTGGTGTTGAATCCGCTGTTCCACTTAATCTATATAGATTTGTATATGGAATTGCGTGTCTTATATAATCTGTTATTGTAGTTTTTCCTGCTCCTTGAGCTCCCTCTACTATTATTATTTTAGAATTTGCCATATGTTCTTCACTCCTTATATTTACATTACCTTTGGTATTTTAAACATTCCTCTTTCTTGTTCTGGTGCATTTTGTAAAAGTCCATCGTGGTTTTCAAAAACTTTTACTTCGTCTTTTCTAAATACATTGCATCTTTCGTTTTCTCCAATAGTTTCCTCTAATCCATCTACTGGAGCTTTATTTACTACATCTGCAAAGTTTAAAATCTCTTGTAAGTTTTCTAAATATTTATCTA
Organism: Bacteroidaceae bacterium; assembly: GCA_963621875.1. Classification (GTDB taxonomy): domain Bacteria; phylum Bacillota; class Clostridia; order TANB77; family CAG-508; genus CAG-245. Next base: position 15,638 of record CAVFFR010000014.1, on the reverse strand, counting down.
CTTCATTTTCTTCTAATTTAAGACTTGCAAGTTTTGCTATATGCAATAATTCCTCTTTACTAACTTTCATTTCTATCAGTCCTTTCGCTCTTAAAGTCTATACTATTATATAATTTTTTTGTCAGATAAACAAGCAATTATAGGCAATTTACCAATATTTTTTAATTTTTTTGCATAAAAAATGACCGTCTTAATGTAACTAACATTAAAACGGCGAAGTTTAAAAAAAATTTATAGAAAAACATTATACAAGAATTGGTTTTTTTCCAACTTTTTTATCTTGTACGAACTTATTATAAAACAATCTGTTATAGTATGTCAAGTGTTTTTTTATTTTTTATGGAATATTTTGTCGGACGGTTTTTCTTGATTTATTTAAAATTATATGTTATAATACAATTGATGGTGCATTATTCTAGTAATGCTTTCTATTATGAGGGTGGGGCTAAAAATCCACTAAAGGGCACATCGTTGAAGTTCCTTGTTTGTGCGCGAAATGCCAGTTTTGTGTGTTTGCAGGGAGTAAGATTCTAGGGAAATGTGTAATGGCATACATATTCCAACCCTATTATCGCGGAGGCTTAAAAAGAACTACATTTTAAGTATAACCTATGTTTTATACATAGCGTAGCCTGTCTTGAGTGACAGTATTGGGATTATAATTTATCTTTTATATGAAATTGCTGTTGCAAAAGGGACTAATCTTAGAAAAGTATTCCAAGGAAAACTTCTAGAATGTTTGTTTCATTAGAAGCATAAAATTATAGGGATTAAGGTACGGATTTAAGTGGCAATCTGGCATTCCTAATAATCGTGGAATATTTGCTTTAAAAGGAAACTGCTTTATAGTAATGTAAAGTAGCAAATAGAGAAATTCAGCTAGACCTCAAACCGTAAAATTTACTTATAATTTTACCATCTATATCATTTTTTAGAAAGATTAATAATTAATGAATTCAGAAAACAAAGAAATAAATTCAAAAAAATTAAATAAAGATACAAAAAAGTCAGCTAACAACTCTAATGTAAAATGGATTGTTAGCGTTTTTGTTACGACATTTATATTGTCTATAACTTTTTCATTTATATCAACAAATGCAATTAGCAATTTATCGCTTTTCCCTGCTTTTTTAATTTTATTGCTAGTAATTATTATAGGTATAGTGTTTGATATTATTGCTGTTGCTGTTACTGTTGCTGACGAGGACGAATTTCATGCAAAGGCTAGTAAGAGAATTACTGGTGCAAAAACATCAGTTAAGCTTATTCGTAATTCAGCCAAGGTCGCTAACTTCGGTTCTGATATAGTTGGAGATATATGTGGGGTTTTAAGTGGTTCTATAAGTGCTTTAATTGCTTTAAAAATTGGTTCAATATATAATTTATCTGTAGATTTGCAATTTATTATAAGTGCTATTGTAGCTGCTCTTACTGTTGGTGGAAAAGCTATTGGTAAAAACATAGCAACAGAAAACTCTACAAAAATTGTTCATGTAGTTGCAAATGTTTTAAATAAATTACATTTAAATAAAAAATAAAAATATAAAGAGTAGGTTTTTTGTTCCTACTCTTGCCTTTTAATTTTTATATTTATAACTTCTATATTCTATTTTTAATATTATTTTCCATACGGGATCGTTTAATGGATATGATCTGTGTAGTCCTGATAAATTAAGTGTATTGCTTCTGTTTATCTTGTTGTCTGTTAAGTTTTGTATATATCCTTCTTTTCCCATTACATCAAGTTCTTCACTTGTATATAATCCATATGGATAAGTAAATACTTTTAACATATTTTCATCTTGTAAATTATTTTTCAAATTTTCGTATGCCTGATTAGTTTGCTTTACTAAATCTTCGGCTTTTACTTCATTATATTTGCAATGCGTTAGTCCGTGTGAGTATATAGAAAATAGTCCACTATCATACATTTCTTTTGCTTCTTTCCAAGTGTAATATCCTGGTTTTCCAACACGGTCATCTATTAAAAACGATGTCATTGGTATGTTATATTTTTTTGCTATTCTATATGCATTTTTATATATTCCTTCATAGCCATCATCAAATGTGATTAGATAGCTTCTTTTATAAATTGCTTTTTTACCTTCTTTGTAATCAACTAAATCTTGATAACTTATTGGTTTATATCCTAATTTTGATAAACCTACAATCTGTTTTTCAAATGTTTTTTTTGTTGTTTGCATATAGTCATATTCTATTTGGCTTTCGTCATCAACAATGTCGTGATATACAAATATTGGTATCTTTAGATTCTTTTCTCCGATATAGTAAGTTTTATTAACTGTAATAGCTTCATATATTATAAAGCTTATTATTAAAATTATTATTGCTATCAATATTGATAATAGAATTTTTTGAGTTCTATTCATTTTTTCTTGCTTGTTCATTTTCTATTTATGCCTCTTTTTTGTAATTATTTTATGCTACTATTAATACTAAAAGAACAATTGATATATATAGGAAAGCACATAGTGAAAGTCCCACTATTCCAGTAATTAGTCCTGCTTTGCCTAATTTGCTTCCTAAACTTCTTGCTGTCTTTGCTCCAAATATTATAGCTAAAATTCCTGTTGGAATACATATGTACCAAAATAAATTAAATATTATTGATACTATTCCTAATGTTAGTGCTGCTACACACATCCCAGTTTTTTTCTTTTCTTTTACTTCTTCAGCCATTTTAATTCTCCTCCTTTATATCCAATTTTGATATTTCTTCTAAGTTGTCTAATTTATTTACTTTTATTGCTGTTTCTGATACAGTATATAAATTATCTTCTATCCAAAGCCCTCTTAATAGTTTGCTGTTATATTGATAATATAATAGTCTGTAGATCGATATCTTTTCGTGATTAATTACTCCTTTTAATTTAAATCCATCTGTTAGATTTATATTGTAAACGAAGTATCCTTCCGATGTATATTTTTCTTGATAATTCGTATAATTTTTAACTAATGTAGAAATATCATCTTCATCTGTTGCTGTTATTTCTACATCACTTGAATAATTGTTTACAGGAATTGCTATTATTCCTTTTTCTTTTGAGAATAATAATGCTTTATGATTTGTTAAAACTGCTGATGTTGCTCTGCTATCTCCTATTATTGTTTGCGAAACTTGAATTGGATTATTCACATCTGATACATCAAATAATGCCATCTTCATTCCTGTTATTATTGCAGATGTGCTTGTAATTCTTCCAGAAGAATTTCTATATACTCTTTCTTCTGTTTGCATTCCAATTCCTATAATATGATTCTCATCATATGGGTGTAAATATGTGCTATATCCTGGAATTTTTAATTTTCCTAATACTTGAGGATTTTTTGGATCTTTAAGGTCTATTACATATAAAGGATCTGTGTTTTTATATGTCACCATATAAGCCTTATCTCCAATAAATCTTGTTGAATACATTTTCTCGCCCTCTGACAAATAGCTTGTTTCTCCTATTTTATTAAGTTTCTTATCAAATACAACTACTCTTGATCCTTTACTTGTATAAAGTCCCACTCTTAGATTATCGTTGTATTCATCTAAAGAGAATTGATTTATTGTTGTTCCATTTATTTTAGTTCTATTTTTGTATTCAACTTCGCCTTTATCAGTTATTTCATATTTATAAATATTAGTATTTTGGTCATATGAATAAGCATCATAATCTTCTGCCATATATTTGATAAATCCTATTATTCCTCCAGATCCAAATAAGTGTTTTAATATTTCTTTTTTGTCAATTTCGTTCGAATAGTCTTCATTCAATAAATAAATGTTATTCTCTGATATATAAGCATTTTCCACATCAAATAAGTATGAATTTACTTTTACATCGCTGTTGGTTTTTAAATCTAACCCTGCTATTATTGTTTGATCTTTTGTCTTTAAGTCTCTTAAATATTTAATATCACTTAATGCAATCTCTTTATTGTTATTGTCTTCAACATATTCTCTAACAACTTTGTCATTTAACATTCTTAATTCATCTGTAGATATTACATATAAATTTCCATCTATACATCTTGATGTATAATATTTAGCATAAAGTGTGTATTCTTTTACTATTTTTGGATTTGATTTTGTAGTAATATCGTATACAGTTACCATTGTATTGCTTTTGCTATAATTTATATATTTAGTTGAAATTACAACTAGTTTATTTTCATATAACATTAAATCTTCTGGTATATAATCTGAATCTGTTGATATTTTTGTTTCTATTTTTATATTTTGTGGTTCTTGAACATTTGTTATTATAACTTTGTTTTCAGATATTGAATATATGTAATCTCCATCTGTTTTTGTAATGTCTGCCTCATCTACATTTTCGATTTGTAAATTTGTTGTCGAATGTTCTTTTGTTGATGATGCAGAAGATATTGTACTATTAGTACTTTCACTTGTAGCAGAATCAAGTGTCCAATCCGACTCTGTACCATATGCTAAATCATATCTTTTTCCATAATAGTTTGGTCTATCTAATATTTCTGTTATATAAAGTGGCATTGCAAACATTTTAAGATATTCACTCATCTCATAGTTATCTTCTTGTTCACAAATTCTTTGTAATTGCGATTCTGATTTAATTGATAAAAGTTCACCTTTACTTTTATTGCAATAAATAATAGCAGTTAAAATAGTACATAAAATTAATACTATAACTACTGCTATCCATAGTTTCTTTTTGTTTTTCATAATATTCCCCCCTTTGAGCAAAATTATATTATAATAATGTACTTTTTTCAATACTTTTTTTTAATTTCATTTGATATAGTTATTACTTTTTTAACATTCAAAAAGAACCTAAATTTTTAATAAATTCAGGTTCTTGATTTTTTATTTTTTACTTTCATCTCCGCTTGGTAATGCTGGAACATCTAGTACTATTCTAATCTTCATAACATACTTAATTGTTTGTACAAATTTGCTTTGTTTAAATCTTTGCCATAATGAAGGTTTTACATTTACTCTTGTTTCTTCATAATATTGTGTATCTGCTATTGGAGTAGCCTCTTGTACTTTTTCTTCAATAACAGCTTTTTCTACTATTTGTTCTGCATCTTCTCTTGGAGTTGGTATTAATTTAAGTGCATCTGCCACTTCTATTCCTATGTAACTTAAAGCTTTTGATCTATCCTCTATTCTTTCCATATCTATTTCGATATGTAGATTTGATTCTAAATTTGCTATTCTAGCATTTATTAGTTTTAAAGCATCTTGATAATTTTGTGATCTATCAGATTTTGATCTTCCTAGTACTCCTAGTGTTTCTATTATATCTTCAGAAAATTCTGGTGAAACTTCTTTTATAGAATTTTTCCAGCCATCTTCTTTATTTAGAACTATGCTAAGTACATTCTTTAATTCTCCTGACAATGCTATGTTTTTTTCTCTCTGTCTTATAAGATCTTCTATTTGCTTTGTATTTTCTTCAAATTCATTTGTTGCAAACTCAACAAGCCCATAAGCTGCGTTATATACACTTTTTGGAAAATTTTTCTTTTTTGGATATTCAATTAAATAAGTTTTAATAGATTCTACTAAGTCTTTGAAATACGCATCATCTTCTAATTGTATGATTTGCTTCTTGCTGTTAGGATCTATCATTCTTTGAACTTTTGATATGTTTGATAATATCTTTTCTTCGGTTATTACCATTCTTACATTTACTATGCCGGATTTAGACATTGTAAAGTCCTCCTTCTCATCTGTATCGCTATAATATATGATAATTATATATTATTCAACAAAAAATTACAATACTTACGGCCTGTTTTTTTATTACACTTCTTTAACATTTTTATTACAAAATTATTACAATTGTCTTTTTATTATTTTTTGCTCATTTCTGCATATCTTTTTATCTTCATAGTAGTAGTTTTCTCAAATTCATCTTTCTTTATTTCAATTTGCTTTACGGCTTTATATGATGTAAGCTTTTTATTGTTTTCTTTTACCTTTTCCCATATAATTTTCTGTATTTCTTCTTCTTTTAAATCTTTCCCGTGCAATTCTTCTATCTTTTTGTAGTCTGGTATTATTTTAGCTGTTATAATTAGCTCTTTTTCTTTCTTTTCTTCTTTATCTTTTTCCCCATATACCATACATTCTGATATTTCTGGAACATCATTTAGCATCATTTCTATTTCTTCTGGATATATATTTTTTCCATTTTGTGTTACTATAACATTTTTGCATCTTCCTGTTATATAAATATATCCGTCTTCGTCTATTTTTCCTATATCTCCTGAATGGAAAAATCCATCTTGTAATGCAGCATTTGTTGCTTCCTCATCTTCATAATATCCAAGCATTACTGTTGGACCTTTTATTAATAATTCTCCTTCCCCATTTTCATTTGGATTTAATACTTTTATTTCTGTATCTTTAACAGCTTTTCCAGTTGAAGCATATCTAGAAGTTTCATATTCTGGTGTTAGTGCAGCTATCGGTGCTGTTTCTGTAAGTCCATATCCTTGCAAGAATTCTATTCCCATATCTTCAACCCATTTACCAATTTTCGCATCTATTGGTGCTGCTGCAGATACTATGATTCTTAGATTTCCTCCCAAGTTGTCTAATATTTCTTTGAATACTTTTCTTTTTATGTCTATATTGACTGTTTTTAGAACATTTGTAATATGAATCATAGAGTTTACTACACCCTCTTTTTTGCTCTTTTTTATTGTTTCATTTATTTTCTTATATAAATTTTCTATTAATAAAGGTACAGCTAACATTGCTGTTGGTTTTGATTCTTGCATATTAGGAATTATATATCTTAACCCTTCACATATTGCTACCGACGAGCCAGTTGCAAATGGTAATAAGAATCCTATTGTTGATTCATATGTATGATGTAATGGTAAAATTGAGAACAATCTATCTGCTGGAGTTAACTTTACATATGCAAATACTGCATTTATATTTGCAGCTAAATTTCTACTGCATATCATTACACCTTTTGATTTTGAAGTTGTTCCTGATGTAAATATTAGCATTTTAAATTCTTCTGGATCTATTTCTATATCCATAAATTCTGTACTGCCAGTATCTAATATTTCCTTTCCTTCTTTTATTAGATAATTCATTCCCATATGTTTATCAACTATATAATCATCTGAATCCATCTCTATAAAGTATTTTACTGTTGGAACATTTCCCTCGATTTTTTTAATTGCATCTTTCTTTTTTGCAGAATAGATTATAGCTGTTGCTTTTGATCTATTTACAACATTTTCTAATTCGTTGTCTGGTAATTCTCTATCCACAGGAACTGCAATAGTATCTCCACAAAGCAATGTCATATATGATACATACCATTGATATGTTGTTTCACTTACTATTATAACTTTTGCTTTTTTAGGAAGCATTTTTAATAGCTTTGTTCCAAACGCAACAACATCTTCGCCAAATTGTTTATATGTGGTTTCTTTATATGGTTCTTTATGATTTGGCTTTTGTAGAATTAGCGTGTTGTCTGAATACTTTTTCATAGATTCTACAAATATGTCTTTTACAGTTGTAAAAGTTCCTGCATCATAAGATTGCTTTCTGCTTTTCTTTTCTCCAGCTTCTTTTACTTTTTCATAGTCCACTTTTACTTTTTCTATATCAGGAATGTCGTTCATTTCTATTTTCTTTAATTTAAAATTTGGTATTTTAAAATCTCTTAATATTCTCATTTTTTTCTCCTATTTTATTTTTTCGCTTTTTTTCCATCTAGAACATCTAAATTATCTAATGCTTTTCCTGTTCCAAGTGCTACACAAGATACTGAGTCTTGTGCAACCATTACATTTATTCCTGTACGCTCTTGTAATAATTTATCTAGTCCATCTATTAGGCATCCTCCGCCGGTCATATAAATCCCTTTATCACTTATGTCTGCTGCAAGTTCTGGTGGAGTTTTTTCTAATATTGAATGTACCGCTTCTACGATTTGTTCTCCTGACTCTTTTAATGCTTCTAGCATTTCACTCGAATACACTGTTACTGTTTTTGGTAATCCAGTTATTAAATCTCTACCTCTTATCTCCATTTCTGCATCTTGAATCTTTGGATATACACATCCTATATTTATTTTTAAATCTTCAGCTGTTCTCTCTCCAATTATGATGTTATGTTTTTTCTTTATATATTTTATAATAGCATCATCAAAATTATCTCCTGCAACTTTTATAGAAGTACTTATTACAGTTCCGCCTAATGATAATATAGCTATGTCGGTAGTTCCACCTCCAATGTCTACAACCATATTTCCACAAGGTTTTGATATGTCTAGTCCTGCACCTATTGCTGCTGCTAAAGGTTCTTCTATTAAATATACTTTCCTTGCTCCTGCTTGAGTAGCTGCATCTATTACTGCTTTTTTCTCAACTTCTGTTACTCTTGAAGGAACACATATCATTATTCTTGGTGCAAATATATATTTTCCACATACCCTGTTTATAAAGTATTTAAGCATTTTTTCTGTTACTGTGTAATCAGATATTACTCCTTCTCTTAGTGGTCTCGTAGCTACTATGTTGCCAGGTGTTCTTCCTAACATTCTTCTAGCTTCTTTTCCTACCGCAAGTACATCTCCTGTTTCTTTATCTACTGCAACTACTGATGGTTCTCTTAATACAATTCCTTTTCCCTTTACATATGCTATTACAGTTGCTGTTCCTAAGTCTATTCCTATATCTTGTCCAAAATCAAACATCTGAATCTTCCTTTCGATCTTTTTTGTTACGAAACTATTACAATTATATTACATCTTAGCTAAAATTTCAAATGTTTTTTATAATATTGTATTAAATTTCAAAAAAGATGTATAATCACTTTTTTATTATACATCTTTTTTCCATTTTATATTACTTTTTATAAGAAATGTTTAATTAAAATAATTGCTGCTAAAAATAATGCTATTTTTGATTGTCCGTCATTGCTTAGCCCTAAGTCTTCAAATTTGATAAGTTCTGATAATCCTTCTTTAACTTCTGCTTTGTCCGTAATTTCAATATTATATTTTACAATATTTTCTGCTCTAAACTCTATTTTAAATTCTTTTTCTTCTCCTGCTTTTAACTCATCAACTTGTATGTATTTTGTTAATATTAAAGTTCCTCTTTTAGATATAAAATCCACTCTCATATATTTTGTTTGTATATCTTCTTGACTTACATTTTTTATTTTTCCATTAACCCTTCCATTAACAAGAGAGGCTTCTGCTGTATCTATTGTTACTAGAATTTGATCATTTTTTATGATAACTCCATCTATTCCTTTGTATGATGCTCTAATGTATCCATATGCAGTAACTGTGACAAATATATAAAATAGCACAAACCACAAAAGATACTTGCCAAAAGTTTTTAATCTACCCATAATATTTTCTCCAATTCAATCCTTAGTCTTATTACATTTTTCTAAATACACCTGCAACTTTTCCTAGTATCTCACAATTTGGTACTATTATTGGATCCATTGTACTGTTTTCAGGTTGTAGTCTTATGTGATCTTTTTCTTTATAGAAAGTTTTTACTGTTGCTTCATCTTCAATTAATGCAACAACAATTTGTCCGTTTTCTGCTGTATTTTGTTTTTTTACTAGTATATAGTCGCCGTCTAATATTCCAGCTTCTATCATACTTTCTCCTCTAACTGTTAGCATAAAACAAGTACTGTTTCCTATAAAGTCTAATGGTATAGGAAATGTATCTGTTATATTTTCTACCGCTAGTATTGGAGCTCCTGCCGTTATCTTTCCAACTACTGGTACATCTACCATTTCTTTTCCTGTATATAATTCTTTTTTCTTTTCTTCTGCATTTGGTCTGTATGGTTTGCCACCTTTAACTAATTGTAAGGTTCTTCCCATTTTATTTTTTCTTGTTATGTGTCCTATTTTTTCTAATCTCTCTAAATATGCGTGTACTGTTGCAGTTGATTTTAGCCCAACAGCTTTACCTATTTCTCTTACAGATGGAGAGTATCCATTTTCTTTTATTTCTTTTTCAATAAATTTTAAAATAGCTTTCTCTCTTTTATTTAATTCATTAGGTTTCTTTTTTCTAGACATTATTCTTCCTCCTAAATTATTTTATGCAATAATAATATCATAAAAAAGTCAAGATGTCAAACAAAAGTTTGCAAATTATAAAAAATATAACTACCCAGAAATTATTTTTTAATTTTTCTAAGTAGTTATATCTTTCTAATCTTCCCATTCTAGTAAATAGTCTACAACTTTTACTGTATCTCCTTCTTTTACTCCCGCTTCTTTTAGCTTTTGATTTATACCTAAATCTTCTAGTCTTCTCTGGAAGTAATATAAAGATTCGTTGTCTTCCATATTCACTTTTCTCATTATCTCTCTTATTACTGGACCATCTACAACAAACATGTCTTCTTCTCTCTTTATTGTAAATGGCTCTGTTTCTTCTAATTTATACACTTTTTTCTTTTCTGTTATCTCTATTAAGTTTTCTTTTGGAAGTGTTTTTAGAAGTTTTGATACTTCTGCCATTAATTCCTTTATTCCTTCTCCTGTTGCTGCAGAAATTTTAAATATTTCTATATTTTTTTCTTTAGCAAGGTTTTCTAGTTCTTTATACATTGTATCATCTTGTAGTATATCAGCTTTGTTGGCAACTATTATTTGTTTTCTTGTTGCTAACTTTTTGCTATATTTTTCTAGTTCTTTATTTATTGTATAAAAATCTTCTACTGGATTTCTTCCTTCTGAACCAGATACATCTATTACATGTAATAATAGTCTTGTTCTTTCTATATGTCTTAAGAACTGTATTCCAAGTCCTGTTCCTTCACTTGCACCCTCAATAAGTCCTGGGATATCAGCTATTACAAAACTATCTCCATATTCTGATTTTACCACTCCTAAATTTGGTTCTAGTGTTGTAAAATGGTAGTCCGCAATCTTTGGGGTAGCAGCAGTTACTATTGATAGTATTGTTGATTTTCCTACGCTTGGAAATCCTATTAATCCTACATCTGCCAGTAGTTTTAGCTCTAGTATTAGCTCTTTTTCTTCTCCATCTTCTCCTGCTTGTGAGAATCTAGGAGCTTGTCTTGTTGAAGTGGCAAAATGAGAATTTCCTTTTCCTCCTCTACCGCCTTTTAACAATAATTCTACTTGTCCTTTTTCTGATAGATCTGCTAAGACTTCTCCTGTTTGTGCATCTTTGATTATTGTCCCTATTGGAACTTTTATATGAATATCCTCTCCACTTTTTCCAAATTTACGAGCACCTTCACCATTTTTTCCACTTTCTGCTTTAAATTTCTTTTTGTATCTAAATTCTAAAAGCGTATTTGAATCTGGATCAACTTCAAAGTAGACATCTCCACCTTTTCCGCCATCTCCACCATCTGGTCCGCCTGCTGCTATATATTTTTCTCTTCTAAATGATACCGCACCGTTTCCACCTTTTCCTGCAGAGGCATAAATTTTTACATAGTCTGTAAACATATTATTTTTCTTGCTCCTTACTTTTAATATATCTCTTTTTAAGCGAAATAATCTAATTTCATTGCTTTTTTCACTTTTTTCATTGTTTCTTGTGCTTCTTTTCTAGCCTTCTGAGTTCCTTCTATTAAGATTTTATCCACTAATTCTGGATGGTCTTCATAATATTTTCTTTTTTCTCTTATAGGTTCTAATGTTTTTATAATGTTTTGTGCTAATTGCTTTTTACAAGCTACACATCCTCTAGCTCCAGCTCTACATTCTTTGCAAACGGTTTCGTATTCTTCTTTTTCTGTAAATAGTTGATGGTAGTATGCAACCATACATACATCTGGATCTCCTAAATCGTCCTTTTTTATTCTCTTAGGATCTGTGACAGCACTCATTACTTTTCTTGTAATTTCTTCTGGTGAGTCTGATAAATAAATAGCATTTCCTAGAGATTTACCCATTTTTACATTTCCATCTAATCCTTTTATTCTTTTGCCTGAAGATAGAATTGCCTCTGGTTCTATTAGTACTTCTCCATATATAGAGTTAAACTTTCTTACTATTTCTCTACATTGTTCTATTAATGGGAGTTGATCCTCTCCTACTGGAACTAACTCTCCACTAAACGCTGTTATATCTCCAGCTTGGCTTACAGGATAACCTAAAAATCCATATGTTACGCTTTCTCCGAATAGTTCTCTTTTTTGTGCTATTTCTGTTTTTACGGTTGGGTTTCTTTCTAGTCTAGCTATTGTTACTAGGTTAGAATAGAATACTGTAAGTTCTGCAATTTCTGGTATCATAGATTGTATAAATATTGTTGACTTTTCTGGATCTATTCCTACTGATAAATAATCCATTACTACTTCTCTTACATTTTTTCTTACTTTATCTGGATTATTAAAGTTGTCTGTTAATGCTTGAACATCTGCTACTAATATGTATGGATCATATAAGCCCGAATTTTGCATTTCAACTCTTTTCTGTAAAGATCCAAAGTAATGACCTATATGTAATCTTCCTGTTGGTCTATCTCCTGTTAATATTCTCTTTCTATTTTCCATAATAATCACTTCCCTTTCTCTTAATGTAAGTATAAAACTCCTCCTGCGTTTAAGTCTTGTACTCTTTCATCTGTTTCATAATTGTATATTTCTTTTATTTGCTTAACAATTTCTTCGTATTGTACACCTTCATTATAAATTAATATTAGTCCTTTTGATGTATCTTTTTCGCTTAAAACATTTTTGATATTTTCTGTATTTGCGTTACTATATTTCATAATATAAGAATTATCTAACTTAGTAAACATATATATGTCATCTAAAAATCTTATATTATTTTCATTAAATACATATAACGCTGGAATGTCTGATTTTTCTTCCATCTTATCAGCTAAATGGTTCATCTTTGTGTATGTAAAGTCTAATTGAGCTCCTGTAAATAGTGGCGAGATTGTTGTTATTGCAAATAATGCTACAGTTACTATTTTTGCTGTTTTTTGTTTAAAATTTAGCTCAAATAGTCTTGAAAATGAGTATATTAAATATATCATTGATACTGATATTATTGGCATTATATATCTTAGTTCTTTATATGGCGACATTTTTGCTACTAGTACAAAATATATCGCTGTTGGTATAATTAATAATTTTGTTTCATCATTGTCTACTATTTTACCTTTTTTTCTAACATATAACACTATAAACAAGATTATTAATACAACAAAGGTATATCCTACTAGTCCTTTGCTAAGAACATACAAATATGTTCCAAGGTCCGTATATAGAGTTTCACTGTTGAATAGGCTACTCATTGCCCCTTCGCCTCTATATCCCATGAACATATGCTTAAGTGAATATGGGAATATTATTAGTGATACTATTGCCGCAATAACAAAGCAAGATATGTATTTTATTAAGTTTTTGTACTCTTTTGCTTTTATGTATTTTACTACAAATATTATAAATAGCACTGCCATATATATTAATGTGTAATAGTGTGTTAATGAACTTAATAATGCTACAATTCCAACTGTTACAGCATCCTTTATTTGTAGCTCTTTTTTGTCATACAGTTTCATATGTATGTATGTTAATATTAATATGAATAAATTTGCTAACTCATACATTCTTATATATGCTGTTGTGTCAAGTGCTCCAAAACATAACCCTGATATCAAGCAAGTAAATAATGCTTTTTTCTCATTTTTAAATACTCGTTTTGATATTAGATATATAAAGATACTTGAAAATACATATATGATTATGTTTAGAATTATTCCTGTCCATTTTGTAAATCCATCTATTGTAAATGATGCTGCTATTCTTAGTAGTAAGTAGTACAAAGGTGGATGTACATCATTTTTTTGGTTCTCATATACTGGTTTTAAATTCCATACTTCGTCACTGTTTACTGATAAATAATCTATATAATAATCTTTTGTGTGCCATGTATCATAAAAATCATTATTTTCTGTAATTTGGATTTTATCGTAGTTCATTAATGAGTACGAATATGCTTCATCTATGTGAAAATATTCTTTTTTGTATCCAACATAAATTCTTGCCAATATTTGTATTATTATAATTATTGCTAATGATATAATTATGGCTTTTTTGCTTAGTTTTTCATTTAATGATTTTTCTTGTTCCATTTTGCTCCCCTTTTTGTTATTTTTATATGTAATATTTTACCACAAAACCTTGATAATAACAAGGATTTTTTTATTTTTTGCTGTCGCATACAAAAGCCCTAGCATCGTTTGTAATGCTAGGGTTTAAATTTTATTTACTTTCTACTTTTTCTTTTTTTGTAGTTGTTGTTTTTTTAGCAGGTGCTTTTTCTGCTTTCTTTTCTGTCTTTACAGTTTTTGGAGCTTTTGCTTTCTCTGCTTTAGCTTTTAATTCTTCTGCTGTATAAACACTAACTTGTTTTTTATCTCTTCCAAGTCTTTCAAATTTAACAGTTCCTGTTACTTTAGCATATAATGTGTCATCACTGCCTATTCCAACATTTTTTCCTGGATGGAATTTTGTTCCTCTTTGTCTTACTAATATATTTCCAGCTGGAACTACTTGACCATCAGCTCTTTTTAGTCCCAAACGTTTTGATTCACTATCTCTACCGTTCTTAACACTACCTTGACCTTTCTTGTGAGCCATTTAGTTTCACTCCCTTCATGTTTTTGTTTTATAATCTCTTAATTATTATTTTGTTTCTTTTTTAGCTTCTGTCTTTGTTTCTTTCTTTTCAGTAGCTAATTTTATAGATGTTATTTCAACCTTTGTATATGGTTGTCTATGTCCTTGAGTTCTTCTGTAGTTTTTCTTTGCTTTGTATTTGTAAACTAATATTTTTTTAGCTTTTCCATGAGCTACTACTTTTCCCTCAACTTTAACACCTTTAACATAAGGAGCTCCAACTTCTATTTTCTTTCCGTCAGATACTAGAACTACATTGTCAAAAGAAACTTTTTTTCCTTCTTCTGCTTCTAGTTTTTCGAAGAATACTACATCTCCCTCTGCTACTTTGTATTGTTTTCCACAGCTTTCAATTATTGCGTACATTGTATTGTACACCTCCCTTTATTCGTATACTCGCTAAGCATAAAATTCAAGGCATCTACCTATAATTTTTATTATGATAGAATTTAGTTGCCCGACCCAGGCGGCTTACAGATAATTATTTTATCACAAAGAAAAATCATTGTCAATGGTTTTAGGCTATTTTCTCGTATGTTAGTGCTTTTTATAACACTATTGTTTTGACAATAATATATTTTTCATTTCAACAATACTATAGAACGGAATATTAATTCCTTTTTTAGCCAGCTTTATAACTTCACTTTTACCTCTTTTCCTAACAAAAAATCTACCTTCGAAAAGGTAGATTCTTTATTACATTTGTCCACCTACCCATTTATTTGTCGCAAGTAGGGTTGCGAGTAACATTTGTTCACCTGTACATTTATACCCCGCAAACAGGGTTGCGGCTAACATTTGACATGGACAAGATACTTTTAGTATCTATATTATTATATTCATTATAACTTTTTTTATTAGCAAAAGTCAATAGTTTTTTGTATTTTTCAGCATTTTGTATCTGTTAAGTAATCCGTGGCAAATTTTTTTGTTCATAAATTTTGTGTATATT
>CAVFFR010000013.1:0-33949 GCA_963621875.1 Bacteroidaceae bacterium | reverse complement strand
GAAATTTCTCCAGTCTTTATATTCTAAAACTTTTGAAAGTTCCCTAGCATACCAAAACTCATTTTCATATTCATCAATGTGTTTTATATTTTCAAAAATGCTATTAGTATATTCATTTTAAATTTTCTTCATCATTACCTCCTTCATGTTTATTTTATATAATAAAAGTTTCCTTAATTCGTTCTTACCTGACTTTTCTTTTAATTTTTATATGAATTTGTAATTAGGACTTCAATTAAAATCCTTATAAAATAAGGGCTTTAAAGAGAGTTTATATAAGTCGTTCTTTACCAGTTAATTCCGAC
Organism: Bacteroidaceae bacterium; assembly: GCA_963621875.1. Taxonomy (GTDB): domain Bacteria; phylum Bacillota; class Clostridia; order TANB77; family CAG-508; genus CAG-245. The sequence continues at coordinate 33,644 of CAVFFR010000013.1, read as the reverse complement.
TTTAGTTAACTTTTCTTCTTGATTGTTATTTTTCATTTCTGCTCTGATTTTTCTTTTTTGGTACATATCCATTTTAATCACTTCCCTTTTTTATAAATTGTGTGTTGTTGTTTTACTTGCTTTTTATTAAATCAGTATAATATTTAATTTCTTTTCCTAATTTTTGGGCATAATCTATTTCTGATTTTGTACTATTTCCAATATAATTATTTATATTTACTACTAATATAGCATCCGATAACTCTATTTTCTTAAAATGTGCCTCTTTTAATTTTATTAATTGTTCTTTAGTTCTCTCAATATTTTCTAATACAGGATATACTGGCGTAAGAATACAATGTCCTTCTAATGCCATTTTTTCAGCAATTGTCATCATCTCTTTTTGAAATTTTAAGCTTCCACATAGTGTTACTATTTTCATTTATTTCATCTCCTACATACTCTGTAGTGTGAATAGTTTCATTCACTACCACTTGTTTTTTCTTTATTTTCTTTTAAATATTTATTATAGAATTCATCCATTGAAGATACATATTTTTGATCTTGTATAACTCTAAATTTTTCATATTCTTTTTCTGCTTTTTCTACTGCTTCTTTATGAGATATACTGCCACTATTATTTAATATTTCTTTTCTTCTGAATTTTAATAAATCATCAGTTGCATCTATCCAATCTTTCATTGTCATTACATGTCTTTGTTTTGCTTCATCTTCTGCAAATACTAAAAACATATTTGTTAAATCTTTTAAATTATTCATTTCTTCTTCATTTAAATAATTTTTAGCAACAACTACATCATATTTATATATTAAACCATCGGGAGAATTTTTCCAGCTAGTTAATCCCATATGATCTTTTTCTGAATTTGCTCTATATCCAACTGCAATAATTAAATTACTTATTTGTAATTTTTTAGGATTAAATATGTTTTATTGTTCTTTTTCATACTTTTCATTTTTTCTCTTCTTCAACCATTTTACTATTTTTATTATCAATATAATAATCCAATATACTATCCAAATTGCCACATCTAACAGTAAACTATAAACTACAATTACAAATCCTAGTATTTTCGCACCCATAAATGTTGTTATTTCTACTATACCAGAAACATCTGTTCCGTCAATATATATGTTGTTATTATTAGTAGAATTTACTAGTTCATTAGATACACTTAAGCCTGATATTATTCCAAAAATAATTATGATGATTGATATTATTATCAATACTTTTTTGATTTTTTTATTCATTTTTACTTTCCTCACTTTTCTTCTTTATTTATCTTTTTCTCATTATCAGTATCTATTACACTGAATTTTATTCCTTTTTGATTATTCTTTATTGCTTCTATTTCGAAGTCTATCATATCTTCAGGTAATTTATTTATATCGCACCACACTAATTCTGAGCATTTTTCTGGTTCATTGATTTTTATGTCACCTTTATACTTTGATACTTCAAAATATACATCATAGTATGGTAATAACGATTTGTTACGTCTATTCACTACAAATGTATCGATTATATCATTCAATGATAATTCTATTCCAAGTTCTTCTTTTGCTTCTCTAACAAGAGCGTCGTATGCGTTTTCACCTTGGTCGATATGTCCAGCTGGTAATGCTAGAAAGCCCGGCCATAATTTAGTGCCTTGTCTCCTTTGTAATAAAATATCATTTTTTTCATTTCTAATTATCATATATACTGATGATAAAAATTTTTCTTTTTCCATAGTTTTATTCTCCTTTTATCTTATATTCTTTATACATAAAACATTCTTTGCCGTGTGAATATATCACACCTATTGCTTGTAGATATGAATATATTATTGTTGATCCAACAAATCTCATTCCTTTCTTCTTTAAGTCTTTAGAAATTTTATCTGATAATTCCGATGTTGTTTTGTTTATTTCATAAAATGTCTTTCCTTCTGTGAATTTTTTTATATAATTATAAAATGTACCATATTCTTTTTGTATATTTTTGAATATTCTAGCGTTATTTATACTAGCGTTTATTTTTAATTTGTTTCTTATTATCTTTTCATTCGATAGCAATTTCTGTATTTTTTCGTTGCTATAATTACATATTTTGTCAATGTCAAAATTATCATATGCTTTTCTAAAGTCTTCTCTTTTATTTAATACACATTCCCAAGATAGTCCTGCTTGGAAAGATTCTAATATCAACATTTCAAATAAGTATTGATCATTAAAGTTAGGTTGACACCATTCTTCGTCGTGATATTTTATATACTTTGGATTTTGCAAATTACACCATTTGCATCTATTCATATTATATTCTTTTTTGTACATACGATAATAACCTCTCTTTTTAATCTATTAGTTTTCAAAGGCTGTTTCTATATAATTAATTAGTTCTTGCTTTATCTCTTCTGTTTTTGTGTTTTTTATTTTTTCTGCATATTCTACTAAATCTTGTTCCATCGGTAAGTTTGGCTTATCTATATTAAATTCTTTTAGAATTGGAAGTATCTCTTTTTCCATTTCAGGATAGTATTTATATAATGTGTCATATGCATTTAATGGTTTATCAGGTTTTGTGTATCTTGCACTTTCCCAGTCTAATACCATTTCTATATAATCAGCTTTGTTCTTTTCTATTTCATTTTCGTGATGCGAAGATAATTTTCTATGTAACGCTGATACATTTTTTTTATTATAAAATAAATACATAAATAGTTTATCTATATCGTGATTTTGTATTTGCTTTAATACTGCTCCTTCTTTTACATATTTATTAGCTAAATACATTACTATTTTTCTATGTTTGTATGTATATTCGATGTGCTCTTGGTTTTTCATCAATTCCTCCTAAACATAAAAGAGAAGCATCTCTAGATGATGCTTCTCTTGTTTTTTATAATGTTCTGTAATTGTTTCTATCTGTTCTATCATCTTTTTGCATATCATATTTTTTGTTTCTGTAATACCAATCTGTTTTTTTATCTGTTGGATGTAATTTTTTATTTTTATCTAGTAACCAGTCAAACATTGTTAATGTTGGTAATATGATTCCTACAAAAGATACGAATACAGTTAAGTAGTCATCTATCATTCCGCCAACTGTTTGCATTTGTTCTATGTTTTTATATAGTGAAACTCCAAAATATCCATAATATGCTATCATATATATGATAGGCCCCAATAATTTTCTTTTTGCTATAAATATAAAAGCAAAAAGCGTAAAGAATATAAGTGTAATTTCTAAGTTTGTATCTAATGGTTTTATCATAAACTCAATTCCCATTGTATAAGTATATGTTGCTACTATTCTTAACATCCAAAATATTACATCTAGAGATAAAATCATCCAAGTACTAAACTTTTGCATTTTTTATTCCCCCTCGTTCTTTCCTTTTGTTTATAGGGACAGTCTTTATGTTTAAAAACTGTCCCTATTTTGTTTAGTCTACAAAATCAAATTCATCTTTGAATTTTTCTTTAAACATTTCAAATACTTTGTTTAATACTTCTTCATCTTCAACACTTATATATGATTCTTCTTCATTATTTTCTGTATCTTCTACTTGTAATATTACTACTTCTCCTGGTTCTTCTCCTTGCTTGTCTTCTGCTGGTAATAATACAACATATTGTTCGTTATCTAATTCTATTAAATCTAAGAATTCAAATTTTACTTCTTTTCCATCCTCATCATTTAATACTATTATGTTATCATCTAATTCCTCGTCTACATTGTTTGGTATTTTTTCGTCACTCATTTTATTTCTCCTTTCGATTTTTACTTTTATTTTATTTGTATTTCTACAATAGTAAAATCACTTATTTTATACTATTATTTTGCAATTTTGTCAATCATATTCAATTATTTTTGTTTAATTTCATATATGATTCTAATATGTATACGGCAGAAATAGTATCTACTATATTTCTTTTTTTGTGTTTATTTATGTTTAAAAAATTCATTGTTTTATGTGCTTCTACTGTTGTTAGCCTTTCATCTATTCTTACAATTTTAATTTTATTAAATTTACATTGTAATTTATGAATAAATTTTTCTGTTACTTCTGCTCTTTCGGTTTTAGTTCCATTCATATTAATCGGCATTCCAATTGCTATTGTGTCTACTTGGTATTCACTCAAGATTTCTTCTAGCCTTTTTAATACTATTTTATCATTTCCTTGATGATGTATGGTTTCTAATCCTTGAGCAGTATAACCTAATGGATCAGTAATTGCTATTCCAACTCTTGCATCTCCATAATCAATTCCTAATGTTCTCATTTTATTTTTCCAATCCTATATATGTTTTTACCATTTCGTCTAAAAGTTCATCTCTTTCTATTTGTCTTATTAGGTTTCTTGCATTATTATGACTTGTTATATAAGTTGGATCTCCTGAAAGAATATATCCAACTATTTGATTAATTGGATTATATCCTTTTTCTGCTAATGCTTCATATACTGTTTTTAATATTTCTTTTGTTCTCGCGTTTTTTTCTTTTTCAACATTGAAGCTGACAGTTTCGTCTGTAACCATAAAAACCTCCTATAAATAATTTATATTACTTTCTGTTGGATTTGCAGTGTCTAGATATTCTTCTAGTCGTTGTGCTATTCCTACTAAAGCTGTTCCTTTGTAATAGGTAGCTAATGCTATATTTATTTTTGGCGATACTTTAGTTTCTTCTCCTTTATAGTCTTCTGCAGTTGGAATTTCAAGAGCTTCTATTTTCTCTTTGACTGTTTTCATAAATTCTTCAACAGCTTCTTTTTCTACTCCAGAAAATATTATAGCAAATTTTGGACCCATATATCTAACAAATAAGTATTCTGGCGACAAGTCTCCTTTTATGTTTCTACATATTTGTGTTATTACTCTATCTCCAGTTTTTCTACTATATGTTTCATTTATTTCTGTTAAATTTATTATTCTAAACAAGCATATAGTTGAAGTTGTATATTGATCAATGGTCTTTTTTCCATCTGCATACAAGAATTCTGCTGTTTTTAGTTCTGAGTACTTATCATCGTTTACTATTTGTTCTATTATAGATTGATTTTCTACAGTTTTTAATACTGATACTATATTATTTTTTACAACTTCTAGTATTGTTGTATCAACTTTATCATATTCATGTGGCATACTACCTTCTATTATCCAGTATCCAATGTAGACATTATCTATGTATAGAGGAAAAAATATAGCTGATTTAGCTCGTCCAAACTCCATCTTTTGATATGGAAGCTTTTCTCCTTCGCTATTTACTGTTATATATTTTGATACTCCCGTTTCTATACTATCTTTAAAAATAGGTTCTGCTTGTAAGTTTCTTAAAACTGACCAATGCTTTTCTGCAACATTCGTTGCTTTTATAACATATTCTGCACCATTGTACACTACAATGGTGGAATATTTAATTTTGTACTTATCTATTATTATATCATTTATTTTCTTTAATTTTTCATCTGCACTTGAGGTTTCGCTAATAGTATTTATAAAGTCTTGCAAAACATTTAAATTAACTATTTGTTCGTTAATGTTGTTAAATGCTTGTATCTTTTTATGAATTGACATATTATATAAGACCAAGCCTATTATTATGCCTACTAATAGCAAAATTACTACAATAATTATTCCTGTCAAAAAATATCACCTCATTTTTTTGTTTTTTAATATTTATTTCTCATTTTGTTTAAAGTCTCATTCATGCTGTTGTTGAATGCTGCATTTCTTCTGTTATAATCTCCATAAACAGGAGCTGAATTTTGATTTCTTCCTCCTGCTATTAGAGGATATACCATATCTCCTAATTTTTCCAAAGCATCTAAGAACATTCTCGAATATCCATTTAATGATATTTCACAATCTACCATTCTCTCTAGATATCTTGCATAAGTTTGTTCTTCAAACGGTATTATTGTATATCTAATTTTGTCTTTATCAAATAATGTATTAATGTAAGTTGATGCTGGATCGTTATAGCAAGATATTCCTCCAATTATCAACTGATTTGTTAGTTTTTTTAGATTTAGTGATTTATTTATAACTATTCTCAATTTGCTTTGATCTAAACCATTCTTGTATTTTAATTCATTTAAGAATAATGTTAGTGGTTGAATTGTTAAAATATCATATGTTTGAACTAAGTATATTTCTTGAGCTTTTGAGAAGTAATTCATATTAGTATCAAAATCACAATCTAGTAATATTAAAGAGTGATTTTTTACTAATGTTTCTAATATATTTGCATAATCATTATATTCCGAGTTATCTTCTTTAGCTACATTTGTATATACTGTAAGATTATTATTTACTCTAATTCCATCAGCTACACCTCTTCTTAACCCTTCTATACAAGAGAAGGCTTTATTTCTTAGACTGTCTTCGTTTAAGGTGTAAATATAATATGAATTTTTATTTTTAGTAAGGTCTAAAATAGCTGTATTTATTCCCTTACTTGATAATAATGCTGCTAAGTTGTTTACTATGAACGATGTTCCGTTCTTAGATGTTCCAACAAATGCTGCTATCTTTTTGTTACTAGTTAACAAATTAGCTAAATTGCCATTATCTTCATAAATGTTTTTTGACTCAACCATTGGCATATTGTTTATAGTGTTGCTAGTAGTTGTATTGTTTATCATATTGTTGTGTGTATTATTAGTAGCACCGAATCCTGATAGCATTGTTGATTGAGTTGGTTTGTTTTCAGTTGTATTTGAAATCGTATTGCCATTTAGTGTATCGTCATCTTCCTCGTCTAGTAATCCTGGTAATACTCCATCTGTGTTTTCTTCTTCGTCTTCTAATCCTGGCAATATAGCATTGTTTGAATTCTCTTTCTCATCATCACTTGCCATACCAAATAAATCAATTTCTGGTGCAGGTTTTTCCTCTACTTCTTCTTGCTCTATTTTAGGTTCTTCTACTATTTTTTTAGGTCTTCCTCTGCCTCTTTTCTCCTTATTTGCTTCTTTTTCTAGTTCTTCTGGAGATTTTTCTTTTTTAGGTCTTCCTCTTCCCTTTTTGATAGGCTCAGTTGTTTGTGTTTCTATGTTCTCGATTCTCTGAGCTGTTTCGCTAGGTGCAATATTCATTCTCTTGTCTATTTCTTCTTCGATAGAACTTCCTTGTGGTTGCAAAATTTCTGGTATAGTAACTTTATTTTCAGGTGTCTCCATTTCTATTTCTGGCATCTGAACTTTAGGTTGCTCTATTACTTCTGGTTTTGTATAAACCTTTCTTACATCATTTACATCTAATGTTGATGGAATTACAACTGGCTTTGTAAGTCTTGATTTCTGTAGTTCTCTGTCTATTAAATCAATTTTGTTTTTTCTAGGTCCTCTAGAGTTTGATATATTCGTTGTTGTATATTTTTCTCTTTCCTGTCTTGTTTGTGCTGCAATTTGTCCCTTCACGCTACCAATCATTACTTGTTGATATTTAGGGCTTTTTTCCTCTAATACAGCTCTAACATTTAATGGCAAAAATTTAGTAATAAGCTTTAATTGGGTATCTGTATATTGTTCAGCTATATCATTAAAGCTCTCTACATATTTTTGTTCATCTCTACCTAATTTTCTATAATGTCTAATGATATTTTGTATTTCTGTTTCACTAACACTATCTGGATCCACTAGTTGATAATCTACATCATCTGATTCTATTTTATAATAAACTTTGGCTTCTTTTTTAGTGCGAGGTTGAGCTATTAATCTACATACATTTTCAATGCTTCTATCTTGTCCCATTAGCATATTATATATTCCTATACCAAATAGTTTTACAAGTATCGCACATCCTTTTTCTCTTCTGTCTGCTCCTATTAGGATGATTGGAATATCTCCTTCTCTGCTATTTGAAGCCTCATCACTTATACTATCAAGCTTATCAAACAAAAAATTGTCGATAACTTCATAATTATTGTTTGCATATGGTTCTAAATCTTCTCCTATTATGATCCTGTCATAAGATTTATCTTTTTGTAATTCTTTTATTATCGCATTGAAAAAATATACATTTTTATATGAAATTATTTCTTTATACATAGTTTGATATTTCTTTATAATTGCAGACGAAATTTTTTCATTATTTACAGCGAATAAAACTTTCATTAGTTTAACCCCTCCAACCTTTTACTACTATTGCAAAAACAAGTGGTAATACTTGACATATTACTATTAAAGTTACACTTGCAATAATAAGTCCAAAACCTTTATCTCTTGTGTCTAGTTTCTTTAGTCCAATAATATACTGATATATTGCTCCTATAATTATTGTTACAAATCCACAAGGTATACTATAAATTCTTACTTTATTTAACAAAAATGCCGTTAATCCATATGAATCAGATCCATATGCTTCTCTATAATCTTGTAGTGTTTTCATTTCTTTGTCTTTTATTTCTATTATTTTTCCTGTTGTACCTTGTTTTATTTCAGTAACTTCATTTGTAGCATATACTGTTGCACCTGTAAAAATACAAATAATTATTGCTATTATCGTGATTACTTTTTTCATATATTTATCCCTTTCTATTTTTTCATATTATTTCTATTTAATATCATTCAAGTAATATTTTACACTAGAATGAAAAAAATAGCAAGAAAATACTTGCTATTTTTTAAATATTTTTAAGATTTTTTTATTTTAAATCTTCTTTTATCTTTACAAGTGTATTTAATGCATCAATTGGAGTTAGTTCGTTTACATTTATCTTATCTAATTCATGTGCAATTTTTGCTAATTTAAAGTTGTACATATCAAGCTGTCCCGAAACTTGTTTGTTTGATCCTTTTTCTACTTTTTTGTTTGTTAGTACATTTTTTCTTTCTATAGATTTTAATATTTCATTTGCCCTTTGTGTTACAACTTTTGGAACACCAGCAAGTCTCGCAACATGAACTCCATAGCTTTCATCTGTTCCACCTGTAACTATTTTTCTTAAGAAAATTACGTCTTCTCCTTTTTCTTTTACAGCGATTGAATAATTTTTAACCCCTTCTAGCTTATCTTCCAGCCCTGTTAGCTCGTGATAATGAGTTGCAAATAATGTTTTTGCACCACATTTTTCTTTATCTTCTATATATTCCGCTACTGCCCAAGCAATTGAAAGTCCATCATATGTAGATGTTCCTCTGCCTATTTCATCAAGTATAACTAAACTTTTTTCTGTTGCTTCTTTTAAAATATTTGCAACTTCCATCATTTCTACCATAAAGGTACTTTGTCCCATACTTAAGTCGTCAGATGCTCCAACTCTTGTAAATATTTTGTCAACTATTCCTATATGAGCAGATGTTGCTGGTACAAAACTACCGATTTGAGCCATTAGTGTTATTAAGGCTACTTGTCTCATATATGTTGATTTACCAGCCATATTTGGTCCTGTTATTATTGATAATCTGTTTTCGTCCTTGTCCATATAAGTGTCGTTAGCTACAAAGCTTCCTGCTGGAAGCATTTTTTCTATTACTGGATGCCTTCCATCTTTTATGTCTATAATTCCACTATTATCAACTTGTGGCATACAGTAATTTAGGTCTTCTGCAATAGTCGCAAAAGATGCTAAAACATCTAGCCTTGATATTACCATTGCAGATTTTTGTATTCTTTGTATTTGAGATTTTATTTGCTCTCTTATTTGTGTAAATAATTTATATTCAAGCGATACAACCTTTTCTTCTGCTCCTAAAATTTTGCTTTCTAGTTCTTTTAGTTCTTCTGTAATATATCTTTCTCCACCTGTTAGTGTTTGTTTCCTTATATATCTATCTGGAACTAGTGATAAATTTGACTTTGTAACTTCTATGTAGTACCCAAATACCTTATTATAGCCTATTTTCAAACCTTTTATTCCTGTTTGTTCTTTTTCTGTTGCTTCTAGTTTTGCAAGCCAAGTTCTTCCGTCTATCATCGCAGTTTTTAGTTCATCTATTTCTGAATTGTAACCAAGTTTTATTATTCCACCTTCCGTTACACTAATTGGTGGATCTTCTATTATTGCATTTTCGATTAATGTATATATGTCCTCTAGTTCATCTAAATCTTGGTACAGATTTTGTAGCATATTTGATTTTGAATTCTCAAACAATTTTTTGATTTCTGGTATTTTTTTTGCAGATGCTTTTAATGAGTTTAAATCTCTTGCATTTGCACTTCCATACGATACTTTTCCAGCTAGTCTTTCTATATCATAAACTCCTTTTAAGCTAGATACAAGCTCTCCTCTCATTATTACATCTTCTTTTAATTCTTTTACTGCATCTAATCTGTTATTTATCTCAAATACATCTATTAATGGATCAGAAATCCATCTTCTTAAGAGTCTGCCTCCCATAGATGTCACTGTTTTATCTAATACCCACAAAAGAGTTCCTTTTTTTGATTTATCTCTTAGTTTTTCTGTTAGCTCTAGATTTCTTCTTGCATTAATATCTAATGCCATATATTTTGTTATTGTGTATATTATAATTTTATTTATATGTTCTAATTTTGTTTTTTGTGTATCTTCTATGTATTGTATAAGCCCGTTTATTGCAGATACAGCAAATAATCTTTGGTCTAAATCTTTTAAATTTTCTCCGTTGTCACAAAGTACTTCATATTGATTATACAAGTTGTCTATTTCTTCGCTGAATTTTTTTTCTTCTTCCGTCGAAATATATACATCAAACCTCTCTTTTATTTTACTTATTTCTTCACTGCAATTATAGAGCATTTCATTTGCTATGATTTCAGATGGTGCATATCTTGATATTTCATCAAGCAATCTTTCAAAATTGTTTTCTTCCTTTATTTCTGATGCATAAAAATCTCCTGTTGATATATCACATACAGCAATTCCAAAAAACACACCTTTTTGAAATATGCTCATTATATAATTATTTCTTTTTTCTTCTAAAAGATTTGTTTCTGTTACTGTTCCTGGTGTTACTATTCTTATTACATCTCTTTTTACTATTCCTTTTGCTTGTTTTGGGTCTTCTAGTTGTTCACATATTGCAACTTTGTGTCCATTGCTAACTAGTCTTGATATGTAGTTTTCTGCGGCGTGATAAGGGATCCCACACATTGGAGCTCTTTGCTCTTGTCCGCAGTCTTTTCCTGTTAGTGTTAATTCTAGTTCTCTTGAAACATTTATAGCATCATCAAAAAACATTTCATAAAAGTCGCCTAATCTATAAAACAAAATACAGTCTTTATATTTTTCTTTTGTTTCGAGATAATGTTGCATCATTGGTGAATATTCTGCCATATTATTTTTCTCCTTTTAAATACCACATATGTTCTGATACAATTTTTAATTCTATTATTTTTCCTATCAAATCTTCTGTTCCTGCAAAATTAACAACTTTATTAGTAGAAGTTCTTCCTGTAAGCATATTTTCATTTGTCTTACTTTTTCCTTCTACTAAAACTTTTTGCATTGTTCCAACATATTTTTCATTATTTTTTTGTACTTGACTTTCTGCTAATTGTTTAAGTCTATCAAATCTTTTATGTTTAATTTCTTCTGGAATTTGATCTTCCATTTTGTCTGCTGGAGTTCCAAATCTTCTCGAATATATAAACATATAAACTTGTTCAAAACAAATCTTATCTACTACATCAAGAGTATCTTCAAAGTTTTCTTCTGTTTCTCCTGGGAATCCAACTATTATATCTGTTGAGAATACTATCTCTGGTATTTCTTTTTTTATTTTTTGTGCTAGTTCTAAATATTGTTCTTTTGTATATTTCCTATTCATTTTTTTTAGAACATCAGTACTGCCTGATTGAAGTGGTAAATGTATTATTTTACACACTTTATCACAAGTTTTTATTGCTTCTATTACATCATCTGTAAAGTCCTTTGGATGAGGTGAAACAAATCTTATTCTTTCTATTCCTTCTATTTTATTTATCTCTGTTAAAAGCTTAGCAAAAGAATTTATTTTTCCTACATCTTTGCCTTTTTCTCTTTCGACTCTCATATACGAATTAACATTTTGTCCAAGTAAAGTAATCTCCTTGTATCCCTCTTTTGCCAAGCATTTTACTTCTGCTATAATATCTTCTGCTTTTCTGCTTCTTTCTCTGCCTCTAACATATGGAACTATACAATATGTACAAAAATTGTTACAACCATTCATAATTAAAACAGAGGCTTTTATATTATCTTCTCTTTTTATCGGTAATCCTTCTATTACTTCTCCATCTATGTCTAGTATATCTTCTATTCTTCCTTTATTTTGTATAACTTCATATACATCTTTTGGGAATGTATGTAATGTATGTGTTCCAAACACTATATCAAAAAATGGATAGCTCTTTTTTAGCTTTTCTACAATGTGTTTTTCTTGCATCATACAACCTCCAATGGCAATTATTGTACCATTGGCTTCTTTATATTTTTTTACTTCTCCTAGTTTACCAAATAACTTGTCTTCTGCATTTTCTCTAACACAACAAGTATTAAATATTATTAGATTTGCTTGAGAAATGTCATCTGTTTTGGTATATCCCATTTGTTCCGCCATTCCTGCGATTTTTTCAGAATCGTTTTCATTTAATTGGCATCCCATTGTTAATATTGAATATTTTAAATTTTTCCCTGTATTTATTTTATTAACTTTTTCTGTATAATTTATTTCTTGTTCTTTTTGCATAATATGCTTACCTTTCATTTTTGCTCATTTTCTAACATTATATTACATTTTGTCTGAATTTTCAACACAAAATATAAGAAAATTTTTTTAACCAGATTCCAAATTGTGACAAACTTTATTCTTTTTATGTTATATAATTATGTTATTCCAATAAAAAGGAGGTGAGTATATGAAATCTCCTAAACGCAGGAAGAAGAGTACAAAAAGACCGTTTAAGTTCTTACATAGTTTACTTATTGTATCTAAGTATTTCTTAAAGATTGGTAAAGTACTCAAAGAACTTATCGATTTATTTCGATAAGAAAAACACAGGCATTCCCACTGCCTGTGTTTTTTCGTAATCTTTTGGATTACCTTCCAACTTTTAAAGGTTGTGTTCTATGAAATCTCCACTATAATACATTATACTATATTTATAAAAATATTCAATACTTTTTAGTAAACTTTAATTATAATCGTTCGACAAATTTCGTTTTTTATTGCAAAAATTAAAAAGAATAAACACATATGTTTACTCCTTCTAATATATTTAAATTATTGAATTCCATATTTCTTTTTAAATCTGTCTGCTCTACCACCTGTTGTTTCTCTTTTTAAGTTACCTGTCCAGAATGGATGACATTTTGAGCAAACATCAACTTTCATATTTTTCTTTGTTGATCCCGCCTCTATAACATTACCACATGCACATGTGATTGTTGTTTCTGCATAATTTGGATGTATTCCTTCTTTCATTGTTAATTCACCTCTCCCTTTTTTATAAAACTACTATCTATTATAATAACATAATATTATTATATTTTCAAGTGTTAATTTTATTTATTTTGTTCAATATCATTATTTTCGTTTGCTTGTTGCATATATTGTATAGAACTTTCTATTTCTTGTCTTAAAGAATATTTTTTTACTATTTTGTTTACTATATTAAACAAGCAAGCTATTATTAATATTGCCATTAATAATTTTTTCCAAATTTTAGCCATTTTTTTCTCCCAATATTTTTACTACATTATTATTATAATTAATTTTGCGTATTTTGTCAACTATTTTTTACTTGTGTTTATGTTAATCAACTTATTTGTCATATCAAATATATGCAAACTGCTAACAAAATCCTTTGTAGATTGTTAGCAGTTTTTATTATGCTACATCTTTGATTTTTATATCTCTTACGTGTTCTATTTTCTCCCATTTTGTATTTCTTATAAATAAACATTTAAAGTTTATTAATAACCAAGAACCCAAAAATAATGGGAATAGTACTAATCCTTTAATCATAGGTCTTATTGGCTTTTTGTCTATTATCATTATTATTATTCCAACAAATATTGGTAAGAAAAATGTTGGAAAAATGTATTTTAAGCAGTTTATTAGTAGATCTGTTACATTCATTCCACCAAATATATACATTACAAAGTTCAATATTACCAATACTATTGTCATTATAAACATTGGGATACTTCCAAGCATATATAGTAATCCGTCAAAGTTCATTAAAGTTTTATTTTCTTTAACTGCTCCCGCTAATGGCTTTGTATATTCTTGTAAGCATTGTATATGTCCAATTGTCCATCTTGACCTTTGTGACCATGATTGCTTAAATCCCACTGGCTGTTCGTCATACACTATTGCATCTGTTGCCCATCCAACTTTTTTACCTTGTATTATATGTTTTAAAGAAAATTCTATATCCTCCGTTAGAGTATTAGTGTTCCATCCTGTTGGTTTTATTAGGTCAAATTTAACCATAAATCCAGTTCCATTTAAAAGAGCTGATAATCCTAAATTATATCTAGCTAAATGGTAGAATCTGTGCATTGTCCAATAAAATATTGCATATCCTGCTGATACCCAGCTATCTGTAGGGTTTTTAATATCTCTGTATCCTTGTACGACTTCTTCACCTTGACAAAGTTTTTTGTTCATTGCATTAAAGAAGTTTTTGTCTACTATATTGTCCGCATCAAATACGCAGAAAGCATCGTAATCAGCATTTTCTTCTATTTTTTGTTTTAAAAACCATTGAAGTGCTGCTCCTTTTGTTTTCTTTGCTGGATCATCTTCTTTTCTTTCTAATACAATTACTCCTGCTTCCTTTGCTATTTTTGCTGTATTATCTGTACAGTTGTCTGCTATTACATAAATATCTAATAGTTCTTTTGGATAGTCTTGATTTTTTAAACTTTCTATCAAGTTTCCAATAACATTTTCCTCATTATGAGCTGGCAATATAGCCATAAATTTATGTTTTTTATCTACAATTAATGGTTTATCTTTTAATTTTACTAGTGAACACAAGCTTACAATTAGCTGATATATCCAATATATTGTTAATATCCACACCATTGCTTGCTGTATTATATATAAATATTTCATTTTTCCTTCCTCTATTTAAAATTACTCTTCTACTTCTTTGTTTTCTTCTAAATCTTTCATAGTTAAGTTAATTCTGTCTTGGCTGTCGATTTCATAAACTTTTACTCTTACTTCGTCTCCAACAGCTAGTACGTCTTCAACCTTTTCTACTCTTTTGTTTGAAATTTTTGATATGTGTAGTAATCCTTCTCTTCCTCCGCCAATATCAACAAAAGCTCCGAAGTTCATTATTCTAGTAACTTTTCCGTCATAGATTTTTCCTACTTCTATATCTTTTGCAATATCTTCTATCATCTTTAATGCTCTATTTCCTGCTTCTTGATCATCTGTATAAATGCAAACTCTTCCGTCTTCTTCTATGTCTATTTTAACACCTGTTGCATCTATTATTTTGTTTATCATTTTTCCACCAGGTCCGATTACATCTTTTATTTTGTCTACATTAATTGTTGTTGTAATTATTTTTGGTGCATATTTTGATAATTCTTTTCTTGGTTCTGCTATTTGTTTTAACATTATTTCGTCTAATATATAATCTCTTGCTACTTTTGTTCTTTCAAATGCTTGTTTAATAATATCATATGTTAAACCATCGTTTTTAATGTCTACTTGTATTGCTGTTATACCATCTTTTGTTCCACCAACTTTAAAATCCATATCTCCAAAGAAATCTTCTATTCCTTGAATGTCTGTAAGCATTATATAATCATCTGGATTTTCTTTTGATGTTACAAGTCCTGTTGATATTCCTGCTACTGGTTTTTTAATTGGAACACCAGCATCCATTAATGCTAATGTGCTTCCACATATACTTGCTTGTGATGTTGAGCCATTTGAAGATAATACTTCTGATACAACTCTTATTGTATAAGGGAATTCATCTTCTGATGGAATTACTGGAACTAGTGCTTTTTCTGCTAATGCTCCATGTCCTATTTCTCTTCTTCCTGGCCCTCTTGAAGGTCTTGCTTCGCCTACGCTATATGAAGGGAAATTGTATTGGTGCATATATCTTTTTGATTGTTGTTCATCTAATCCATCTAGTTCTTGTTCTTCTGATTTTGTTCCAAGTGTAACTACTGATAATACTTGTGTTTGTCCTCTTGTAAATATTGCACTTCCGTGTACTCTTGGTAATACTCCTACTTCACAAGAAAGTGGTCTTATTTCATCTATTTTTCTTCCATCTGGACGTTTATGCTCTTTTAGTATCATTTCTCTTACACATTGTTTTTCTAAATCGTGTATACTTGCTGCTATATCTGCTGATTTGTTTTCTGTTTCTTCTTCTCCATATTTTTCTACAAAGTAGTTTTGAATATCTGTTGCTAATGTTTCCATATTCGCATCTCTTACTTCTTTGTCTTGAGCTTGTACATCATTATACATTCTCTCTTTGAAGTTTGTTTCTATTTCTGCAAATACCTCTGGGTTTGTTGCAAATGATATGTATTCAAATTTTGGTTTGCCTACTTCTTCTTCAATTCCTTTTATAAATGCACATAACTTTTTAATTTCTTCGTGTCCTGTTTTTATTGCTTCAAGCATTGTATCGTTTGGAATTTCATCAGCTCCTGCTTCTATCATTGTAACTTTTTCTAAAGTTCCTGCAACTGTTAATTTTAATCTGCTTTTCTCTCTTTGTGCAACTGTTGGATTAATTACAATTTGATTATCCACGTATCCTACACTTACTGCTGCTGTTGGTCCTGCAAATGGTATGTCTGAAATTGAAAGTGCTACTGATGCACCTATCATTGCACATACTTCTGGACTATTGTCTTGCTCAACAGATAATACTGTTGCTACAACACATACATCATTTCTAAAATCCTTTGGAAATAAAGGTCTTATTGGTCTATCTATTGCTCTTGATGTTAAAATTGCTTTATCTGCTGGCTTTCCTTCTCTTTTTTGGAAGCTTCCTGGAATTTTTCCAACTGCATATAATTTTTCTTCATAGTCTACTGATAATGGGAAGAAATCTACTCCCTCTTTTGGTTCTTTTGAAGCTGTAACATTTACCATTACAACTGTATCTCCATAATGAATTATGGCATTTCCATTTGTTAATTCTGCTACTCTACCTGTTTCTACTACAAGTGGTCTTCCTGCTAGTTCTGTTTCAAATTTTTTATACATATTTTCCTCTCCTTTTTTGTTTTAGCAATACTTGTATTAGATTGTAACCTCTATAAAATATTATAGTTTTTTTATAGTATTTTATACAAGCTACTTCTAATTTAAGTATTGTTTTATTATTGTGTAAAAGGGCGCTTTAAACTTGTAAAACGCCCTAAATGTTATTATTTTCTTAGTCCTAATTTTTCAACGATGTCTCTATATCTTTGAACATCTTTCTTTACTAGGTAATTTAACAAGCTTCTTCTTGCACCAACCATTTGTAAAAGACCTCTTCTTGAATGATTGTCTTTTTTATGTGTTTTCAAGTGTTCTGTTAAATCATTGATTCTTTCTGTTAAAAGAGCTATTTGAACTTCTGGAGAACCAGTGTCTTTTTCATCTCTTCTATATGTCTCGATGATTTCTTGTTTTCTTTCCTTTGTCATTTTTTACACCTCCTGATAACTTATTAGCCTTAAACTGAGTCTTAGTGGTGTTTTTTCCTAAAACTAAGTATAAGGTATTTTTACACATTATCTATGATACCACATATTTGCAAAAAAAGCAATAGTTATTAGTCAATAAATGTTGGATAACCGTTAGTTCCTACTGCCAACTCAAAACTGGAAATCCCTCATTTATATTCTTTATATCTTTAATCCATATCCTTGTTTCCAAATCGTTATTCAATAATTCTATTATATTTTCTTTTTTCATATCATCTTTTTTCTTTGCTATACCTTTACTCATATTTTTAGCACCACAACTATCCCAGAAAAATACATTGTTTAATTCTCCCATTCCCGATATTGCATATGACTTTCCTTTATCGTCTTTTTGTGTCACTTTTCCTGCATTATAAACATTCTTTATGAATAAATTAGCATCTCTTCCATCATCACATACAATACCAGCAACTGTTAGTGTTGCAATCACTTGTCCTAAATTATAAGAATTTTTTATAGTAATAATATCATCATGCCAACAATCTATATGTCCGGCTAATCCTCCCACCAAAGATTTTCCTTCTATTTTTCCTTTATTAAAGCATCTGTCAATTTCCGTTGTATCTGTATACTCTCTGCCAAATATTCCTCCGTACGTTATTTCCCGTAGAAGATATATTTCCATAATTGCCACATTGTATAAATTTTCCACTTCCTCGTCCAGCTATTCCACCTGCACTATGATTCGATATAACGTCAGCTCTATTAATACAATTATAAATAACTCCTGCATTACGACCGCATATAGTGCCTGTTTCTATATTATATCCTTCTATTTTACTATTTTTTATATTAAAATTTTTTATTATTCCGCTATTTACTCCTATAAATCCACAATACTTATAATATTGAATACTCTCATAACTTTGTTTTATATAAAGTCCACTAATGCAATTGTTTTTTCCTTCAAAAGTTCCCTTAAATCCATCTTCATGTATAGATATAGGATAAAAACCTTTACAAGTATCATTTGTTTTAGTCAATTCTGTTTTTATATTTTCTATTGTCCCATCGTCATTTAAATCTCCAAAATCTATCCTTGTGCAATCATCATATGAATATTTAGATTTAAAATTTAAGTTTTTTGTCAAAATTATATTTTTTCCATCAAAATTATTTCCGTTAGTTATTTCCACTGTTTTTCCATCTTCTAATTTTATTCCCATTCCATTACTCATATTCGAAAAAGCTACTAAATCCTCTATGCAACTTATTTCATATGGTTTTTCTTCGCTTCCGTCACATCTTCCACCTTTGGTTATATCTCCTGCATATTCGTCTTTTACTACTTCTTGCGGTTCGCTAACATTTCCATCTTTGTCTACTTCATAATATCTATTTGAATCTGTAAAAAGTACTTCTATTGTATCTCCTGCACCACTTACTTCTGTTGGATTTGTTCCCGCCTCATCTTTTAATGCTGGTTCAAAGACTGCCATAGTTACCTTTCCACTTTTATCTCTCATCATTGTTAGCATTTTTGCTCTTTCTACTATACTTTTTTCATTATCTATCTCTGCTTGTATCTTTGCACTCTTGGTTTCTTTTAATATTCCATTATCACTTGTTACCATTCCTGCTGTTATTCCTGCTAGTATTAATATTATTACTATTGTAACAACCAATACTATTAATGTTATTCCTTTTTTCTCTTTCATTTTTTTCATACCAAATTTCTCCTTTTGTTTTTTTATTAAATATGCAATTTAATAAAAATGAAGAATCCTTAAGATTATTGTCGTTCTAGTGATTTACAATTTTGAAGTTTTTCGCCTTTTAATTTTATAAAATTTACGGGTATTGATTTTTTCTTAGAGGTATGCTATATATTGGGTATGGAATTTTTAATTAAATTGCATATTTAATTAAAAATTTTTATTTTCCTACAATAAAAAACTAACAAAACTTTCTTTGTTTTATTAGTTTTCTATAATTAATATTTTTCTAAGAATTCTGAAGCACTCATTATTTTAGGCTTACTTATCTTTACATCTTCAAAATCTTTATCTCCTGTTATAAAAACATCCACATCAGAAATTACCGCTGTGTGTAAAATAATATAGTCATCATTGTCTCGTATATTGAATAGTTTTCTTTTTACATTAGTTGGTGAATGGACCAATTCAAATTGAAAATTTTTCAAAAATTCTTCAAGCTCTTTTAAATCCACATTAAACTTTGTATCTATTAAATTTTCTAATTCACTTATTGTATATGTGCAGATTACTATTTCGTGTTCTCTTGAAAGTTTAAAAATTAATTCATTTAGTTTTTTGCTTTTTAATATAAATGCTGAAACAAGAATATTTGTGTCTAGCATTACTCTCATTCTAGTCCTTCTTTCTTTCTTTTCTTGATTTTTTTATCATCTTCACTACATCTTCTTCTGTTTTTAATCCAAGTCGTTCAGCTTCTCCTTCAAAAGCATCTTGTATTTTCTCTAGTGCCAACATTGACGAATTTTTTATAATTACATCCTTTCCTTTTTGTATAAATATAATTTTACTTCCTTCTTTTAAATCTAATAATTCTCTTATGGCTTTCGGAATTGTTATCTGTCCTTTAGTTGTTACTTTTGCTAATTCCATAAAATCACGTCCTTTCTTTTTCCTTACTTTCCTTACTTTATTATATGCTATTTTTTAATTTTTAGCAATACTTTTTGTACAATAATTAAAACTTATGATTTTATTTAGCATTCTAATTATACCTTGTAACCCTCTCCTTGTCCAGAAAAATCGTGTGTCAAGTTTCGACACACGATTTCATGTTTTGTTATTTTTTATATAATTATATATTTCTTAATCCAAAAATGTTGGATAACCGTTAGTTCCTAATTTCCATTTTTTCCAGTCTGTGTTTGTTCCTATGTTTGCGTTTAGTAAATCGACGAATGTTTGGCTTTTTATCTCCGATTCACTTTTTAATGTCGCTTCTCCACTGGTTAGTGTTCCTGTTTCTATTGGTTTTTCTAAAGTATAGTACACATTTGTAAATTCTGTTTTCGTATCTGTAGAACTATTATAATTTATTGTTCCAATAATATTGCCTACCGTGTTACCAGTCATATTTCCTGTATTATATGAATTGTTTATATATAAATAATTTTGAGCTGCTACAGTCTCCTGCGTTCCTACTATTCCACCAGCTACTCCACTAGTTTTTATTTCTCCAATATTATAGCAATTATTTATAGAAGTATTCAGTATTGCACCCCAACCAGGTCCTCCAACATATCCTATTATTCCTCCTTTTCCATATATAGATCCCTTGTTGCAAGAATTTAGTATTTTTAATGTTCCTCCTCTCTGCCATCCTGAAATTCCTCCAGCCGTTATTTGAGTGATCGAATTATTTATTGTTCCATAGTTTACGCAGTTTTTTATAATTGTATTACCTGTAGATGTTTCTGTTATTCCTCCTAAACAATTTGTTCCTTTTATTTCGCCATAATTTGTGCAATTTTCTATTATTACTTCTGTATTTAACTTGTTTACGACTCCTACAATTCCTCCAATACCAGCATATTGATATGCTGCACCAGTTATTTCTATTGTTCCATAATTCTGGCAATTATTTATATTCTTACATAAGATGATGCTATTCCTCCCACCATATTATATCCTGTTATATTTAATTTCTTATTCTCTTTCGCAAGTTGTGATGGAATGCTGTTCCAAATTAATGAAATTTTATTGGCTTCACTGTCTTGTGTATGTTTTGAAAAGTCGCTTTCATATGCACTTAGTATATTTTCTTGTATTTTGTTCACAAGTTCCATATCTTTTTCATTTACCCAGGCATTAACAGCTTCTGGCATTCCGCCAATTATAAAATATGCTTTTAGTTTTTCGCTCAATTGATTAAAGAATATATCTGGTATTTGTTCTATTTTCTTCAATGATTTCATATAATCTACCAAATTTTGTGCATTGTCTGCAATTAAAAACTCACTAAAAGACATTGGATACATATTTAAAAAGTCCACTTTACCAACTGGGAACGATGTATGTGATAATCGGATTCCTAACAAACTTCCTGCACAGGCTATATGGTATTCATTTGCTTCTTCATAAAAATACTTTAATGAATTAAGTGCATTTGGACATTCTTGTATTTTGTCAAATATTATTAATGTTTTTTCTGGCATAATTGCCTTGCCATATATAAATGCTAATTGTTCTAATATTCTTTTTGGATCTTTTGTATTCTCAAATAAATTATACAAATCTTCGTCATGGTCAAAATTGAAATATGCAACTCCCTCGTAATTTTCTTCTCCAAATTGTTTTAAAATATAGGTTTTACCTACTTGTCTTGCTCCACTTAAAAACAATGGTTTTCTATATTTGCTGTCTTTCCACTCTATTAATTTCTCTATTATAAACCTTTTCAAAATAATTATCTCCTATTAATAATATACTGCTTTCTATATTAACTATACTCTAAAATCACATTTTTGCAAGGTTTTTGAATGATTTTACATTTTTGTGATTTTTTCTTCTTTTTATTATTTAGCTATACTTTTTAATTGACTTTACTGCATTTTTGCTGTATCATTGTATAGGTTAAAGGAGATGGAAATATATGGCAAAAAAAGAACATAGTAAAGGGAAACACGCTGTTGCAAAAAAAGATCATTATAAAGTCTTTATTTTTGCGTTTTTATTATTGTTTATTATTTTCTTTATGGCTTTTTTAACTTATAGATATTTTCCAAATCTTCTTAATTTATTTGATAATAAATCTGATGATACTGCTGTTTTTTCAGTTTCTACAAATTTAAATGATTCAAAATTCG
Organism: Bacteroidaceae bacterium; assembly: GCA_963621875.1. Taxonomy (GTDB): domain Bacteria; phylum Bacillota; class Clostridia; order TANB77; family CAG-508; genus CAG-245. The sequence goes on along the minus strand of CAVFFR010000013.1, from coordinate 11,195 downwards.
TTAATGGTTCTAATTCTATTATCATTAAGAATATACATATAAAATCTTTTGAGAGTGGAGCATCACTTATCGAAATATCATTTGAAAATGTCTCTGATACTGATTTCTCTGAAGCAAATGCTCATTTTTATTCCTTGAATAGTACTGGAAATATATTATTTGGTATGCCTTTAACTATTCCAAATATTCCAGCACATTCTAGCAGTATTTATAAGGTTTTATGTACTAACGATTTGTCTGACTCAGTAGGTTATGATATATCTATTCAGTAATATTTATAAAAAGCATAATATAAAGTCTTTTTCTTATTATTTACACAAAAAATATGAGCTATTTCTAGCCCATATTTTTTTATTATTTCACATAATACGTAATCACAATATTATTCTTGTCAAGTAGTGCATCTGTCAAATTAAAGGTTAATGAATATTTTCCATCATCTTCTTTCTTATATGTTAGTACACCGTCTTCGGTAGTACCTTCTTGTGTTATTACATATTCTAGTGGATCTTCCTGTCCATCATAAGTTATTGTAACAGCTTTATCACTTGATATTTCTTTTTCTCCAGTATAAATAACTTGTGTTGTTTGTGCTAATGTTTTCTCTACTGGATCTTCTGCTTCATAAATAATATTTTTAAATGATTCAAAAAGACTTTCTTTATTAGTAGATGAGTATACCTTACCTGAAGATATTTGCTGTAATGTTTCCGTACTTATTTCATTTCCAAAAGCTATACAATATATATCGTTTGTAATATTGTCGCCTTTTTGATTTAATTGTTCTTTAGCAATCTTTCCAAGTCCGTCAGCTGATCTCTCTCCCTTACTAGGTTCTCCATCTGATAGCAGAATTATTACATCTTTGCTATTAGTTGTTAATCCTTTTGCATGTATTCCTGTAGAAGTATTATATAATAAATCTCCAGCTTTTTCTAATCCTGCCTGTATATTAGTTCCTCTACTTATAGTTATATTTTTTATAAGTTGATCAATTTTACGATTTTTATAATCGCTTGCTCCAAATACAGTTTGGCCTTCTACATCTGCAACCTCTGAATCTGAATTAAATTGTACAATTGAAAGTTTTGATGTTGTTTCAGGGTCATTTTCAAATAAGAATTTAGCTAAATCTTTAATAGCTTCCTGGGCAGCAGATATTCTTGTTGTTGAGCTATCAATGTTTTTTTTCATACTCGATGAAGTATCAATTATCAATACATAGTTTGCTCCAACAACATTTCCAGTATTTGATTTCGTTTTTATTGTTTTAACCACTGGAGTAACTACTTCTGTATTTCCTCCTTCAACTCCATTGCTTATAGAATCGCCTGGTTTTGCAGTTGCTGTAACGGTAAACTCTACTGTAGCAGTTTTTCCTGCTGGAACATTTACTTTAACTCCACTAATTACCTCATTATAATCTTTTTCCGTTGTTCTTGCATTTCCATTATCATCGTAGTCTTTTATTATAATTTTTGTAACATCTTTAACTTTGTTCTCATCTATAAGTGTCTTTAGTGTAGAATCTTTTATTGTTGCTGTTCCTGTTGCATTACCGTCGTTTTTTGCTGATAATACATATGTTATTTTTTCTCCATACTCAACTGTACTTCCATTAGCATCTGTACCATCTGCTAATTCACCAGATTTTGATAATGTTATATCTGCTTTCCATGCAATTGTAGTAACATCTACTTCAGATTTCTTTGGCTCTGTTGAAGGTGATGTTTTTACTACTGTTGCTACATTTTCAATTTTGCTTTCTGTTTCTTTCATATCAGATTCTTGCACTGTATATTTTGCTGTTATTGTTGCAATGTTATTAGGTGCTATTCCTAATGTTCCAATATTTAAACTTCCTTTTGTAATTTCAAATCCTTCTTTTGTACTCATTGAATCTGTTACTGTTACTTCATTTAATACTGTATTTCCTGTATTTGTTACTGTGATTGTATATTCTATTTCGTCACCTGGTTGTACCTTAGTTGCATCAGTTGCATCATTACCATTAACCTTTTGAGTTTTAATGATTTCTATTCCTGGCATATCTTGTATTGTAACATCTGCATTATCTTTATCTTCTACAGTTTGTTCTTTATTATTGCTGTCTGTATATTTTGCATTTGCTGTTGCTGTATTTGTTAATAATTGTGAACCTGATTTAGCATCTTCAGCTGTTACTTTATAATATACAGTATATGTCTTTGTTTCGTTTGCATTTAAAGTTTCATTTTCTGCTAATACATTTGTTGTTGTTTCTGGATGATCTTTATCCAAATATACATTTAGATTATCTGTAACTTTTAGATTATTTAATGGAATTGTTCCAATATTTTCAACAGTGATTTCATATTCAATTACATCATCTTTCTTTACAGTTATTCCATTCATCTCTTTAGCATCTATGTCTTGTACTTTGCTAACAGTTTTTGTTACTTTAATTCCTGGTAATGAGTTTGTTATTTCATTGTCATTTACTGTTTTTATATATCCATCAGGGATATTTACTTCGTCAAATGTGTATTTTACTTCATTACCCAAATTATCATATTTTAGTAAGTCAGTTTTAACATTGTTTTTCTCCCAAACATTACCATCTGTTGCATTTGCATTTTCACTTGTTAATACTATATCTTGAGATTTACCGTTTCCTGTAACTCTAATAGTTACTGTTTCTCTTTTTGCTAAGTTATTATTGTCGTTCCATACTTTTTTTACAGATACAACTGCCTTATCTTCTGGAACACTAAATTTATTTGTTATTGTTAAATCTGTTGGGTCTTTATCATCTTTAATGTAGAATATTGATCCTGTTGCTTCTTCTTTTACGAAATATTTTATTTCATTTGCCTTTTCATCATATTTTTGAACATTTTCTGTTATAGTCCATTCGTTGCTATTACCTTTAAGTTCAATACCAGACTCAACTAATATTTCTGTTTCTCCATCAACATCAATTTTATATAAATCAAATTTAACTGATGTAGGTCTCTTATTTGCTTCGTTATTATTATCATACCAAATTTTTGTTAATGTTATATCATATTTTATATCAGTTGGAGCTTTGAATGTATTTGTTACTGTTGTTCCTTGTTCGGCTTTTTCATACCATTGTGGAACTACACTTTCAGTTGCTGTGTATTCAATTTCTTCTCCATTATCATTATATACATCAACAGTCATTTCAGTTGACCAAGTATTACCATCATTTAATACTGCATCATTTGATGTTAGTTCAACATTTTGATTATTTAGTTGCAATGTTACACTAGTTGGTCTTTTTTGTGCAGCATCACTATTGTCTTGCCATATTTTAGTTACTGTAACCTTCTTTGTGTCTATTGGTTTTTGGAATTTGTTTGTGAAATTATATGTTTTGTTTCCATTATTATCTGTACTTTCTGAATGTTCTGATTGATAGAATTTTAAGTCATTTGTGTTAATCTCTTTTTCCTGTACTGTGTATGTTATAGTTGTTCCATCTGAGTTATATTTTGGTTGTTTTGCAAATGTGCATGAATCTTCTCTCTTTGTCGTATTCATATCATAATGCGTAAGCGGTTGAGTACTGTTATCATCATATAGTTCAAACCTAATTTGTGAAGGTCTTCTATTTGCTTGTGTTTCATTATCATCCCATGTCTTATTTACTGTTATATCTACATATACCTTTTCAGCAGTATCAGTTGTTGAATTTGTAGGTTTTCCATCTTGTTTCGCTTGATCGTTTACAATTGTCTTTGTTTCACTTTCAAATGGGTTTATTGTTACCGTGAAACTAACTTCTACTTTACCATCAACTTCTCCTTCTTTAGCAGGTACTACAACATTCCAAGTAATTGTTCCATTTGATTCAACTCCATCTCCTGTTATTGAGTTTAATGTTGTTCCTTCTGGTATAGCATCTGTTAAAATTACTGTTCCTTCTGCATTTCCACTGTTTGTAGCAGTTAATGTATATGTTATTTTATCTAATTCATGTAATGGATTTTCATCTGTTACAGGTGTTCCATCAGCATGTTCTCCTACACTTGTTTTTACTGTTGTAATATTTGCAACTTTTGTTTCAACTTCTTTTGTTGGTTTGTTTCCATCTATTACCGCTGTGTTTGTTACTGATGTTTTTGTGTCGCTGTTAATTATTACTTTAAATGAAACTTCTACTGTGTCTCCTGCTTTTACTTCTATATCTGTCCATGTAATTGTTCTATTCTTTTCATTATAACTTCCATTTCCTGTTATTAAACCTGCAACTAACGATGTTCCTTCTGGAATTTCATCTGTTACTGTTACTGTTCCATTACCATTTCCGCTATTTGTTAGTGTAATTGTGTATGTTAATGTATCTCCAACTTTTGCTGTTGATTTATCTACAGATTTTGCTCCTGTGATGTTTGCAACTGTTGTTTCAACTTCTTTTGTTGGTTTGTTTCCATCTATTACCGCTGTGTTTGTTACTGATGTTTTTGTGTCGCTGTTAATTATTACTTTAAATGAAACTTCTACTGTGTCTCCTGCTTTTACTTCTATATCTGTCCATGTAATTGTTCTATTCTTTTCATTATAACTTCCATTTCCTGTTATTAAACCTGCAACTAACGATGTTCCTTCTGGAATTTCATCTGTTACTGTTACTGTTCCATTACCATTTCCGCTATTTGTTAGTGTAATTGTGTATGTTAATGTATCTCCAACTTTTGCTGTTGATTTATCTACAGATTTTGCTCCTGTTATATTTGCAACTGGTGTTATTGCTGGTGGTGTTTCTTTTTCACCAACAACTGCAGCATTTGTTACTTCTTTTACAACTTCTCCTGTAGCTGTTTCTTTATTTATTACAACATCAAAGCTTACTGTAGCCATTCCATTTGCTGGTACTTCAACTTTTATTCCATCTTTTAAATTTTCTGCTGTATAATCTGTATTTTTATCATTTACATTTATACTTCTTTCTACAAATGTTGTTCCATCTGGAATTATATCTGTTACTGTTGTCTTGCCTGGAACATTAGAGTTGTTTGCTATTGTAATTACATATTTTAATGTGTCTCCAACTTTTGCACTTGTTGCTTTAGCAAATTCGCCATCTACTACAAGGTATGCCTCTTTTGCTGTTGTTACAACTGGTGTTTCTGTGGTAGGAGTATCTTCTCCATTAACTTTAGCTGTATTGCTTATTAATGTTATTTCTTTTTCACTAATTACTTTTACTTTAAAAGATAATTCTACAGTTTCTCCTGCTGATATTACATTCTTCCAAGTAATTTTTCCGTTTACTAATTCTCCACCTTCAGAAATTGTTTTTTCTATAAGCTCTGTTCCCTCTGGAATAGCGTCAATTGTACGAATTGTTGGTGTTAATAAATTGCCTGTGTTCTTAATTCTGATTACATATGTAATTTCTTGTCCATATTGTACAACTGTATTAGTTGGCTCTGCTGTTATTTCTTGGTTTCCTACATATGCTGTTTTTGTTACTTCTAGGTCTGGTGTATTTATATTTAAACCAGCTGTTTCTGTTCTTGCTTGTAGGCTTATTGGTGCCCAAGTTATATCCTCTGTTTTCCAAGGGTTTTCTACTACTGTTGTTTGTGTATATTCTGTATCTGGAACTGTAGTTCCTGCATTTCCTGTAGTAGTTCCAGTTGTTGTACCTTGGTTAGTTGTTGTTCCTGGATTTGTTGTTGTGTCTCCATTTTGAGCAGGTGTTGTTGGATTTTGATTATCATCTATTATTGGTATCTGCTCTGGATTGTCTGTGTTTGGTGTATTTGGATTTTCTACACCACCATTATTATTTGAGTCATTTCCATTGTTAGCAGGTTCTGTTACTTCTGTGTTTTCCATAGCAGCTGCTGCATTATTATTACCTTTAATAAAAGCAACTGTACCTGTAATTGCTGCTATTAATAAAACTACTGCTATTGCTATAATTATAATGGTTTTCTTACTCTTATAATTAATTCTTGCTTTCAATTTTTTTACCCCCATTTTTAAAATTATATAATTTGTCTTGCTTTAGTTATCAATCTATTTTTGTGTCCATTTGTACATGTGATTAGTGTTATCTCTCTTGTTGTTGGATCTACACTGTTTGCACATGTTACATCGCTTGGATCTATTGAATATATTTTAAATATTTTATATTCAATTGTTTCGTTTTTTAAATTGGTTAACTTTATGGTATCTCCAATTTTTAAATGGCTAGTTTTTCCAAACATTGTTCCATCTCTATTATTGTGACCTGCTATGCAATAGTTACCTATTTCATTTGCTTGTGGTCCACTAAATTTTGTAACAGAGATTTTCATTGTTTCTTCATTGGTTTCGTTTATTATTGGATATTTAATATTTATTTCTGGAATTTCTATTATTCCTTCTATTTTATATCCCTTATATTCAACATCTAGCATTTTATTTTCATTGTTTAAAGATTGATTGCTTAGTTCTTCTTCAATAGTTGTTAATGTTTTTGATATTTCTTTTTCGTTTAGATAACTCTTGCCATATCTAATGATTATCATTCCTATAACTACTATTAAAGCAATAACTAAAATTATTATTATCAAATTACAAATTTTCTTTTTCATAATTATTTGCTCTCGTCTTTTTTGCTTGTTCTCTTAATTATTGCAACTATAACTAAAGCTAAAACTATAATTCCTAATGCGATAAATAGTATTGTTCCACTATCAAATGTAACTGGTAGTTTAACTATTTCTTCAACAGTAGTTTGGTCCACACCTTCATCTGGTGTATAATCACATATTAAGAATTTTGCGTCTACTACATATGTGTTTGGTTCTGTTTCTTCTTTAAGATAAACTATATATTTGTCATCTTTTCTTGCTTCTTCTGGTTGTAGAATTTCATTGTTTTCTACTAATGTCCATCCTCTTGAGTTTGGCATTAATTGTTGGTATAAGTCATAAAATCTTTTAGTTAAACTTAGGCTCTCGTATGTTCCTGTTACTTCTGTTTTTAACTGTTCTGCTAAGTTAAATAATTCTGTTGCTTCTACATTTTCTGCATCTACTGGAATTAATTGATAGTAGTAATTTGCATCTTGTTTTGGTTCGTCTATTACAACTTTTCCTACTGTTATTGTTGTTTTTACTCCATCAATCATTTCTTCTTTTTGATTTGTTTGTGTTGTATCAACTTTAATTCTTTTTGTTGTGTTGTTTACAACTTCGATCATATCATCATTTAAAGCTTCGTTTAAATCTATTTTGTCTGCAGTTACAAGCATTTCATCGTTTAGATTTCTAATCCATAAATATGTAGATTTTGTTGCATCATTAAAGTATGTATTTTTTAATGTTTGATCTACATATGCTATGTTTAAAGCTTCTTCTGATGTTGTGTCTTTTGCTGAACTCTTGAAAACTAAGTTTTCTACATCTTCAGCTGAATCATTTGAAAAAGCAAATTCAAATTCGTTATTGCAAATATCTTTGTAATAAATTAAATAACCATCTGCTTTTTCTAAAATTATATTATCTTTAGTATCTGCCATTACTGGCAATTGAAAAATCGTTGCTAGCATTAATACTATAATTGTTAATGCTAAAAGTTTGGTTCGTTTTAGTTTTTTCACCATGGTCTCCCCTTTCTGATTTTTTTACTAGATGTCTGTTTTTTCTTAATATTACATATTATTCCAATCTTAGGAAAATACTCCTAATTTGGATAAATATGTTTCAAGTAAAATACGCATTTATATTATCATAAATTTCCTGAATTTTCAAGTTAAATTTACATAATTTTCTGTTTTTTTATAGATTTTTTTCGACAATTATCCGTTTTTAATTGACTTTTTGTCTTACTATGTTATAATTTAGTTATAACACAAAGGAAGGATTCCAGTTATGGTTGATTTATCAAACAAAATCGAAACTGATTTAGAATCTAAAACACCAGATATTTTAGAAGAAAATGTTGATAATAACACACAAGAAAATAATTCTAATCAGGATAATTTAATAGAAAATAAAGATGATTTGCAGATTATAGAAAATGTTTCTTTAGATAATACTGAAAATGTAGAAGAATCTTCTCTTGAAACAGAAAGTCAAAATCCAGAAGTTGCAAATTGTTTAGCTTTGACTGTAAAAAAAGATTATAATTTATCAATTGTAAAAAATGTTGTTGTTAAGGCTTTTAGAAATGTATGGAAGATTGCTCTTTCTATATTTACTCTTAACTTTTTGAAATTCTTTTTATAAAAATATTCACCCAAGAGAGATATCCCTCTTGGGTGTGTTTTAATCAGTTTTGTTTTTAGTTGTTTTTCTTTGTATAAATTCAACCAGTTTGTTCCATAAACTATATAACTTGTTTTTATATACTACCGCTAAGGTGTTTTTAGATTGATTTCTATTTACTTCTATATATTTTTTTAGATATTTTTCGTTCATTTCACTCTTAAAGTTTGTAAACTTATTTTCTTCGTTTGATGTATCTAATAGTCTTCCAACCATATCTTCATAATCTTCTAATTTTTTTACTTGTTCATCTACTTCTTGCGGAGTAGTTAGTCTTTTGTATATTTTTGTGAAGTATGTTGTATAAATTAATTCTTGTGTTTGCATATATATGTCTATTATTTTATTTTCATTTCTATCAATTTTATTGTTTTCTTCTAGGATTACATCAAAGTTCTTCACTATTTTTTCTGTGTTTTCTTCAAATGTGTTATATAGTTTATTTTCAAATTTGTCCGTGCTATTTATACAGCTCTCTACTGCTCCTTCGTTTCCTATTAAAAATAAAATTTGTGCTATTAAACTTGTCATATATTTATAATAATTTTCGCTGTTTGTACAAATTGTTATTTTTTCGTTATTAGTTCTATGTAGTGTTCCACCTAAGGCTTTTGCTGTTATGTATTGAACTATTGCTTCGTTTATTCCTAATGCAAATATTTTAAATTCTTGGAATTGGCATATTCCTGCTCTATTTCCTTTTTTGCTTATTTTCCCGAAGTTTTGTAAATAGTGTATATTCTCGTGTATTAAATAAGCATCTATGTTTGATAAATCTTTTTTCTCATCTATGTATATTGTGTTATTTTTATAATAATAGAATACTCCTCTAAACTTTGGGTCTACATTTGCATAATACATATCACAGTTGAACATTCTCATATATAGCTCATTGTAGCAGTCTGATAGTTCTTTTATATTTGTTGCCAATTTATCTGCGATGCTTTTTGCTATATAGTTTTTTTCTTCTATTTTTACTTTGTCTAGCGGAATTATTCCTATTTTTTCTAAGTCTTTCGTTATATTCATTTAATTTTCTCCAAAATACTATAATACATTTTTATTATACATTATTTAGTATATTTTTTTATTGCATTTATATTAAGTTTTTATTTCATTTTTGTAACAAAAAAAAACAAAAGCTTTGGATTTTACTCCAAAGCTTTATTTTATTTTGCGTAATCTACTACCCTTGTTTCTCTAATGATGTTTACTTTTATTTGTCCCGGGTATTCCATTTCTTCTTCAACTTTCTTTGCTACATCTCTTGCAAGTATTGTCATATCTGCATCTGTAATTTGTTCTGGTTTTACTATAATTCTAACCTCACGACCAGCTTGTATAGCAAAAGATTTCTCAACTCCCTTAAATGAGCTTGCAACTTCTTCTAGTTTTTCAAGTCGTTTGATATAGTTTTCAAGTGTTTCTCGTCTAGCTCCTGGTCTTGAAGCTGATATAGCGTCTGCTGCTGCAACTAATACAGCTTCTACAGTTTGTGGTTCTGTATCTCCGTGGTGTGCTTCTACCGCATTTATTACTAATGGGTTTTCTTTATATTTTTTTAATATATCTACACCAATTTGTACATGAGTTCCTTCTATATCGTGATCTAATGCTTTTCCTATATCATGTAAAAGTCCAGCTCTTCTTGCAAGTTTTGGGTCTAGTCCTAACTCATCTGCCATTATTCTTGCTAAGTTAGAAACCTCTATTGAATGGTTTAGTACATTTTGACCATAGCTTGTCCTATATTTTAGTTTTCCAAGCAAGTTAATTAGGTCTGGATGAAGTCCTATCACGCCTGTTTCTAAGCAAGCTCTTTCTCCTTCATCTTTAATTGTTTGTGCAACCTCTTCCTTAGCTTTTTCTACCATTTCTTCGATTTTGGCTGGATGAATTCTTCCATCTTCCATTAATTTTTCTAATGCAATTCTTGCTACTTCTCTTCTTAATGCATCAAATCCCGAAATAACCACAGCCTCTGGTGTGTCGTCTATTATTAAGTCGACTCCTGTTAATGTTTCTAAGGTACGAATGTTTCTACCTTCTCTACCAATTATTCTTCCTTTCATTTCTTCATTTGGAAGTGGTACAATTGATACTGTAGTTTCTGCAGTATGGTCTGCTGCGCATTTTTGAATTGCATATCCTATTACTTCTCTAGCTTTTTTAACTGATTCTTCTTTTACTTTTGTTTCTGCTGATTTTATTAAATTAGCTTTTTCAAAAGTTAATTGTTTGTCCATTTCTGCTAGTAATTGTTGTTTAGCTGCTTCTTTAGATAATCCTGAAATTTTTTGAAGTTCTTGTATTTGTTTGTCTAGAGTTTCCTCTATTTCTTTCTTTTTGTCTTCAACTTCTTGTTTTCTGTTTTCTACTTCTTTTTCTTTTTTCTCCATTTGTTCTAATTTACTTTCAAGATTTTCTTCTTTTTGTAATAGTCTTCTTTCTTGTTGTTGAACTTCGCCTCTTCTTTCTCTAACCTCTTTGTCTAGTTCTTTTCTAGCATTAATAATTTCTTCTTTTGCCTTAAATATTTCTTCTTTTCTTTTATTTTCGGCTTCTTTTTGTGCTAGTTCTATTATTCTTTTAGCCTCGTCTTCTGCACTGCCAACTTTTGATTCTGCGATCTTTTTTCTTATTGCAACACCAACAAAGGTAAAAATAACTGCTGAGACTAGAAAAACGGCGATATTAATTATGATACTTAATTCCATAATTACACCTCTTTCTATTAAATTTTCAATGTGCATAAAAATATATATCTATTTCTTTTTAATTTTAGCATATATTTTATCTCTATATATTTTATCTTTATTATTGCAAACTGTCAAGTACTTTTTACTTTAACGATAGTATAATGTAATTCAGCAAAATTTTCATTGCCAATGCAACAACTTTTTTCTAAAAAGTGTTGTCATATTC